>CANHCU010000226.1 GCA_947459185.1 Planctomycetaceae bacterium | reverse complement strand
TTCTGGAGGAGGGGCTCTCGCGGGTGACCGCGTCATACGACCTCAACCGGGATCAATTGCTGGCGCTGGTCGCGGCAATGCCACCGGAGTGGCTCGAAGTGGTGGTCCACCAGCACATGCCGATGTTCCACATGGAGCACTGCGTGTTTTGTGCCGTGCTTTCGCCGGGTACCAACAAGACCAACTGCGGCCGGCCATGCGACGACCACGTCGTGAAACTCCGCGACCGGATCGGTGTGGAGCACCCGCTCACCGCCGACGTGGGCTGTCGCAACACGCTCTTCAACGCGGTGCCGCAGAGCGCCGCCGAGGCGGTGCCCGCACTCGTGGCCCGCCGAGTCGGGCACTTCCGAGTGGAACTGCTCGATGAGGATGCGGAGACCATCAGCGACATCCTTCGCGGCTACCGCGATCTGCTCGCCGGCAGGACGACCGGCCGCGAGGTGTGGGGGCGGCTCAAGGCCACCAACCGCGTGGGGGTGACACGGGGCACGCTGGAAGAGCGACGCAACCCTCTCGCCATTCTCTAACGGGCCTCTGCAAGGGGTCGCATCGGGTCGAAAACAGGCTGAAAAACAGCGGGTGTCCGATCGTGACGGGGCTGTGGGGACTGGCTATTACGCTGACTTTACCGGCCGCTTGCATCCCCCCTTGCAACCCCGTATGACAGTTGGTCATGGCCGGTGTTTCGGGGCCCCATTTTATGGGTGCCGCGGACGGTCAGACATGCTCGTCAGGGAAGACGTGCCATGTTCTTTCAGGCTCTGGTTTCTTCCCTTCTGGAGATGAGTGATTATGAATCTTGTGGATCTGGTAACGAGCCAACTGACCGGCGATGTGCTGGGCAAACTGGCCGGACTGACGGGTACGAGCGAGGCGCAGACCCGTTCCGCCACCAACGCCGCTGTGCCGGCGCTGCTGAGCGCGTTTGGAAAGATGGCCTCGACCAACAGCGGTGCCAGCCAGCTTGCATCGTCGTTGGGCGGCCTCGACCTCAAGATGCTCGGCAACCTCGCCGGCCTGCTCGGCGGTAGCCAGGCTTCGGGCCTCGGCAGCATCGGCGGCAGCCTGCTGTCGTCGTTGCTCGGCAATAATCTGGGCAGCCTGGTGGGCACGATCGCTTCGTTTGCCGGCATGCAGCCTGGCATCATGAAGACCCTGCTTACCTATCTGGCCCCGATCGTGCTGGGCACGGTGGCGAATTCCTTCAAGGGTGCCAAGCCTGATGCGGCCGGCCTCACGAGGCTCTTCTCGGAGCAGCAGGACAACATCAAGGCGGCTCTGCCGCGTGGCCTGTCGCTCGCCGACTTCGACACGACTTCGGCTTCGCCGCGTCGTGCCGAGGAGACCCGCGGCGTGCAGCGCCACGAGGAGACCCGTGGTGCTCACCGTCACGAGGAGCCCGCGTCGGCGTTCCCGTCGTGGCTGCCTCTGCTGCTGCTGCCGTTGCTCGGCCTGGTGGGCTGGGCTCTGTGGCCGAAGGCGAAGGAGGAGCCCCGCGCCGTGGTGGTCAATGAGACCGTCCGTCGTGAAGGTCCCGTGGTCGTCGATCGCACTGAAGTGATCGAGACGCAAGGCAAGAAGGTCGTCGCCGATGCCGTCGAGGAGAAGATCTCGCTGGCCCCCGAGATGGTCGAAGCCCTCAAGGTGGGCGAGAACCTCACCGGTCTGTTTGGCAACCTCGGCAAGGTGCTCGGCACCGTGACCGACGAGGCCTCGGCTCGGGCCGCGATTCCGCAGCTGGGCGAGTACGCTCCGGTGCTCGAGTCGCTGCAGAAGTCGACCATGGCGCTGCCCGAGGCGGGCCGCTCGTCGATCGTGGAACTCGTGTCCAAGAACATGGGCTCCCTGCAGACGGTGATCAACACGGTCATGGCGATCCCCGGCGTCAAGGAAATCCTTGGCCCAACCGTCACGCCGATGATTGAGACGATCTCGAAGCTCGGCAAGTAATGCGGTCGGGCGGCGTTTTGCCGCACGCCTGCTGAATCCACACGACCGGCCCGGATCGGCCCCGCCGATCCGGGCCGGCTCATTTTTACGCGGCCCGCCCCGCTTCCCATGCAAGCCCGAAGCGCAAGCGAGAGGATCGTTGTCCGTTTCAGGTGCCGCGAGCCCCCGGCTGCCGCCGGGGGCTTTTATGGGAAAAGCGACGGCCGTTCCGGTCACCAATACACGTACTGCATGAACCGTTCGCGGTCGGGCTTCGGAAGATCGTCCACATTGGGGACGACCCAGCGGTTGTCCTCCGTGTCAACGAGCATCTTGCCGTCGGTGCCGTAGTCGATCGCCTGGCTCTGCGTCCACCGCATCGTGAACGCCTGACGGCCCGCGTCGGTCTCCACGTCGAGATCAAGGTAGCCATGGGCGAGCTTCACGCCATGCACCCGGATGATCGTCCGCACGAGCGATCGCCGTGTGAGTGCCGTCCGCACGATCGTGGCGTTGGCGACGCTCCAGCCGTCCAGCGAGCGGATCATGCCGAGTTCGACCTCCTCGCCCGTCTCGCCCCAGCCCCGGACCGAGAGATACTCCTCCGGATGTGTGGCTGGGAACGTACGGACCACGAAGATGCCGGCGGCGATCCGCGTGTCGTCCTTCCAGAGTTCGATTCGGTCATGGGAGCCGATCGCGAAGCGGTACCCCTGCGGGTCGAGCCACTGGATGCAGGCAGCGGCGGGGGGCTGCTGCATGGCATGCTGCGACGCATCCAGTGCGGGCAGTCCAGGCTTGTCATTGTCCTTCCCCTTCCCTTGCACCTTATCGTCGGCCTTGTCCTCCACCAGCAGGCTGTCCACCGTGGGCTGCTTCGAGACCTGAGTCTGAATCCGCACGAGTCGGGCATAGATGCCATCGGCGGCGAGCAGTTCGGCATGGGTGCCCTGCTCGACGAGCTGGCCGCGATCGAAGGCGAGGATGCGGTCGGCGTTGCGGAGCGTGGAGAGCCGGTGGGCGATCGCGATCGTCGTCCGCCCGCGAACCAGAACGGCGAGCGCCTCCTGGATGCTCTTCTCCGCCTCAGCGTCGATGTTGCTCGTCGCCTCGTCGAGCACGAGCACCCGCGGGTCGTAGAGCAGCGTCCGCGCGATCGAGAGCCGTTGCTTCTCG
>CANHCU010000225.1 GCA_947459185.1 Planctomycetaceae bacterium | reverse complement strand
TCGGATCGACAACCTCGAGCGTGCCGTCGCTCGAAAACGGCAGGTCGAACTGGCTGATCTGATAGCCCTTGGGCAGATCGGGATAGAAGTAGTTCTTGCGGTCCCACTTCGTGAACGGGGCGATCGTGCACTCGAGGGCCAAGGCCGCCCGCAGAGCGAGGTCGAAGGCCTGCCGGTTCATCACCGGCAGCGATCCCGGCAGGCCCAGGCAGGTCGGGCAGACCTGTGTGTTGGGTGCACCGCCAAACTTTGTGGAGCAGCCGCAGAAGAGCTTCGTGCGGGTCATCAGCTGCACGTGTACTTCCAGGCCGATGATCGTCGTGTAGGGTGCGGAGTTGCTCATGCCTTCACCTCCCCCGTGGTCTTGGGACGACGCCGGTGCCAGTCGGTGAGTCGCTGGAAGCGGTCGGCCGCCTGAAGCAGGAGCGGCTCGGCCAGCGGCGGCGCCTGCAGTTGGAAGCCGATCGGCAGGCCCGACTTCGTGAATCCGCAGGGGAACGAGATGCCCCCCACACCGGCCAGATTCGTGCCCACCGTGTAGAGGTCGACGAGATACATCGCCAGCGGGTCGTCGGTCTTCTCGCCGAGCTTGAAGGCGGGCGTGGCCGAGACAGGGCCGCCGATGAGGTCCACCGACTGAAAGGCGTCGAGGTAGTCCTGCCGGATGAGACGCCTCACCCGCAGGGCCTTCGCGTAGTAGGCGTCGTAGTAGCCGGCCGAGAGGGCGTAGGTGCCGAGCATGATCCGTCGCTTCACTTCCGGCCCAAATCCTTCGGCGCGGCTGCGGCAGTACATTTCGACGAGCGGCGATTCGAAGCCGCCAGCTTTTTGGCCGGGCTCGGCCCGATGTTTTTGGCCGAGCTCGGCCCGGTGCCCATAGTGCGCTCCGTCATAGCGGGCGAGATTGCTCGACGCCTCGCAGGGCGCGATCAGATAGTAGGTGGGGATGCCATACTTCGCGTGTGGCAGTTGCACGTCGTGGACGGTCGCACCGGCCGCCTTGAGCACCGCAAACGCCTCATCGACGCCCTTTGCCACTTCCGGATCGAGGCCCTCGGCGTAGTGCTCGGGCACGCGGCCGATCCGCACGCCGGCCAGCGGCTTGTCGAGCAGGTCGGTATACCGCGGCACATCGACCGCCAGCGAGGTGGAGTCGCCCGGATCGTGCCCCGCGATCGTCTCCATGATCAGGGCACAATCGGCGGCGCTGCGGGCCATCGGCCCGATCTGGTCGAGGCTCGACGCGAAGGCGATCAGGCCACGGCGGCTGACGCGGCCGTAGGTCGGCTTCAGCCCGGTGATGCCGCAGAGGCCGGCGGGCTGCCGGATCGAGCCGCCGGTGTCAGAGCCGATCGCCACGGGGGCCATGTCGCCCGCCACACAGGCTGCCGAGCCGCCGCTCGAACCGCCCGGGGCCCGCGACAGGTCCCACGGGTTGCGAACCGGTCCGAACGCGGAATTTTCGTTCGAGCCGCCCATGGCGAACTCGTCCATGTTGGTCTTGCCCACGAACACCGCATCGGCCTTTCGTAGCCGGGCGACCACGTCGGCGTCGTAGGGTGGCCGGAATCCCTGCAGCATCTTCGACGCGCAGGTGGTTGGCATGTCGGCGGTGCAGAGCACGTCCTTGAGCGCTACCGGCAGGCCGGCGAGGGCTCCGAGCGGCTTGCCCGCCTTCCGTCGGGCGTCGATGTCGGCCGCCCGCGTCAGGGCTCCATCGCGGTCAACCGCGAGGAAGGCGTTGATCGTGCCATTGGTCGCCTCGATCCGGTCGAGAAAGGCCGTCGTGCATTGCACGGCCGTGATGTCGCCCTGCCGCAGGGCGGCGACCAGATCAACGGCGGACATTTCGATGGGTTGCATGATGCTCGTGCGACGAAGCGGAGGGTACGATCTCGGAAAAACGGACGGACGTGCGACGGGCAGAACAGTCCGCGGCTAAGCCGCTCCCGAGTCGCCCAGCACGGCCGGCACGAGGAAGCATTCGCCGTCGTGCCGCGGCGCCGACTGCAGTGCCTCGGCCGTGGAGAGCGAGGCGGCCGGCACGTCGTCACGGAACACGTTTTGCGTATCGAGCGGGTGGGCCAGAGGGGCCACGTCGGACGTGTCGAGTTCGCCGAGCATCGACACGAAGCCGACGATCTTCGACAGTTCGCCGGTCATCCGCTCGAGGTCCGACTCAGAGACCGCAAGCCGCGCGAGCAGGGCGACCTTTGCGACATCCTTCGCCGTCAGCGGCTGCGGTGGAGTGGTCACGCGTGCGCTCGGTTCTTTTGCAGTCTCGTGGAACGTGGCTCGGAGGGGGTGCCAGGGCCCGGCAGGAGGGCGAGTGTGCCACCCGCGGACTCATGGCCTTTTCGATCAGGGCCGTGCCCGCGGACCCGACGGCACCGCTTCCACGGCAGTAGGCTTTGCCTTCTCGACGGTCGGCAGACGGAAGGGCTTTTGCCGGACGAGTTTTGAAACCTTGCCACCCTTGATGCACTGCGTGCAGACCAGCATGCTCGTGTTGGTGCCGGCGAGCGTGACACGGAGACGCTGCAGGTTCGGCTTGAACTTCCGACGGGTGATGCCCGTGACCTTCGTGCCGACGCCGCCGAGGTACTTCGCCTTACCGCGAATGGTGACCTGGTTGCCGACCGACAAACCCTTGCCGCAGACCTGACAGGAACGTGCCACGGGAACAACTCGCTGAAAGAAGGGGAAACGTATGAAAGCGAAACCCAAAGGATAGCCATTTGGCCGTTTTTCGCAAGATGAGCCGCTGAAATGGTTATCGCGTCACGAGTCCAAGCACTTCCTCGTGAACCAGCCCGTTGGTGGCCACTCCGTCGCCGGAGTCGATTCGTGGCCGGCCCTCCCAGTCGGAGAACCGTCCGCCCGCCTCGGTGACGACCGTTTCCACTGCCGCGGCGTCCCAGGCATTCATGATCGGGTCGATCATCACCTCGGCCCGGCCCGTGGCCACCAAGAGATAGCCGTAGCCGTCACCCCAGGTCCGGTTGAGCAGGCAGGCCTCCTCAAGCCGACGACGGGCTTCCTGTCCACGAGGAACGCCGTCGTGTCGGCGACGAAAGGATGTGAAGTCGCTGGTGCAAAGGAGCGACTCGGCGAGCCGGCTGCGGC
>CANHCU010000224.1 GCA_947459185.1 Planctomycetaceae bacterium | reverse complement strand
CGGAGGGAGGTTGGCATACACTCTACTGAACGCGACTGACACGTGATCAGGATCGTGGCGATGCAACGCGACGCAGAGCGGGCGGAGCGGTCTCCGGGACTTTCTCAGATGACAAAGCTGGTTTCATTCGGCGTGATCCTCGGCCTCGTGGTCATCTTCGGCCTGCTCTCGCTCCGCGTGATGTCGAGCTTCCTACTGCCGCTGTTGCTCGCGGCGATGCTGGTGGTGATCTTCGGACCGCTGCACCGCTGGCTCCGTGAGCGGTTTCTCGTCCCGGAGTGGGTGGCGGCCGCGCTCACCACGCTGTTCGTGCTCTTGATCGTGCTCGTGCCGCTGTTCCTGCTCGTGTCGCGGGCCGGCGGGGATGCCGTGGCCATGCTCCGCAGCCCTGGGGGCATTCGTCTCGATCCGAATGTGCTCGATGGACTGGTTGTCACCGTCAACGATGCCACCGGCCTGCACGTGACCAGTGAGAGCGTCAACGCGGAACTCCGCAAGGTGGCCGAGGAATGGATCGGCCCGATCGCGGCCCGGGCGCCGGTGGTGATCGTCAAGCTGTTGATCGGCCTGGTCGTGATGACGGTAAGCCTCTTCTACTTCCTCGCCGACGGCCGACGGATGTTCGAGGCGGTCACGCGGCTCATCCCGCTCGACCGACGGTATCAGTGGCAGCTCCTCGAAGAATTCGAGGAGGTGAGCCGGGCGGTTGTGAGCTCCACCCTGCTGGCGGCGATCGTGCAGGCGGTGCTGGCGGGCTTCGGGTTCTATATCGCCGGCCTCGGCGGCGTGTTTCTCCTGACGCTGCTGACGTTTTTTGGGGCGCTGGTGCCGTTTGTCGGAGCCGCCGCCGTCTGGGGCACTGCCAGCCTCTACCTGCTCTTTTTCGTGAAGAACACCTGGGCGGCGGTTGGCCTGGCCCTCTGGGGAGCGTGTGTGGTCTCGACGGTGGACAACATCATCAAGCCGATCGTGCTGCACGGCCAGTCGAAACTCCACCCGCTCCTGGCCCTGCTGAGCGTGCTCGGCGGCGTCGGGGCCCTGGGCCCGATCGGCATCTTCGTGGGCCCGATCGCCGTAGCCTTTTTACAGGCCGCGCTCACGATGCTGCAGGCCGAGATTGTCAGCCTCTCCGGGCAAAATGGGACCGAACTTGCGGGGGGAGCTGCCATGCCGGGAACGGATGGAGTTGCACAAAGGGTCGTCGAGAGGGTGAAATCCTCCTGACGCTGGCGGCGAAGGGCCGCGGGTAGGGCGACAAAGGGCCGGTGGATTTGGGCCCGGGTTGGCTGCGCCGAACCTGTGTTTTTTTGGACGCTTTTGGATTAGATGCTCTTGGCATTGAATACTTTTGGCATTGGATACTTTTGGAGACGACTCTCGTGCGCGCGAATCTGATCACGGCGGCCCTGCTGATGGCGGTTGCTCTCACCATGGGAATGCAATCGGTGTTTGGCATCGAGGCCGCATTCGTGCCGGACGTCGATGGTGGGGGTGACTATCTCGTGCGGGTCGAACCCGATCTCGTCCGCAACGGCACGCCGTACACGTTCACGAGCGATGTGCCCGCCGACGCGCGCGACGTGCGCCGCGTGAAGATCTATGTGGCCGATGCCTGGCCGCCGGCGGTGGAGCGATCGGTGATCGAGGCCTCGCGGCGACCGCGGGCAGCACCGGTGGTGGCATCAACAGGCTCGCGGATTGCCGACGTGGAGTCGGGCACTGTCAAAAAGGACAAGCCATGGGCACTGCTGACGGGCAGCCTGATCGGTCTGTTTCTCTCGCTCGGAGCCAATGCGTATCTCGGCATGCTTCTGGCCCAGATGCGGGCGCGCTACCTCCGCGATATCCAGTCGGGCATTGTGAAGGTGTAGAAAGCGATGGAGGAGTGCGGGCGCGGGGCATTTCCATGCAAGCCCGAAGCGCCAGCGAGAGGAATCCGCGTGGCATTCCCGTAACGCCGGACGCATTCCCTTGCTTGCGCTGCGGGCTTGGATGGGGAGAGCGTGGCTTGGAAGGGGAGGCCGTCCGCGGGCCGTCACCGCGACTTGCGGCGACCTTGGCTCTGACCGCGGTGCATGGCGGCGTAGCCGCCGGACGGGCTGAAGAAGAAATGCTCGGCCGGCCAGCCACCGGGCTCCACCTCGCGGAAGACGACCGGCGGTGCCACCGGCTGCGCGACGGCCACCGGCTGGGCCGGCGGTGCCGGCGTGGGCTCGGGCTTTGGTTTCGCCACGCGGGCCGGAGCGGGAAGAGCCACCGGCTCCGGCCGCCGCCACGTGCGCCCCGGCTCGCTCAGCGAGCGGACCGTCGCATTGGCCTCGGCGAAAATCTCAGCCACGTGGGCATGGCAGGTGAAGACCAGCATCTGCCGCTCGCCCGGCTGATCGGAGACGAATTCGACCAGCACCCGGGCCGCGGCCCGGGCCCGCTCGTCGTCGAAGTTCACAAGCGCGTCGTCCATCACGAGCGGAAGCGGCACGCCATGCCGCTGGAGATCGCGGACAAGCGCGAGCCGCAGTGCCAGAAACACCTGCTCTCGCGTACCGCGACTGAGCCGCTCCGGCTTCCAGACCGACCCGTCGCGATCGTGCACCTCGAGCCGCGCCTCGTCGATCGTGGTGGTGATCGCCGTGTGGCGGCCGTCGGTGAGGCGGGCCAGCCAGTGGGAGGCATCGCGGAGCACCGGGGGCTGGTGGTCGCGGGCGACCGTCAGTCGGGTTTCCTCGAGCAAGAGGCCGGTGCGTTCCAGCAGCCGTCGGCGGTCGAGCTGCGCGGCGAGCTGATGCTCGACATCGGCCAGCTCCATCTGCAGGGCCTCCGTGCTCCGATCCCGCGAGGTGGCATCGACCTTGGCGGCAATGCCCGCGCGGCGGTCGCTGGCCAGGCGGTGCGTCGCCCGCAGCCGCTCCGTGGCCTCGCAGGCCTCGGCGAGCCGCCGTTCGAGCGGCGACACACTGGAAACGCTCTCAATGGCGGGCTGCGGCTTGCGGCTGGTCGATGGTCCGCCTTTGGCCGACGCGAGCGACCGACGGGTGTCGGTGCGGCCGGGGAGTTCGGCAATCACGGGGTGCGCAGACTCGTCATGCAGCCACTGGTCGATGTCGATCGATGCAGTGATCCGGCGGCG
>CANHCU010000223.1 GCA_947459185.1 Planctomycetaceae bacterium | reverse complement strand
GACCACGTGAAGAAACTGCTCGAGAGCGGCGCGATCGTGGTTGCCGCCGGCTTCCAGGGCATCGATCAGGACGGCAACATCACCACGCTCGGACGCGGTGGCTCCGACACGACCGCCGTGGCGCTCGCCGCGGTGCTCGACGCCGACCTCTGCGAGATCTACACCGACGTCGACGGGATCTACACGACCGACCCGCGGATGCTGCCGAAGGCCCGCCGGCTTGCGTCGATCAGCTACGACGAGATGCTCGAACTCGCGAGCCTTGGCGCGGGCGTCATGCACTCCCGGTCGATCGAGTTTGCCAAGAAGTTTGGTGTGAAGGTGCTCGTGCGGTCGAGCTTCAAGGAGATGCCTGGCACGGTGATTCTCGCCGCCGAGGAATCGACACCCAGGCCCGCCAGCGGCGTGGCGCTGGCGAAAGACGAGGCCCGGATCACGCTGGAAAACGTCCCCGACCAGCCGGGCTCGAGCCACGCACTTTTCTCGAAGCTGGCTGCCTCTGGGATAGCCGTCGACATGATCGTGCAGAACGTGGGGCAGGGGGGCCAGGCCGACATCTCCTTCACCGTGCCAGCCGACGACCTGCCCGACGCCCTCGAGCTTTCCAACCGCGTCGCCACACAGCTTGGAGCCACTGGAGTGTCGCACGATGCGGAATTGGCGAAGGTCTCGGTCGTGGGCGTGGGCATGGCCACCGCCGAAGGCGTCGCCGGCCGCATGTTCACCGCGCTCTCGCTTCAGAAGATCAATGTCCGCATGATTACGACGAGCGAGATCAAGATCTCCGTGCTCGTCGATCGCAAGGATGGTGCCGCGGCGGTGCAGGCGGTACACCACGCCTTCGGGCTCGAGGCCGACACGGCCGCCAGCGAAGCCGATCTGGCGGGCTCGCACCTCGTGAAGTCGAGCCCGCTCGATGTGGTCCGCAGGCTCGAGGGGATGGAGGACCTCGCGATCGAGGACTGCCAGCTCGATTCGTCGCAGGCCCTCGTGACGTTCACGGATCTGCCCGACACGCCGGGCGTGGCGGCCGCCTTGTTCGAGGAGGTGGGCAAGGCAGGACTCAACGTCGACATGATCGTGCAGAGTCATCCGCGGGAAGGCCGGGCGGAGATTTCGTTCACGGTGCCTGCCGAGAGCCGCGACAAGGCGATTGAAGTGGCCCGCAGGATCGCCGCCAGCCGCGGGGCCCACGTCGCCGACGTGCCGCACGTGGCGAAGCTCTCGATCACGGGCGTCGGTATCCGCAGCCATGCGGGCGTGGCCGACCGCCTCTTCAAGCCACTGGCCGACGAGGGCATCAACATCGACCTCGTGAGCACGAGCGAAGTGCGGCTCAACGTGGTCGTGGCCGCCGAGCACGGCGAGAAGTCACTGACCGTGCTCCGCAAGGCGTTCGGACTGTAGGCGGCCGGACGATGGGAACGCGTCATGGCGCGTGGCGGACACTCCTTGGCCCTGTTGTTGCAACGCGGCTCCAAGCAACGGGCGCCGCAGTTCAGCCGAGCACGTCGGAGAGGACTTCTTCGGCCACATAGATCGGCAGGTTCGGCTCGCAGGTCACGGCCACGGCGATCGCGTCGGAGGGGCGGGCGTCGATCTCCACGATCTCGCCGTCCTTCTGCACGCGGATCGTGGCGAAGTAGGTGTGCTCTTTCAATTCCGAGATCACGACATCCTGGAACTCGCCCCCGAGCAGTTCGACAGCTGCCACCAGCAGGTCGTGGGTGAGTGGTCGCGGCGACTGATGGTGCTTCACGCGGCGGTCGATGCTCGTCGCCTCGAAGAGGCCGATCAGGATCGGGAAGGTGCGGTCGCCCTCGACCTCCTTGAGGTAGACCACCTGCTGGTCGTTGATCTCGCTGATGATGATCCGCGAGAGTTCCATCTGGACGCTCATGATTTCGTCTCCGACTGTGCGGGCCGACTGGAACTTGATCCTGAAGAGGCGGCAGCTGTAAGTGGGTGCATCCGCCTCCAGCACGCTGACCCCTAGAGTACCCGATATCGAAGGGCGTTTCATGTCTTGCTGGGCCGAAAACGAATGGGCAAGCCGCTGACGGCACCTCGGCCGCTTCACTCGCGTCCAACGCTTGCGAATGGGCTTCTAGTCGATCTATCCTTCTTTCCGGTGTTCGTCGCCCGTCCCACCACGCCCCTTCCACGTCGGTCAGGCACGCGCCGGCCCTGGCCCCAGCCCCTCCTGCTGCCACGACCCCTATGCACTCCGCCCCCTCTCCAAACGCTCCCGATGTCCTCCACGAAGGTCCGGCCGCACCGCCACCAGTCGCCACACGGCTCTGGCGGCTGACGTGGATGATCGGTTCGATCCTGGCGATGATCGGATTGATCGCCATGCTCCTGCGACCCACCGGCCCCGGAAGGGCCGGCATGGCGGCAGAGACTTCGCGGCCGATGGCTGTCGCTACGGCGGCGAAGCCCGAGGTGGTCGGCCCCGGCCTCCTCCGCATTCCGGAGGACTCGCCGCTCGTGAAGCGGCTCGAGATCGTCACGCTCCAGCCGGAGACAACCCGGCAGCCGACGGCTGTCGTGAGCGGCGTGGTGGTGGCCCGTGTGAAGGACGGGACGCAGCCGATCGAGGACCGCTGGCAATTTAGCTCGAGTGCGATCTCCAACCTGTACAGTGATTTTCAGCGAAGCCGCAGCGAGGTGAACTTCGCCACGCAGCAGCTGACCAAGACCCGCGAACTCGTCAAAGCAGAGACCGACTTCCTCGCAGCGACGGTGGAGAGGCTCTCCGCGCTCGCAGAGTCCGCCAACATTCCCCAGAAGGAGTTTCTGGCGGCGAAGTCGGCGTTGCTCAAAGCTCAACTGCAGGGGGAGAAGGATATCTATGCCGCCGAGGCAGACGTGCGGATGGCCCGGAGAAATCTTGCCGCAATCGACCGCAGCCTGGCCCAGGCCGGCGCGGAGCCCGACATGCTCAGCGAGGCGGAAGAGCACGCGGCGATCATCTCCGCCGACCTGCCTGAACTGAAGATCGGCTTGATTCGGCCCGATCAAGAGTGCGAGATGCGATTGTACGGCCTGCCCGACCGGGTCTATATGGCCCATGTCGAGCAGATCAGCTCGACCGTCACCCCAGAGCGACGGACACTCCGGGTGTTCTTTCATATCCAAGACAAGGCGGGAGACCTCAAGCCTGGGATGTTTGGCGAGGTTTCGATCGGCACCGAT
>CANHCU010000222.1 GCA_947459185.1 Planctomycetaceae bacterium | reverse complement strand
GTGGCGACGCGGCGCCGGGACGGCAAAGCTTCCGTCGCTCGGAGCTTCCGACTTGTCACCCCGCTCGGCATGGTACGCACAACAAGTCGGACATCCTCCTCGTCTCCTCCAGCTTCACCGATCCCGGCTCCCTGGTTTTCAGTCGGACTTCGCTTTCTCTTCGGGCGGGGTCGGATGCTCCACTTGCGGCCAGTAGGTGTCGAAGTCGAACTGTGGGCTGTTGTCGAGGTCGTGGCACTCCAGGCAGTTGTTGACGGCCTTCTGCTTGCCCTCGGGGGTCTTGATCGACAGTGTCAATTCGCCCCGCAGGCGGTCTCGCTCTGTGACGCTCGCACGTACGTCGCCACGTTCGACGGCGGCGTGGGCCGCGGCCGGTCCGTGGCAGTTTTCACAGCCCTGCTGAGCCAGATGGGGCGTGGTCTTCATGCCGGCAAACCCGCCCTCGAAGGGTTCGTAACGCTGGGGGGCCCAGCCAACGACATGGCAGGAGAGGCATTCGGGATCGCCATCGCGACGGGGCTTCTGTTCTTCCAGCGTGGCCAGCGCCGTGGCGTGGGCCGTGTCCTTCCAGACGTCGTACGCGTGCTTGTGGCAGTCGGCGCAGGCAGCGCTCCCCGCGAACCTCCGCCCGGAGGGGTGCCGAACTGCCGCGAGCCCAAGCCCGCTCAGCCCGAGCGATTCCAGTTGGCTTTGATAGGTCCCCAGCAGCGTGATCATGTCCTCCGCCTCGCCCCAGCGGGCGTCGAGGGGCACCCGCTGCGACCGCATCGGCTTTGCGGGATCGTCGAAGAATGCGACGGCCACCGCGAACATGCCCTTGTGGCCAAGTTCGATCAGACGGCCGCCGCCCGGCAGCGCGGGGAGTTCGGCCGGGGGTTCGTCGGCACCGCCTGCCGTCACCACGATGTCGAACTGCGGAAATCGTGACGCCAGACCCTTCGTTTCCTCCGGCGAGGCCCACGACAGCAGAATCTGGTGCGTGCAATTCGCCTTCTTTAATTCGGCCGCCGCGGCCGCGACCCCCTCCGCGGCTGGCAGGATCTCGATGGCATCATTGCGGACCTGTTTGGCCTCCGCATCGCCCAGCACGGAGACGATGCCGAATCGCAGCCCTCCAGCCTCGACGATCCGAAACCGCGGCGTGATGTTGGCGTCGAGGCCGAGCAGGCCGACGTTGCTGCTGACAAACGGCGTGGGACTGTCGCCAACCGGCGCCACCGCGGCCACCAGTTCCTCAGCCGGCAGTCGCAGGTCGCCCGGTCCAAATCCGACGGCCGTGTAGTCCATGGTCCGGAGCCCGTCCGCGATCGATTGGAACTTGATCTCGGATTGACGTCCAAATCGTTTGACCTGCCCGCCCAGATCGACCGTGACCATCGGCCATCCAGCAGCGGCGACGGCCCGCAGCAGATTGCGGCGGCGGCTCAGGCCACCCTTCTGATTCTCCTTGCCCGTGCAGCCGCAGGGCTCGATATAGCCGTCCAGTGCGCCGGTCACGATCACGACCGCCTGTGGCGTCGGCCAACCCTCGAAGAGGCTGCCATTACGGTCGCGAAACGTCTGGACCACGTCGTCGCTCACGCCCTCACCCTGGATGGGGAGTTTAGCCGCGACGCCGGGCCTTGCCATGGCGACGAGCAGCAGGGCACAGGCCGCAATGACGCGATGGACGAAACCGATGCGGTTCATGTGCGAATCACTCTCTACGGGACGATGGCAAGGCAGACGGGAATGGTGAGTGTGGGCGAGTCGGGATGGCCTGTGTCGAGCACGATCTTTCCCGCGGGGGCCTGTTCGGAGCAGAGGTGGTTGGCCGGCGCACTGCCCGGCGGGATCGTGATCGTAAGCGGGATGCGGATCACGTTTCCGCTCCCCACCGGCTTGCCTTCTCCGACGACGACCTTCACCCCATCCGGGGCGATCTCCCGGACCACCAGTTGGACGTCCGCCCGATGAGGTCCTTTGACGGTGACAAACAGGCTGGTCTCCGCTCCAGTACGACTGGAAACTGTTCCCAACAGAAGCACTTCCCGGGAGGAATCCCACGCCTTGCCGGCCAGTGCAAGATCACCCGAGACAGATCCTTCCACCGGAATCTCGGCGATCACCTCTTCCGGCATCCGAAACACGACCTTGATCGTCTGCCGCAGCGTGCCGATCGGCAGGCCCGGGCGGATATCGGCAGTGATAAGGAAGCCGCCGGTCGCACCGGTAGCAGCGGTGAGTTCTGCGGGCTCGAGGTCCGTCGAGGCAAGGGAGTAAAACTGGGAAGTCTTCTCTTCGGTCACCGAAAGCGCGTCGATCGTGGGCTTCTCCTTGCCGAAGGTGAAGACCGTCACGGTGGCCTGTTGGCTCGAACTGGCGGACAGCTTGGGCAGCGTGATAGACGTCGGGACGGCCTTGTAGGTGGGCACCACCGTTCCCTCCACCACGAACGCGATCTGTGGCCGAGACGGGTCGTTGGTCAGCACGCTCGCCTGTTGCCTGAACGGTCCGCCATCCCCCTTGCCCCTCCACTCCACGTTGAGCTTCGTGCTCCCACCCGGCTGCACCACCTTCGCATCTTTCGAGCCGCCTTCAGACTCCTCGAAGTCGCCGACGGTGCAGGTGCAACTGGAGACGCCCTTGGTGAGTTCCAGGGGGGCCGAGCCGATGTTCCGGATCACGAATTCGTGGGAACCCTTGGCACCGACGCCGACGGTGCCGAAGGCAAACTGCGTTTGAGGAACATCGGCCTGCGGCAAGGGGCCCGACGGCCGACGGCCGGCGACGGCAAAGTCTCCTGCCCGCCAGGGCCGGGTGGCGGCCTCCAGCGTGGCGATCCCGCCGCCGACCGCTGACCCCAGAGCGGCTGCAACCCCCGTCACGATCCACGCGTTTGGCAATCGCATCGCCGAGACTCCCGATGATTTCGGAAACGGACCTTCAGGACCGAACTCGCATGCAAAGGATTGTAGCCACGAGACCAAAGGAAGTTGCCCTTCTCGCAGGTCGGGGGTGCCCACGCCCCATCGCCGGACGTTCGCTCCGGGCATCCTGCCCTTCGCTCACTCGATGCTGACTGCGCTTCGGCATCCTGCCTGCGCTGGTCAGCAACGCCGGCTCCTGGGGCGTGGGCACCTCCACCAAAATGTTCCCAAGTCCCATAAAAGCCCCCGGCGTAAGCCGGGGGACTCCTCCTTCTCGCAGGTCGGGGGTGCCCACGCCCCATCGCCGGACGTTCGCTCCGGGCATCCTGCCCTTCGCTCACTCGATGCTGACTGCGCTTCGGCATCCTGCCTGCGCTGGTCAGCAACGCC
>CANHCU010000221.1 GCA_947459185.1 Planctomycetaceae bacterium | reverse complement strand
GGCCTCGTCACAAGGCTGCCGTCGTCGTGCCCCTCCTGCTCGGCCCCAAACCTCGTGCCGCGGGGCACCGGAACGCAGCGACTCGAGGATCAGATCCGCGCCGCCTTTCCAGGCACCCGAGTGGCCCGCATGGACACCGACACCATGCGGTCACGGGGCAGTCACGAACGCACCCTCGATGCCTTCCGCAACCGCGAGATCGACATCCTCGTCGGCACGCAGATGATCGCCAAGGGACTCGACTTCCCTGCCGTGATGCTGGTGGGCGTCGTGAACGCCGACGCCAGCCTGCACCTCGCCGACTTCCGTGCCTCCGAGCGGACCTGCCAACTTGTCACGCAGGTGGGGGGCCGCAGCGGCCGCGGCCCGCTCGGCGGACGGGTGGTCGTGCAGACGAGCACGCCCGAACACCCCGCCATCCGCGCCGCGGCGTCGCACGACTACGAGGCCTTTGTGCGGAGCGAACTGCCGATTCGCGAGGCGCTCCTCTATCCGCCCTTCGGCAGCATCGTGCGGTTCGTCGTCCGCAGCATCGATGAGCAGGCCGCGGCGAACTGGGCGGGCACCATCGTGGACCGGCTGCGCAAGGAGGTGGCCGCCATGCCGCAGGACAGCGAAAAGATTCGCGTGCTTGGTCCCGCCCCCGCGCCGATCGCCCGACTCCGCGACCGCTTCCGCTGGCACGCGCAGGTGCACGGGCCCGATGGACCCCAGCTCCGCGATCTTGTCCGCCGCGCCACGGCCTCGCTCCAGACCCCCGACAACGTGGCCTGGATCATCGACGTCGACCCGGTCGAAATGCTGTAAGAACGGCGTCACAGATGTCCTGTCCTCAGTCTCGCGGGCCGGGGTTGCCCATGCCCCGTCGCCGGACGTTCGCTACGGGCATCCTGCCCTTCGCTCACTCGATGCTGACTGGGCTTCGGCATCCTGTCTGCGCTGGTCAGCAACGCCGGCTCTCGGGACACGGGCAACCCCTCACGTCCTGCGAAGCAGTCTTGGGGGGAGCCGGGGATCGGCGGAAGCTCGAGGAGCTGTCTTCACGCGAAACACGACATCCTGTCGTTTTCGCTTGGCAAACGCAGTTTGCCGGTGCTGCGCTTCGCATCCTGCGAAGCAGTCTTGGACGGAGCCGGGATCGGCGGAAGCTCGAGGAACTGTCTTCACGCGAAACACGGCATCCTGCCGTTTTCGCTTGGCAAACGCAGTTTGCTGGTACTGCGCTTCGCATCCTGCGAAGCAGTCTTGGGGGGGCCGGGGATCGGCAGAAGCTCGAGGAGCTTTTGGATTTTTCGCCCCTGCCCGGGAATGCGCTGCCGCAACGCGTGATGGCGAAAAAGCCACCGCGACGAGACTTCTGCCGTCCCCGGCGGCGCGTCGCCACCGATGCATCCAGCAGCCCGAATTTTCCCGGCTTTCGTCTGGGAAACCGGCCGGAGTACGATGTCAGGTTGCCATGGCCTATCAGACATTCAAAGACATCCTGGGCGAGACCAGCCTGGAGCGGAAATGCCGCTTCCTGTTCGGGCTCTGTCTGCTCGTGCTGATCACCGGCAGTTTCTGGTGGTATGGCAGCAGTACCGAGGAACTCGTCTACGCCTCAACGCGGAGCACCGGGCGGCATCTCGTCGATGCCATCATGCTGCAGTACCACTGGAAGACGCTCGAACCGGAGCAGCAATATGCCAGCGCGATTGATTTCCTGAGCCGCACGCTGCAGAGCGAGCAATACCAGAGCTGGCTGCTCACGCCCGACGCGATTCCGGAGGAGCGGGTAAAGTACTCCCGGCTCGACGCCGCCGTGCTGACCTATTTTCAGGACCGGTTGCCCGACGCTGCGCCGAAGGGCGGGCCGCCGTCTCCATCGACCGAATACCGGGAGTTCCGCACGGCCGACAAGGCGGAATACCACTACTACCAGCCGGTGCGGTGGCGGAGCAGTTGTGCCGGCTGCCACAAGTATCGCGGCGTGATCGGCGACGCCGCTGCCACGCCCGATTCCGAGTCAACAGGCAAGCCGCGAACGCTTCTGGCCAACAACGATCTGATGGCGGTGGTCAAAGTGGTGATGCCCGATTCCTCCACCCGCAAGGCGATCAATTGGAACCGGGCCATTCTCGCCGCCACCGCGATCATCACGGTGTTTTTGGCGATGCTCGTCGCCTATGCGATCGTGCGTTATGTGATCGTCAAGCCGCTCGAGCACCTTCGGGATGTGGCCGACGAGGTGCGAAGGGGCAACGTGCAGGCCCGTGCCGAGATTCATACGGCCGACGAGTTCGAAGAGCTCGGGGTGGCCTTCAATCGCATGCTTCGTGGCCTCGTGGACTCCCAGGAGGATCTCCGCAAGGCCAACAGCAATCTCGATGACAAGGTGGACGAGTTGGCACAGGCCAATCTCCATCTCTACGAGATGAACCGGCTGAAGAGCGATTTCCTGGCGACGATGAGCCACGAGCTCCGCACGCCTCTCAATAGCATCATCGGCTTTTCCGACGTGCTCGGCTCGATCGAATCGCTCGATGACCGTCAGAAACGCTACGTGCAGAATATCCGCTCATCGGGCCGCATGCTCCTGGAGATGATCAACGACATTCTCGACCTCGCCAAGATCGAGGCGGGAAAGATGGAAGTGCGGCCGGGCCTCTTTCGCCTCGAGTCGCTCGTGTCGGCCCAGTGCGACATGGTCAGGCCGCTGGCCGAGCGGAAGCGGATCGACCTGGCATTCGATATTGGTCCGGGGCTCGACGAACTCGAGCAGGATCCGGCGAAGGTGCAGCAGATTCTTGCCAACCTGCTCTCGAACGCCGTGAAATTCACCCCGGAGGGGGGCCGGATCGACGTCCGGGCGAGGCTTGCGGATGAGGCGGGCAGCGGCTCCGAACTGCTCATCGACGTCATCGATACCGGCGTAGGCATCGCGGAGGAGGAGCAGCAGGCGATCTTCGAGAAGTTTCGCCAGGGGCGTGTCTTCCAGACGGGCGACGACGCGATGACGCGGGAGTTTTCCGGTACGGGCCTTGGGCTCTCGATCGTCCGCGAACTCTGCCGCCTGCTTGGCGGCGACGTAGCGGTGGAGAGCCAGCTGGGCCGGGGCAGTCGGTTCACGGTGCGACTGCCGGTGCGGTTGTCGGCGAGAGGGCAGGGGCTCCATGTCGAGGGTGAACCCGCCGATGGTCCCGGGGCGTTTGCGAAGGCGAATACGGCGCGGGAAGTGGCATAGGAACGTTCACCTGAGAAGGGCTTGGCATGGCGAAGGAGCAGGGTGCGGGCGAGGTGGTGCTCTTCACCGACGGAGCGT
>CANHCU010000220.1 GCA_947459185.1 Planctomycetaceae bacterium | reverse complement strand
TAGATATGCAGCGAAAGCAGTGGCGCATCGCTGCTGCCGGCGGACTCGAGCCCCAGTCGCGCGAGGCCGCAGTCATACGACACGAGTCCCGCGACGCCGCCTTGGAATGACGGCAATCCGGGAATCGTCGCGCAGGCGAGGTCGGCCAGCAGCGACCGCAGCAGTGCAAAAGCCTCGTTCACACGCTCCGCGGCGCGGCCGTCGTTGGCGGATTCCACGTGGAGGGAATGGATCGGATCGGCGGCGATGTATGAAAAGCGGCCCAGGCGGGGCGTCGCCGGGCCCTCGGTGGACGCCCGGTCGGGGCTGGGGGCGGCGCGGCTGGCACCGTCGAGGACCGCGCTGTCGAGAAACACGCAGTGCCGCTGCCGCGCCAGCCGCTCGAAGATGGCGAACGGTTCGGCATCCGCGGGGAGTTCAGCGACGAGGGCCCCCGACGCCGTGAACCAGCGGTGAGCGACCCAGTGACTCGGATCGGAAGCGTGGATGCCTGAAGGTGCATGCATGGGGTGGGTGCCAGTGAGGCGGCCTGGCCGCGCGAGGTCATCTCATTCTAGCTGGATGTGGGAAAAGCCATCCGTGCAGCAGAGGGCGACACGCGACGTGAAGGCGACCTGGATTCCCTTGCTTGCGCCGCGGGCATGGATGGAGAGGGGGAGCCGCGTCGGGCGTATTCCCGGATTGAAATGGCATTGACCCGGCAGGCCTCCGTTTTTTAAGAGATCGCCCGAGCGCGGGGGGCGCCCCCCCGAGTCAGCCCCCGCTCTGTCGATCGTCCGTTGAAAAAGACGCGGAGGTTCCCATGGCCTGGAGTGGTCGCCGTGGCATGCGTTCCCGGAGCATGGCTCGACGAAACGTGCGTTCGCTCGCGAGGTCATCTCCGCTCCTTGGCGGGATGGAGCGACTGGAGGAGCGGCGACTCCTGGCGGTCCTCTACTGGGATCCCGATCTCGTGGCGAAGAACAACGTCGTCACGACCGGCGCGGGGCTCGGGGGATCTGGCACGTGGACCGAAGGGGGAGCTGCGGTCTGGTTCGACCCGTCGCTCGCTGGCGGCACCGGCGGCTACGTCAGCTGGAACAGTAGCCGAGGCGATACCGCCGTCTTCGCCGGCCCTGTCGGGGGAACCGTCACCATCTCGGGTGTCGTCAGCGGCCGCGCGATCGAGTTTCGCGGCGGCGCCTCCACCGTGACAGGCGGCACGTTCTCGACGCAGGCCACGGGCACGACGTTCACCACGGTCGTTGCTGCCCGGTTCGACACGCCGATCGCGGGCGGCGGAGGCGTCGCCAAGGCGGGTGCCGCCTCGCTCACGCTGGGTGCTCCCCTCAATACCTACACGGGCGACACCCTTGTGTCGGCCGGGCTGCTTGATGTCCGTGGCACGATTCGGAGCCACGTGAGACGTGCGAGCGGCGACGTGCAGGGGGTGATGTTCTACGACCCCGAACTGGCCGCAGCCGTTCGCGAGTCGTTAGCACTCGACCGCGATACCTGGCTCACGCCTGCGGTGCTCGCCCAGTCGCCGCCACTCACGTCGCTCACCGTCGATGGCAACACCGTGGGCGATCTCACCGGCATCGCGAACCTCGCGTCGCTTCAGTCGCTTGAACTGGTCCCGGGAGACCATGCCGTCGTGCCGCAGGGACTCGCGTCGCTTCAGCCGCTGACCGGCCTCGCCAGCCTCACGTCGTTGTCGATGGTTCATGTCGGCCTTACCGATGCCGGCCTGGCCACGCTCCCCGCGCTCGCCGGGCTGACGAGGCTCGACGTGCGGTCCAACTCGATCGCGACCGTGCCCGCGGGAGTCGCGCAGCTGCCCAGGCTGGCGACGCTGCTCGTGCACGGCAATCCGTTGCTCACCGACAGTCCGCGGACAGCCCTGGCATCGCTCAAAGGCAGGGCGATCGACGTCGATGTCGCCCCCGACCGGCCGGAGGTGGCCACGAGCATCGCCGACCTGGCGGCCCGTCTCTATTACCTGCCGCTCGAGATGCTCGAATACGTGACGAACACGGTCGTGTTCCAGCCCTACTGTGGCGCGATGAAGGGGCCGCTGGCCACACTGCAGACCAAGGCCGGCAACGACTGGGACACGAACTCGCTGCTCGCCTCGCTCTACGCCGCGGCCGGCATTCCCACGCGGTATGTGGCCGGTGTGGTCGAGGTGACGGAAAGTCAACTCAAGGACTTCGTGGGAGCCAGAAATGCCGCAGCCGCCGGAGCGATCCTCGCCCGGGCCGGCCTCGCCTACGACCAATACTGGAACCGATTCAAGCACACCTGGCTCGAGGCGCTCGTGACGGTGCCCGCGACCGGCCAACAGGCCTGGGTGCCGATCGATGCCTCGTGGAAGCTGCGGAATTTTCAACCCGGCGTGCCCGATATCCTCACGAAGGTGCCCTTCAGTCCGCAGGAAGTCGACTACCTCACGAACCCTGTCTGGCAGAAGAAGTCGACGGCCGAATACTACGAGGCAAAGGTCTCGGGATGGCTTGCGCAGAACCGGCCCGATCTCACGATTGCCGACGTGGGCTACGACGGACCGATCCGCCAGCAGTCGTTCCTGGCGATTCCGACGGCGCTGCCCTATGTGGTTGTAAGCCAGCCGGCTGAGTCCGCCCGCCCGGCCTCGATCCCGGCCGCGGCCCTCCATACGGTGAACATCAAGCTCACCGACATCACGAAAAGTCCCAATGGATCAAAGTTATTTGGAGACGCGGGGGTCACGCTTGCGCTGGCCGATGTCGCCCTCAGTCGGCTCACGATCGATCCGGGACTCGTCGGGCGGCCAACGCTGCGACGCGACGGCGTGGCGATCGCGACCGCGTCGGTGGCCTTTGCGAATCCCTCCATGGCAACGCTGAGCCTCACAATCTCCATCACAGCCCCGGCTGGCGGCACGAACTATGACCGCACCTTCACGCGGAAGGCCGACCGCTTCATCGCCATCGGCCTCGACGCCAATCAGTTCTCCGAGTCGCTCCTGGTCGAGAAGCGAACGGTCGCCAACGCCCAGCAGCTCAACCAGGCCAATGGCGTCGCCGTCGATCGCGACCAGGCCGTCGGCGGTCTGCTCGATCTGGCGATGACCTCCTATTTTCTGGCCGCGGATGCCGACGAGGCCTCGCTGGCCGCCCTCACGTCCGCCGTTGCCGACCGGACCATCGTGGCCCTCGGCATCGCCACGAGCGGCCCAACGCTCTCTGCGACGGCAACGGCTGGCCTGCAGTTTCCCTACCTGCCTGTCGGCATGGGCATCGACGTGCCAGGCAATGTGACCGGGGGCTTCGCGATCGACGCGAGCACGACCGCGACCGACCTCACCCGCAACCTGCTG
>CANHCU010000219.1 GCA_947459185.1 Planctomycetaceae bacterium | reverse complement strand
CTTCGTACGCGGTCCGGAGCGAACAAGTCCGTCACGCTGATCGGCGTCGACGATTCCTCGCTCGTCGCAGCACCGCACAACATGCTCATCGGTTCTCTCGACGACCTCCGTCGCCCTGATGCCGTGATCCTTGACGCGGCAGGGTTTGTCAACATCTTTCCCGGGGCTCCGTTTCGCACCGGCGATGTTGTTGAGATCGGCCAACGCCGCGCCGTGATCGTGGGCATCAGTCACACTGGTCCTTCATGGACGGGGCTTCCGCGCGTGCACACCAGGAGATCGCTTGCGGTTGATTTCGCCAGGGAGACGCTGAACCCGGTGACTTACGTACTGGCTCGGGCATCGGCAGGCGCGACCCCTGAGGAAGTCGCGAAGACCATCGCTGTGTCCACCGGCATGCAGGCTCGATCCCGCTCTGGATTCAAAGCCAAATCCCAGGAGTGGGTGCTGAACTACTCGGGCGTCGCTGAGAACTTCGGGATCACCATCCTCATGGGCGTCGTCATCGGGGTGGCCATTGTCGGGCAGACGTTCTACATGTTCAGTGTCGAGAACCTCCGACAGTTTGCCGCCCTCAAGGCGATCGGCGTCGGCAATATGCGGATCCTCGGGATGATCTCCGCGCAGGCGCTTTTCGTGGCGGTGGTGGGCTACTCCCTCGGGATCGGCGTTGCCAGCGCGTTCTTCGCCGCTTTCTCACCGCAGCTCTCAGGCGGCCTGCGCGGCATGTTCATGGATCCCGTTATTTTCATCGGGACGGGGGTGTTCATCGTCCTGGTCACGCTCGTGTCTTGCGTTGTGAGCGTGCGTCGCGTTCTGACCGTTGATCCCGCAGTCGTGTTCCGGAGTTGAGCATGACTGGTGTCATCTGTGAACAAGTTGGGATCGAGTTCCCGACAGCGGCCGGACCACTCCATGTGCTCAAGGGCGTCGACTTCGAAGCGCCAGCGGGGCAACTGACCATGCTGGTCGGTCCCAGCGGATGCGGGAAGACAACTCTGATCTCAGTCATCGCAGGCTTGCTGCGTGGCGCAACAGGCACAGTCCGTGTGTTCGACGAAGAGGTGACCGCGCTGCGCGGGACCGATCTGGCGCCCTACAGGCTGAGGAACATCGGCTTCATCTTTCAGCAGTACAACCTTCTCGCAGGGCTGACCGTCGCTGAGAATGCGGCCGTACCGCTGGTTGCGGCGGGCAGTTCCTGGGAGGCTGCTCTGGAGTGTTCACGGACACTTCTGGACAAGCTCGGCATGGGCGCGCACTTCGGCAAGCTCCCAGGACAGCTATCCGGCGGTCAGCAGCAGCGCGTCGCGATCGCTCGAGCCCTCGTCCATAAGCCCCGATTACTCCTCTGCGACGAACCGACCGCCGCTTTGGATGGCAAGTCTGGCCAGGCCGTGATGACCCTGCTGCGTGAGCTGGCGGTTCACCCTGACCGGGCTGCGATCGTCGTAACTCACGATCCACGTGTCTACGGCTTTGCAGATCGAGTCGCACATATGGAAGACGGTCTTTTGACCAAGGTCGAGGAAGGATGCTCCGCGGCCGCAACCGCTCAGCATTGAACCCATGGAGTCCACCATGCTCGTGAAGTACGGCATCCCGATCCTGGCTGCCGCAGCGCTCGGCTTCGGAGCGGCCACAACGGTCATCCTCAAGCCGGAGGACCAGCTCACCGAGGCACCACACCCTCCCGCGACCACCTCGCTCGGCCCTGACACTGTCGCCGGTCTGGGCGAAATCCAGAGCCCGGGCGAAGCCGTGCGCGTAGAAACTCCCCTTGCGGGTGCGGTCAAGCACGTGCATGTCGTTACTGGCGGCTCGGTCAAGAAGGGGGCACCGCTGTTCGAGATCGATGACCGCTCGCTCAGAGCTGAACTCGCGGTAAAACAAAACGCACTTGCGGCCGCTGAGGCAAGGCTCGCACGACTCAGGGCTGGCACGCGTCCGGAGGATCTGCCTCCGGCGCGGGCTCGGGTCGAATCCGCCAAGGTTTCGGTTGAGCGCGCACGTGACCTGGCCGCTCGAGCCGATTCCCTTGGTGCCCGGGGAGCCATAAGCATTGAGGAGCTGCGTGCCCGTTCATTTTCGGTCCGAGTGGCCGAAGCGGAACTCTTGGAAACTCAAGCTCATCTCGCTCGGCTCGAGGCAGGTACATGGGGTCCGGACATCGCCATCGCGGAGCGGGAAAGGGACCTGGCGCGAGCCGAGGTGGAGAAACTCGAAGTCGAGATCGATCGACTCACCGTACGATCGCCCGCTGATGCAACGGTGCTCAGGGCAGACATCCGCGAGGGCGAGTATGTTCAACCGGGCGATCTGCGGGGCGCACCGATCACCCTTGCGCGATCCGGTGATCTCGAGGTGCGTGTGCAGGTCGATGAGGAGGACGCGAGCAGGGTGGAGCCCCATGCCTCCGCCGAGGGATTCGTTCGCGGTAGGGATCGCTCGCGGGTTGACTTGGAGTTCGTCAGGATCGAGCCACGAGTCGTGCCAAAGACGTCCATCACAGGATCGACTACAGAGCGAGTCGATACCCGGGTGCTCTTCGTCGTGTATCGAATCATCGGCACTCCGCCGAGGGTGTACGCGGGACAGAAGCTCGATGTCTTCATCAAGGCAGGTGCACGGTGAAGTTCGCTCGTCTGCTAACCTGGTGCGGAACAGCTGCCGTCACGGCCATCAGGAGCCGTCAACGCTTCACGCCGCCCGCGAAAAGAACGGGACCTGGATTGTAGATTGTCAGCCCGCCGCATCCCCGACCTCGAATCCACGGAACAGATCCATGGCTTTTTCAGCAAAAATTGTTGGTGATGAACTGGTGCTACGAATTCCCATGAATGCCAAGCCCGAGAAGTCCTCCAGCGGCAAAACGTTGGTCGTCGCTTCCACCTACGGGAACAAAGAGACCGACTGCGTGGTGGATGGCAAGAAGGTGATCGTCGGCGTGAACGCCTACATCTCCAAGAAGTAGGCGGGGGGGCGGCTGGTGGTGTATCGAGGCGCCGGAATTGCCTGCTGCCCCGGCAATGAGGCCCGCCAGCCGGCAGGGTCCGAGCCTCGGAAAATCCGATTTGAGGATTCCTCAAGTCAGTCCATTTTTCCGCCGTCTGAACCGTGAAGCTGGCAAGGTCCGCGAAACCGAACGTGCTTTCGGAAGTCCTTTGGTAGCAGCCACTAAAGGTCGATTTCGTGGTTTCGTCGGGAATCGCGAAATCGATCCACCTCAAACTTCGGAACCGAGGGTTGCAGGTTCAAGTCCTGCCGGGCGTACTTCAGTTGGCGATCCAGTGGCGGAGCGAGGCCCGAAGGGATCGCGACGCCGGACGGCAGCCTGCAGGT
>CANHCU010000218.1 GCA_947459185.1 Planctomycetaceae bacterium | reverse complement strand
TGGCGAGAAGCACGAAACAAAAACCGCGGCCGCCCGAAGGCGGCCGCGGTGTGTCGGAAGCTCATGCTGAGCACGGGCAGGTAGAGGTCACTCGACCACGCCGCCGCCCTGGCCCAGACTCTGACCATTGCCCAGCTGGCGGATCCAGATCTTGTTCCGGATCTCCTTGGCGAAGGCGCTATCGTTCAACCTGTAGGTGCTTGCCGAAGTGCCTTCCCGGAATGCACCGATGAACCCGTCCGGCTCTTCGTTGAGACCGGCCTCGTCCTTGACCTTCGCGACGTGGCCGTCGGCGAAGAGCAACTGGACAGACCCACCCACGAACAAGCCGTCGCCGCTCTTCCGACCGCCGACGATCGGCACCAGGTCGTTGAGCTCGTGCAGCCGGTCGACAGGCTCGTCCTTCGCACCGGCGATGCCGATGGCGGCGGCGACACCGCCCTCCGGGACCGCCGACATGCCGTCGGTGAACGACTCGACCGTGAAGTCACCAGCCTTCAGGAGCGGCGGATTGCCGTCGGCACCGGTGAGCCCCGCGAACGCGTTGACAATGTTGGCATAGGTCTGGTCGACAGCGGCGTCGCCGCCGTCGCCGTTGCGGGAGTTGCCCACGCAGGCGATCAGATCCCGGCTGACCGTGGTCTTCATCAACTTCGACTCGCTGAGCGGACCGTCGCCGTCCAGCGGGCACTTGCTCGGGTCGGCCGAGCTGAAGTCCATGTCCGAAGGCACCGTGCTGACCATTGCCGCGCCCGTGCCGATTGACGAGCCGAGGACATCGCCCCGGCTGAAGTGCCACGTGGTGCAGAAGTTGGTGTTATGGCCATCGTCCCAGATCTTCTGCTTCTGTGGCGACGCGGCGGTCGGAGCCGCAGCAGGGACGTCCTTCGGACCGTTCGTGCCGCCGAAGTTCAGGTCGCCGTTCTGATTCTTCCAACGGGTCTTGTTGCCCTTGCCGGTCACGTTCGTTGCGCCGGCGTAGTCGCCCACCTTTTCGTTGACCTTCGACGGGTTCGAGGCGTCGAGGGCCTTGCCGGGGTTGATGACCTTGTTCTTGATCACGTCAGCCACCCAGCCGACGCGGCGCACGTCGCCGTCGCGGAGGTGGTCAAAGGCACCGGTCGACATCTGGCCGCGCTCGGCGACGTCCTGGTCGGCGGTGATGAGGAACGACCGGCCGAACCCGCCGAGCGGGGTGTTGGCACCCGCGGCAATCGCAGACTGCCGGGCTGCAGAGAGAGCAGGAAGCAACAGGGCCACGAGCAGCCCGATGATCGCAATGACGACGAGCAACTCCACCAGCGTGAAGCCGCCCCGTTTCTGGAACGATGAAGAACGCATAAAGCAATCCCTTTGGTTGGTATTGGAAACCGGTGATAGCACCGCCCCGGAGACATCCTCCGAACCGGCTCAGGCAGGCTACGGGCAGACGATGAGCCGATTGTGTATCTGTTGTGAGAATTATGTGAGGGAGCTGGATTCCGGGGAACGACGCCGCTGGTTGTTCAGGGCGACTGCCCGGCAGGCAGGGCCTGCCGAGCCCGTTCGAGGTTCTCGCGAAAATCCTCGCGACGGGGCGCGAACTTGACGGCGGCCTCGAAGCAGCCCACGGCCTCGCGAGGTCGGCCCGCTTCGGCATGAATGACGCCCAGCAGGTTGTGGGCTTCGGCTTCCGACCGATCCCGCTCAAGCACCGCCTGCACGTGGTCCGCGGCACTCGCCAATTCACCGCGTGAAAGCAGCAGTTTGGCGAGGTTGAGCCGGGCGTCGCCGAAATCCGGCCGGATGCGGATGCTCCGTCGCCATGCCGCCTCGGCCCCCGCCGCATCCCCGTTGACCAGCCGCGCGAGCCCCAGGTTGTTCCAAGCCTTGAACCGCCCGCCGTCAAGTTCGAGGCTCCGCTCGAACGCCAGGCAGGCCGTCGCCAAGTCGCCTGCGGCCACGTGGGCATTTCCCAGATTGAACCAGGCTTTTGCGTCCGCGGCATCCAACTCGACGGCGCGGAGCAGGTGGGGCAACGCCTCGCCCGCACGACCGAGCTCCGTGAGCGCGACGCCGAGATTCGAATGCGCCCTGGCATCCACGGCATCCAGGTCAACGGCGCGGAGCAGGTGGGGCAGCGCCTCGCCGGCGCGATCGAGCTTCGTGAGCGCGACGCCGAGATTGGATTGCGCCCTGGCATCCGCGGCATCCAGCTCGACGGCGCGCAGCAGGTGAGGCAACGCCTCGCCGGCACGATCGAGATCCGTGAGCGCGACGCCGAGATTGTTGAGGGCGACCGCGCTTTCATGGCCCGAATCGATCGTGCGGGTGAAGAGCGTCAGCGAATCCCGCCAGAGGCCCGCTTGTCGCCAGGTGAGCGGCAGATAGCAGACGGCGACGGCGAGGCAGACGGCCAGCGGCGGCGCCCAGCCGCCGCGAGCCGCGTCGGCAGGCCTCAGCCGGTCGCTTGCCATGGCTGCCCCGAGCGCCGGGCCGAGCATCGCGAGATACATGTAGCGATCGGCGACCGTGGAATGGTTCTGGTAGACGAACGCGGTGAATCCCAGGACCGGCAACAGCGGGATGACGAAGACCGCCAGCGGCAGCCTCCACCCGCGACCGTGCGGCGAGAACACCACCCAGGCGAATGCCAGCGCCACGAGACCGGCCGAGAACGGGGCATATGGATCGGCGATCGCCACCTGCGGCGACCGCCCGTACACCACGCACAGGTTCGTCGGCACGAGAAGTTTGCCCGTGTAAAACGCAATCGCGTCGCCAGCGATGAGGGGCCGCGTAATCAGGGGCACGTGCACCCGAGTCAGGTCTGCAGGCTGCACAAACCGCGTGCAGACCGCAGCCGCAACCGCCAGCACAGCCCACGGGGCGAGTGCCCAGATGAGCGTGGGCCTGGGTATTTTTCGGACGTGGCTGGCGAGCGCGAATGCGATGAGCGGCGTGACGACGGCCGACGGCTTCGCCAGCATCGCGACGACGAGAGCACCGGTCGCAAGCCCATACGATGCCCGCAGCCGTGACTGGCCTTGATCGCGTTCCGTCCACTCCAGGAACTGATCGAGTGCCGCGAGCGAGAACACAGCGGCCAGCAGGCCGCGTTGCTCGGCGATCCACGCGACCGACTCAACCTGCATCGGATGCAGCGCGAACAGGAGGCCGCCCACGACCGCAGCCCAGGGCCGTGTGGTGAATCGCCGCAGGATCCGCAGCACGAGCAGCGAGGCGGCCACGTGGAGCGCAAGGCTCATGGCATGAAAGAGACCGGGCCGCGGGACGGCCATCGGCCCTTCGCCATGGAGCCAGCGGCTCACCGCGCACTCGGCCGCGAAGAGCATGTAGCTGGCGGGTA
>CANHCU010000217.1 GCA_947459185.1 Planctomycetaceae bacterium | reverse complement strand
GGCGAGGTTCCAGCCGGGCAGCTCGGCCCAGATATGCTGCTGCCGTTCCTGTGCCAGGAAGTCGTGGGCGGCCTCAAGCTCTTCCCCGAGAAACACCCGAACCTGGGGATAGTCGATGCAGAGGGTGTTGGCTGGGTCGGCGCCGAGGGCTTCGTAGGTGCTTTGGAGCAGGATCACGACCTGCCGCTGGCCGATCACATCGACCATCTGCTCGGGTGGCAGCGGCATGCGGGCCCGCCGCATTTTGGCCGTGGGCACGGAGACCGATCGCGATCGGATGCCGTGCATGGTGGCGACCGAGAGATCCCGTCGCTGGCGCTCAGGGCTTGTATGGGACAGCGTTTCGTCCGAATAAAAGCCCCCGGCGCGAGCCGGGGGATGTTGCATTGGTGCCGTCCCGTCCGAATAAAAGCCCCCGGCGCGAGCCGGGGGATGACGTTGGGCGTAGAACCCATCGCTCGCGATCAATGCCTCGCGGACGGCGGCGGTGTTGACCGCAAACGTCAGCCCCGGCGCGAGCATGTCGACGAGGTCGTTGATCACGAGCGTGCGAAAGGTGATGGGCAAGAGTTCGTCGCCGAGTTGCGGATCGGCGGTGACGGTGATCTCGGCCCCGTGGCCGGCCTGCGTGTGCTGACCGGGGGTGATCGAGACGGGGATTCGCACGAGGTTCAGGGCGTAGCCGGGAGCATCTGCGATGTCGTCGCCCTCGTTGATCCGCCGCAGTTCGTGGAGGTGGTTGAGATACCGGGAGAGGTGGTCGAGGTGGATCGTCGGCTCGAGGCTGACGGCGTTTGCGTTGGCGAGGCCGAAGTCGGCGAAGGGCTGGGGGGTGGCGGCAAAGGGGGGCGTGCGGGTGATCACCATCTCGGCGGGCGTGCCGCCGCCGATGGGGTTGGAGATGAGGTTCGTGACGCTGGCTGTCGCATCGGCGGGCCTGGTCGTAGTGCCGCGGCCGGTGGTTGCGGGGGCGTCGCTCAAGCTGAGGGCGAGCCCCAGGAAGGCCTGGTCGCTGCGGCGAAGGCTGGCGTTGCTGAGTTCCTGAAAGCCCCCGAGTTTGGACCGCAGTTGCTCCTCGTATTCGTAGCGGGCCCGGGTGAGCCGGTTCTGGCCCCACACGTCGGGGTGCTTGGCCACGATCGAGCCGTGGGCGTTCATGTGGGCCTGCAGCCAGTCGATCTCGTCAGCCAGCCGATCGACAACGTCGTCCTTGCAGGCTGGCGGTTTCTTGCGGTGCAGGGCCCGCACCGGCGTGGTGAGGCTATGGAGGATGCCCCCGAGTTCGCCGGCGGTGGTGGTCGGGGCGACGGTGCTGCCGGCGAGAAGAATTGCCACGCAGACCAGGTTCGAAACGGACGTTCTCATTGGTTGCGATCGCTCCCCTGGCTTGGTATCGTCTCGCTCATGGTGAGGCCTTCTTTTAGGGGGAACTCTTGCGATCGTCACCGTGGGACGAACCTGCCCAATCGAGAGCGTTGGGGCGGGTTTTTTTGCCCAGCTTTTCCGGATTGAACCACCATTGGGAGGGGTTGGTCGTGCGTCATCCGATTCAGTGCATCATTCCGCCCTACATGCTCGAGCGGCTGGCGCGGTCGGCGAATGTGAAGGTTCGTGATCAAGCGATCGCGGGGCTGTCGCAGGCGGCCGCGGTGCGAGCGGTGCGGGCCTTTGCCCAGAGGGTGCCGGGCATGATGGCGGTGCCGTCGCCGGCGGCATCAAAAAACCGGCTCATCTACGATGCCCGCAAGAAGGACAGGCTGCCGGGCAAACTCGTACGGAGTGAGGGGGAGAAGAAGTCGGCCGACGTGGCGGTGAATGAGGCGTATGACTTCTCAGGCGACACCTACGACTTCTATCGCGAGGTGTTTGGTCGCAACTCGCTCGACGATAGCGGCATGACGCTGATTTCGAGCGTGCATGTAGGGGAATCGGATGGCTCGGGGAAGTACCAGCCGATGGACAATGCCTTCTGGGATGGCGGCCAGATGGCGTATGGGGATGGCGACGGCCAGATCTTTCAGCGGTTCACGCGGTCGCTCGATGTGGTGGCCCACGAACTCACCCATGGCGTGCAGTCGTTCACGAGCAATCTCGAGTATCGCGGCCAGTCGGGGGCGCTCAACGAGCATTTTTCGGATGTGTTTGGGGTGCTCGTGCGGCAGTGGCGACGGGGCGAGACGGCCGAGAAGGCGAGCTGGCTGATCGGCAGCGAGGTGTTGGTGGCGGCGCCGACGCGGCGGGGCATTCGCGACATGGAACATCCCGGCACGGCGTATGAAAACGATCCCGACCTGGGCTCCGACCCGCAGCCCTCCCACATGAAACACATCTCCACCAGCGGGGCCGATAATGGCGGCGTGCATCTCAATTCGGGCATTCCCAACAGGGCCTTTGCCCTCGCGGCCAAGGCCCTGGGGGGCAATGCCTGGGAGACGGCGGGGCGGATCTGGTTTGACGCGATGTTGCAGCTATCGCGGCAGAGTCAGTTTAAAGACATGGCCGCGATCACGGTGCAGATCGCCGGCGACACGAGCCGCTTTGACAAGGACACCAAGAACGCGGTCAAGGAGGCGTGGAAGAAGGTGGGGCTGTAGGGATGGCCGTTCCATCCCATGCAAGCCCTGAGCGCAAGCGACGGGATCGCCTGCTGTGGTGCGCGATCTCCCGGCTTGCGCCGGGGGCTTTTATGGGGAGCGCAAGATCCCCCGGCTAGCGCCGGGGGCTTTTATTGGGTGGATTTGCCCGCATTCACGCTGCCGGTGTCAGAAGACGCCCTTCGACGATGATCCACACCCCTTCGCGGCGTGCCAATTCAGCCGAGATGGGAGCAATCGCGTCGCAGGCGACGAATGGCTGCGAACGCTCGCCGACTTTTCGGAGCACCGCCGCCCGACGGGCTGCACGCAGCACATCGTCGTTATCGGCCGTGAACGACACCTCGCCGACAAGATAAATCGTGTCGCCGTCGATGGTGCCCGTGGCGATGAGGTCGGCTCGTCGGAGCTGGTCGAGATCCTCATCGCTCACTTCCCGCATCGCCGGCCGGTCTTCGAGAGACTCGATCACATCCATCGGGCCGACAACGCGGCATCGCTTGATCTGGCGGCCCACGTAGGCCGGCAGGCGATTGCCAACGACCCATTCGAGTGCCCAGCCAGCTGTTTTATCGGTGCGAATGTGGAGCGTTCGAACCGTGTCGGCCAGGTCTGCCACGGTGTGTGAAAGGTCGCGAACCTCGGCGCTGGTCAGCTTCTGCTGCTCGGCAAGGTCGCGAACCGAGGCACTTGTCAGTTTCTGCTGCTCCTCCAGTTCGCGAAGCGAGGCACTTGTCAGCTTTTGCTGCTCGGCCAGGTCGTGAACTTCGGCACTGGTCAGTTTCTGCTGCTCGGCCAGCGCGGTCATGGCCACGCGGAGATCGTGCACATCGGATCGGGTGGCGAGCGCGTCGTG
>CANHCU010000216.1 GCA_947459185.1 Planctomycetaceae bacterium | reverse complement strand
GCCACTGTTGGTGCTGTACTGCCACGAGGCGTTGGGCTCGATGCCCGACACGTTCACGGTGCCGACGTTGGTGATGCCGTCGGAGGTGCTGGATCCGGTGTCGTTGGCCAGTGCCAGCGTGGGAGCGGCCGGGAGCGTGGTATCGACAGTGATCGCAGCGGCATTAAAACCGGCGGTACCGGTGTTGCCTGCGACATCGATCTGGCGGACCTGGACGACGCCGATGGCGTAGGTGCCGGCGCCAAGAGCAAAGGAAGACCCTGATCCATTGGTCCAGCTAGAGCCATTGTTGGTGCTGTACTGCCACGCGGCGCTGGGCTCGATGCCCGACACGTTCACGGTGCCGACGTTGGTGATGCCGTCTGCGTTGCTGGATCCGGTGTCGTTGGCCAGTGCCAGGGTGGGAGCGGCCGGGAGCGTGGTATCGACATTGATCGCAGCCGAGTTGGAGCCGGCGGTGCCGGTGTTGCCCGCGACATCGATCTGTCGGACCTGGACGACTCCGATGGCGTAGGTGCCGGCGGGGAGGTTGAAGGTGGTGCCGGCACCATTGGTCCAGCTAGAGCCACTGTCGGTGCTGAACTGCCACGAGGCGTTGGGCTCGATGCCCGACACGTTCACGGTGCCGACGTTGGTGATGCCGTCGGAGGTGCTGGATCCGGTGTCGTTGGCCAGTGCCAGCGTGGGAGCGGCCGGTGCGGACTGGTCCACGACCCACTGGATCGGGTTGGACACGACGGTGCTGTAGAAGCCGTTGAGAAGCTGTCGCACCTGGACCCTGCCGACGGCGTAGGTCCCGGCTGAAAGCGGGAACGTGCCACCCGCGCCGGCCGTCCATGTCGTGCCTGAATCGACGCTCGACTCCCAGGTCGCTCCGCCGAAAATTCCGGCAACGGTCACGGAACCATCACTTGTGATGCCATCCACGCCGTTGGTGTCGTTCGTCAACCCGACCGTGGGCACAGGCAACGGCATGGCCGGGGCCGACTCCGCCGAGTACTCGCCGGCACCTAGCCCGTTGACCGCCCGCACCCGGAACACATATGCGGTGCCATTGGTCAAGCCTGTGACGGCGGCAGACGTCGCGAGTCCCGCATCGACCGAGGTCCACGAATTTCCGCTGAAGGTCCTGTATTCCAGTTCGTATCGCACGATCGTGGAATTGTTGGCCAGGGCCTGATCCCACGAGACGGTCGCCTGCGCATCGGCGGCGGCAGTGATGAGGTTCGTCGGCGCACTCGGCACGTCGGAAAGCGTGATCGCGAACGACGTTGTGCCATCAAACTTGTTGGGCAACAGCGTGTTGTTGGCCAGGTCCGTGAGCTTTCCTGCCGCACCCGGCTCGCTCGCCTGCGTCGTTGCCGTCAGCACGTAGTCACCCGTGGAGAAGACGGCGGCGGCCTCGAACACCACTCGGTTGTTGTTTTCGAAGTAGCGGAACAGGTAGTCCGTGCCCTCGACGAGTGGGATGCCGTTACGGGTAAGCGTGAACGCATCCTTGGTGACCGTTGCCCTGTCCATGCCGACACCGGAATCATTGAGCTGGAGCACGAACGCCGTGACACTGCGGGCTGCTTCCTTCACGAGGCCGATCGCGTCGGCCGACGGATTCGTATCGCTCGTGCCGTTGTCGAGCGGATCGAGCAACAACAGCATCGGCTGCGTGAAGTCGACCCGATCGATGGCGCCGCGGTCCTTGAAGACATTGCTGCCGAGACCGGGCTGGCTCGCCTGGTTCGGATCGTCGTCGCGGAGCTGTCCGAACAGGTCGCGCTCCGGCGCGATGAGCGGCGAGTCCGGAATGCCCAGAGGCGTCTTCACAGCCGTGAACACGGGGCGGTCGGCGAGGGAATTCAGGCCACTATCGATCGCCTGCGAACCCGACCGCAGGTAGTAGTTGCCCGTGACAGAGTTCACGAATGGATCAGCGTCGAGCTTGATCGCCTGGTTCTCTGTGGTGCCGGACGCGTGCGTCGCGGTGTTCCAGTATGCCGATGTGCCGACGATCGTATTGGGTCTGCTCGAGGCGTCGACCGTGATGCCGGTGGACAGGTTGGCGAACAGGTTGTTGAGCAGCGTTGGGCCGGCGTTCTCGTTCACGACGATGCCGGTGCCTGTCGCCGCTGTGCCACCGACGATCGTGTTGTTTGTGATCCGGCCAAAGGGTACGGCGGCCGTGGGAACGGCTCCCGTATTCGACTCGCCACTGAAGAGGATGCCGGCCGTGCCGCTCGCAGCCATCACGTTGTTCGTCACGACGACGCCCGGCACGAGCCGCGCGGAATTCGGGGCGGCCGTCGCGAGCACGGCGCCGGGATTCGGGGCGTTTGTCGCCCCGTCGCGGGCCGCATCGATGCTGATTCCGTAGGTACCGGCATTCGAGATGAGATTGCTCTCGATGATGAACTGCCCCTGCTCCCGCAGGTGGTTCGCGTCTCCGAGTAGGCCGTTGGCGACCGTCATGACGGCGTTGGTGTCGACGGTTGCCCCGACGACGACGTCGCTCCTGATCTTGGACGGCTGGCTGCCGTATTCCGTGCCTCGGCGAATTTCGAGCTGGTATTGGCCCTGCAGATTCTGGAAGGGCACCTCCTTGGAGACGGGTGCCGAGGGGGTGATGTAGAAATCGGTCTGGCCGGTGGCCGCACCGGTGACCATCTCGCCGCGCTCCGCGAAGCCGACGATAAAGTCGTCGACGTAGAAGCCCTCGTAGTTGTTGTTCTGGCCACGCTGGGCGCTCGTGAGATCGCCGGTCCCGCTGGCGACGCCGTTGATCTGGTTGATCAGATCGCCGTTTGCATTCTGCTGGGTGGCGTCGAACGTGCCGGCGGTGCTGAAATCGATCCGCAGCCGCAGGTCGGCCTCTCCGGCCCATTTGCCCAGATCGACACGGGCCTGCCGCCATACGCCGTCGCGGTAGAGCTGCTGCACGTGTTGATTGGCGAGGAAGGTGGCATCGGATGAGGCCGACAGAATGTTCGGGAGTTCCGAATCGGCCGTTTCGAGCTGCGACTTGGTCGGATTGTTCGTCGCCAGCAGATTCCAGGTGACGCCGCCGTCGGACGAGATGAACACGCGGGCGCTGTCACGCATCGTGTCGGAATCGCCGTCGGCCGCCGCGGCCGGGTCGGACTGCAGGAAATAGTTGAAGTAGAGCGTCGGCTTGTCGGCGAAGGCGCGGCCCGCCAGGCTGAACGAGTTCGTCGTCAGGCTGCCGTAGGCGCCTCCCGGCAGGTTGTAGGTGTCGCGGATGGCCGCGTTCGCGGAGAGCGACGGCTGCCACGTGGGGCTCACCACGCCATATTGCCCGACCGTGCCCCACGTCGAGTAGGGTGCCGACGTGCCACCGTCTTGCTCGAATCCGAAGTAGAGGCTCGCGCCGCCGGCGGCCTCCGTACTCTCTGCCTTGCCGTACGTCCGCTGCTGTGCCCCGTCGCGGGTGTTGTCGCCGACACCGAGCGTGGCGTTGATGCCGTGGCCCGCGTCGCCGGCCCGCTTCAGGGTCGGGTGCCAGAGGTTCACGTC
>CANHCU010000215.1 GCA_947459185.1 Planctomycetaceae bacterium | reverse complement strand
GTTTGCGGTGCTCTTTGAACCCCGCCATCTCCTCTCGGAGCGGGCCCTCTATGAGATGGCCGCCGAGATCGTCGCCCACCCCGATGCCGATATCCTCTTCAGCGACGAGGACCACGTCGACGACGCCGGCCAGCGGCACCAGCCGATCATGAAAACGGGCTGGAATCCTGAGATGATGCTCAGCCACGACATGGTCGGCAATCTGAAGGTGGTGCGCCGCAGCCTGATCGAGAGTATCGGAGGCGTTCGAGCCGGCTTTCGGGGCTGCCGCGACTATGACCTCGTTCTGCGGGCAAGTGCGGCGACAACTGCCCAGCGCATCCGCCACCTGCCGCTCGTGCTCCACCATTCCCGCCGGAAAACCGATACCCCCGTTGCCGATAGCCTCGACCACGACTCCGCTTTGCAGGTGGTCACCGAGCATCTGACGCGCACCGGTCAGACCGGTGCCACTGTGGCTCCGCTTTCTCGCGCCCCCGGATGGCTGGAGGTCCACCGGACGCTGCGCAGCCCGCCGCCACTGGTGTCGGTGATCATTCCCACCCGCGACCGGGCCGATGTCCTGGGCAAATGCCTCGGCGGACTTTTGGTGGCCACCGATTATCCCGCCCTCGAGGTGATCGTCGCCGACAACGATAGCTGCGAACCGGCGACGTTCCGCCTCTTCGACCGCCTCGCCTCCGACCCGAGGGTGCGGATCCTCCCCTGCCCCGGCCCCTTCAATTACTCGGCGATCAACAACAAGGCGATCGCCCAGTCACGGGGCGAGATCCTGCTCTTGCTCAACAACGACGTCCTGATCCGCCACGCCGACTGGCTCACGAATATGGTCGCGCAGGCCGTACGGCCCGAGGTGGGGGCGGTGGGGGCCCGTCTGGTTTATGAAAACGGCACGATCCAGCACGCCGGCGTGATCCTGGGCGTGGGGGCGATCGAGCCGGTAGCGGGCCATGTCTACGAACGAGTGGCCGCCGATGCGCCCGGCCATCTCAATCATCTTCGCATCGCCCGCAATATGTCGGCCGTCACGGCAGCCTGCCTGGCGATGCGCCGGACGGTCTTCGACGAGGTCGGCGGGTTTGACGAGAAAAACCTGCCGGTAGCCTTCAACGACGTCGACCTCTGCCTGAAGGTGGGCCAGCGTGGCTACCAGATCATCTGCACGCCACAGGCGGAATTGACCCACCTGGAATCGATCTCACGCGGGTCGGACCTCAGGCCCGAGGCCATCGAACGCTTCAAACGCGACATCGCCCACATGAAGCGCACCTGGGGCAGGCAAATCAGGAACGATCCCCACTACGGCCCCAATTTTCATAAGGTGGTGGTCGATTACAGCCTGGCCTTCCCGCCAAGCAGCCAGAAGACCTGGCTCCGCGAAGACGTGCCGACGCCCACATCCGCGTCTGAGGCCGCGGCACCGGCTCCCATCCCTGCAGTGCATGGCGAAGCCACGGCCTCGCCGCAGCGGTATGCGATTCTGCACATACCAAAAACTGCCGGCACTACGCTCCGCACGATCCTAAGCCAGGCATTTCCCGAAGAGGTCTTTCCCGCCGCAAACGAGCTTGAGGCGAATAACGGGGAGTATCTGCTGTTCGATGCCTTGAGAGACCAATTGGATCTCGTCACTCCACGACGGTTCGTGATGGGTCACTACACCCTTCCCCAACTGCTTGAACTGTTCCCGGATCGGGAAATCATCACCTGCCTGCGGGAGCCCTTCGCAAGGTCGGCGTCGGTCATCGGGCACTTTTGGCGTTTCTATGGAGTTCCGCCAGAGACGTTTCTGAAAGATACCCGGCTTATTACCAACCAGATAGTCAATCAGCAGATTCGTTTTTTGGTACCGGACCAGTTCACGAACGCCGACTGGACCATCGAGTATTCCAAATCCCTTGTTGACAAGGCCCTGCAGAACCTTGAGCGAGTGAAGATCGTCGGGATCCAGGAGCGGTTTCCACAATTCATCGCTCGCGCCGCCGCTGAACTTCAACTTCCGTCGCACATCAGGTTCGATCGGCGTGTAAACGTCGGCCCGACCAACATCCACGAACAGTTGATCCCCTTCGCCGACCAGATTCGCGAAATGATCGCGGGCGATCTGGAACTCTATCGTCAGGTGTGCCTCCGGGTAGGAAGCCGGCAGGTGCCATGACAACCACCCCGCCGCCATCGGCGATACCGGCCGCCGCTGATGACCCCGTCGACATCTCCGTCGTCATTCCGGCCTACCACGGCGCCGCGACGATCGCCGCCTGCCTGGCATCGGTGCAGCGGGCCACGGAGGGGCGTCGTGCAGAGATCATTGTCGTCGACAGTTCCGGCGACCGCTGCGGGGAGATCGTGCGTGAGCAGTTTCCGGCAGTGACACTCGTCCTGTCGTCCACGCGGCTCTCTGCAGGCGCCGCCCGCAATCGCGGCGTTGCGATCGCACGGGGAAGGCTCCTGTTTTTCGTCGATCAGGACTGCGTGGTGCCCGCCGACTGGATCGCCGCCCTGGAAAAGCACTTCGCAGACCCTGCCATCGGAGGTGCCGGCGGATCGCTTGCGATTCTCAATCCTGAATGCCTCACCGGCTGCGGCGTCTATTTCCTCGAGTTCTTCCGGCACTTTCCCCAGGATAGACCGCCCCTGCGGAATCGAAATTTTCTCCTCGGCTGTAACAGCGCCTACCGGGCCGAGTTGCTCCGCGACGGCGGGTTCCCCGATCAGACGCTCGGTGAGGACGTGCTGCTGTCTCATCAGATGCGGCAGCAAGGCTACAGACTTGTCTACGATCCCAGAGTGGAGGTGTTGCACCGCAACCGCGAGGGCCGCGAGCAGTTCTTTCGATACAACACGAAGATGGGAACCGCCTCCGCAGCAGACCAACTGATCCTGAAGCGTCCCCGTTCGTGGCTTTTCTTGTGGTTTCCCGTCCTCGCCTTCCTGACTCCCGCCGTCGTCCTGCCGGTGATCTTCGTCCGTCTGCTGCGCTGCAGCAAAAGAACAACGTATCTCCCAACCTTTCTGCGGCTCCTCCCGCTCTGCCTGGCGGGGAATCTGGTGTGGGCCGCCGCTTTTCGCCGAGAGGTCTTGGCATCCCGCCAGCGGAGTTCACTCGCCTAGTCTGCTTCGTCGGCTCTTGTTCGGCGTCTCTTGGGCCAGCAGCGATGGTCCATGATCCGCCAGATATCGCCACAGCTGGCCCGACGCGTGGCCTGCACGGCCCGACGCTTGCCGAGGAATTTCGGCAGGCCCACGATCGCATGCCACTTGGCCTTCACGACCGCAGCCCCGCAGCCCCGCAGCGTGAACAAAGCCAGATCGTAAAACAGCAGGGCAATGTGCCCTGGCAGGAGAACCAGCACCAGCGGGAACGGCATGTTCTTCACAAAGCACCAGACGAGGTTGCGGTGCCCGTGATAGACCGCGAAGGTGCTCCGCGAACCACCCGTTGAAGCGGCACCCATATGCGACACGCCCGCCGCGGCGACCGACCGGGCGGCATAGCCTGCCAACCGCAGACGGAAGCCCAGATCAACGTCCTCGAAGTAGCAGAAAAAATCCTCGTCGAAGCCACCCACCTCGAGGAAC
>CANHCU010000214.1 GCA_947459185.1 Planctomycetaceae bacterium | reverse complement strand
TGGCCACGCAAACCGGTCCGGGCCCAGCCACGGCCATCGACGATGCGATCCTCGACGACGAGGGGCCGGCCAACGGCCTCACGCTCGACGCCGCCCTCGATCAGATCATGAACGCGAATCTGGACATCCGCGCCTTGCGTCAAGAACTCACCCAGGCGGATGCCGACATCCTCACCGCAGGCCTCCGCACCAATCCACTCGTCTATATGGACACGCAGTTCATCCCCTACGGGAAGTTCACCGACCAACGACCTGGCGGGCCGACGCAGTACGACCTCAACATCACCTACCCACTCGATGTCTCCCGCAAGCGGCAGGCCCGCACAGTGGTGGCACGGATGGCGAAGTCGACGCTCGAGGCGCAGTTCCAGGATGTTGCCCGCCGCCAGATCGACAACGTCTACCGCGGCTTCGTCAATCTCCAGGCCGCGCGGATCGATCTGCTGATGGCGCGGTCGTCCGTCCGCCGGCAGGAACAGTTTCTCGACAATCTCAAACGCACGGCCAAACCGGGGGAGGAAACGGCCGACACCGTCGATCACCTCTCGCTGGTGCTGGAACGGGCCCGTCACAGTCTCGGCCAGGCGGAGGAGGCATTTACAGATGCCCAGGAAGGACTCGCCGTGCTCCTCAACATACCGGTCGAGGAGACTGCCGTCCTCGAACCCCGTGGCCGGCTGCACGACGCCTTCCCTGCGCCGCCTTCGGCAGAAGATCTTGCGGCAATCGCGTTGCGGTGCCGCCCCGACCTGCACGCCGCCCGGCTGGGCGTCACCCGCGCGGGCGCGGAGGTGAATCTTCAACGGGCCAACCGGTTCGACGACGTCTATCTTTTCTATGACCCGATCACCTATCAGGACAACCGGCCCAGCAACACGCTGAGTGCGCACTCGTGGGCCGTGGGCCTCACTTTTTCACTCCCCGTCTTCAACCGGAATCAGGGCAACATCGCCCGCGCCCAGAGCAACGTCGTGCAGACGAAGCTCGAACTCTCGTCGCTGGAGCGCCGCATCGTGTCGGAGGTGCGTCTCGCGGAGCGGGAATGCCAGCGGTCCCGCGAGGCGCTCGAGCAGATCAAGAAATCGATTCTCCCGAGGATGTCGGCCACCCTCAAGCGGAAAACAGAGCAGCTCTCGGCCGGCACCATCTCCGCCGATGACTATCAGGGCCATCTCGATGACGCGGCTGAGGTGACGCAGTCTCACCGCGATGCGATCGTGCGCTACCGGCGGGCCATGCTCGACTTGAACACGGCCGTGGGCCTGCGGGTGCTGCCCTGAACTACCCCCAACAATCGCCCAAACCGCCCCTGCGCGGCCAGCGTGAGCGGATGGCCTGCCGGTGGCAGGAAGAAAGCCAATAATTCGCACGGTATCATCGACTGCTCATTGCACTGAAGCATCCAACGCATTCCTGAGGGACGAATCCATGAAACTGGTGGGGCTGGTCGGCTGGCGCGGCATGGTGGGGTCGGTGTTAATGGACCGCATGCAGGCGGAGGGGGACTTCGCGGTCATCGAGCCGCTCTTCTTCTCGACGTCGAACGCTGGCGGACAGGCTCCGCCGATGGCCAAGAATGAAGCCACGCTGCGGGACGCCTTCGACGTCGACGCCCTCAGGCGGTGCGACATCATCCTCTCGGCCCAGGGGGGCGACTACACCTCGGCAGTCTTTCCCAAGCTGCGGGCCGGCGGCTGGCAGGGCCACTGGATCGACGCCGCCTCCACGCTCCGCATGCAGCCGGACGCCGTCATCATCCTCGACCCGGTGAACCTGCCGGTGATCGAGCGGGGACTCAAGCAGGGCACGAAGAACTGGATCGGCGGCAACTGCACCGTGAGCTGCATGCTGATGGGCGTGGGCGCACTCTATAAGGCGGGCCTCGTCGAGTGGATGAGCACGCAGACCTATCAGGCCGCCTCGGGCGGCGGCGCCCAGCACATGCGGGAGTTGCTCACGCAATATGGCACCCTCTATGCCGAGGTGAAGGACCTCCTCGACGATCCCAAGAGCGCGATCCTCGAGATCGACCGCGGCGTGATCGCCAAGCAACGGAGCCTCACCGCCGCCGAGACCGCCCACTTCGGGGTTCCCCTCGCTGGCTCGCTGATTCCCTGGATCGACAAGGATCTGGGCAACGGCATGTCGAAGGAAGAGTGGAAGGGGATGGCCGAGACCAACAAGATCCTGGGGCAGGGGGAAGGCTTCGGCACGCCGGCGGTGCCGGTGGATGGCTTCTGCGTGCGGGTCGGGGCGATGCGGTGCCACAGCCAGGCCCTCACCTTCAAGCTGAAGAAGGCCGTGCCCGTGGCCGACATCGAGGCGATGATCGCCGCCGACAACGAGTGGGTGAGGCTCGTGCCCAACACCCGCGAGGCCACGCTCCGCGAACTCACGCCCGTGGCCGTGACCGGCACGCTGACAATCCCCGTGGGCCGCGTGCGCACGCTGGCGATGGGTCCCGAGTATGTCGGCGCCTTCACGATCGGCGATCAGCTGCTCTGGGGCGCGGCCGAGCCGCTCCGCCGCATGCTGCGGATCCTCGCTTGACGGCGGCGTGGCGTTTTGCGGGCCGGCGATGCCCTACTCGTCGCTGAGCAGCAGGGCCCAGCCCTGCAGGCCGCCGAGATGCTCAAGCGTGATCCGCAGCGCGGCCATCATGGGGTAGGCGAGGATCAGGCCGAGAATTCCCCAGGCCCAGCCCCAGTAGGAGAGCCAGAGGAAGAGTAGCGTCGGATCGAGATTGAGCTGTTTGCCAGACATCCGCAGTTCGAAGAAGTCGATCCAAAAGACGCGGTTGAGCACGATCAACGCTGAGAGCAGCGTCGCCATCGCAGCATTGTCGAGGTCGAGGTAGGCCATCACCAGCGGCGGAATGCAGGCCGCCATGCTGCCGATGTAGGTGATGTAATTGGCGGCGAAAAACAGAAACGCCCAGAGCATCCAGTGGTCGAGGCCGAAAAGGTACATGATCATGCCGGCCGAGACCGCCATCCCCACCCCCGCCGCCGTCTTCACCACCATGAACCGCTCCATCGATTCCGTGATGCCCTCACCAATAGCCACCAGCCGCGATCCGCGCTCGCCGGGGAAAGCGCGGAGCACGCGGGCCTTCAACTTTTGACTGCCGAGGAACAGGAAGACGAGGTAGCAGAAAACCACCACGAAAAGCTCCGCGACATGGAGCCCATGCGAAAAGACATAGTCCAAGACGTCCTGCGAGCTGATCCGGAACAGTTCGGTGAGCGTCGTGCGGACGGGCCGGACGACTGCCTTGCGTGTCCGCACCGGCGGGGCTGTGCTGTGCGCGGCGTTGGCATCAGCGTGACCTTCAGCCACGTGATCGGCCTCGCCCGCCTCGCCCGCTTCCGCAGCCTCCGGTTTCTCGAGGGCGACGGGAGAAGTCGCCAGCAGATCCTTGGTCTGCTCCGGTAGTGGCTCGTTGTCAGCCGCGGGCGTGTCGTCTGACGGAACCGCAGCGGCCTGCGCGGCGTCGGCAGCGCGCGGAACAGTGCCGGGCTGAAAGGGAGGCCGCATCGGCGATCCGTCGCTCTCCACTGCGGTGATTTTTGCCGGCGGCGATTGGGTGGCAACGCTGGGCCACCATTCGGATAGGTAGCCTGTGATCCGATCCTCGTATCG
>CANHCU010000213.1 GCA_947459185.1 Planctomycetaceae bacterium | reverse complement strand
CGTGTGGTTGGGTGCAAACACCCCGTGACACCTGTGCCGGTGCTTGCACGGCGGCGGCACGAGATCGGCGAGCCGGTCGAGAAACTCAAAAGGCGAGAGGTCGACGACGCCATTGGCGCCCGGCCGCGTGGACTTGCGGCTGCGACTGGGTCCGACCCAGTTGGCCGCCTTATGTCTCGGCAGCACGTAGCGGATGCGGATGATGCGGCCGTCGGCGTCGCGGATCACGGAGAGCCGTTCCATCGCAAAGGGCGGCCGTGCGCAATACCGCAGCAAGTGTTCGAGGGCTGACAATAGACACGCAGTTAGAGACGAAAGAGCGTGATTCGGACACTCGCGTCGACCGAGAACCCGCTGTTCACCCAGGCGAGCATGTCGGCAGCGGCAGCGGCATCGAGCAGGCGCTGCATGCAGAACCACCGCCCGGGCATCAAGAGCAAGATGGACGATGTGGCCGAGGCGGTGGCGGCGGTCAAGCGGGACCTGATCGAGGTGCTGCCGAAGATGCGTCGGGCCGGCCGGATTGATGTGAGCGACCTGAAGGTCTCTGTGAACGCCGCCGGTCTCGGAGCCCCTCTACGCCGTGCCGTGAGTACTGGTGGGTGCCGGGGTGGCCTGCTGCCCCGGTGAACTTGTGCCTACAGGCCTTGGGCAGGTGCGACCTCCTGCGGCCTCCCGCGAAGTTCAGACTGCGTCGGATTCTGCGTCGCCTTCTCCCAAGAACCATCGTTTTCCCGCAGAAAAACCAGATTGTGCGTTGTCCTACTCGGGGAGCTTTTGTGGCAGCAGCAGTCATATGCCGGCACCTGCCGCCATCTTCGGTCTCCGCATCGAAAACTCGACGCCAAAACGATCGGCGGAGCGGTGCTCTGGCTTTCCTCCTCCATGCCTGTGAAGGAGTGGGGCGACGAACCTTGAGGAATCAGCCACGCCCCGGTGGCAACTGGAAGCGTCCCGCGACCACGCCCTCGACTGTGAGATCCTCGTCGAGCGACTCCCAACGCAGCGCCGTGCCACCGACCTCCAGCCGAACCTCGGCCAACTCCGAGTCACTGGCATCTCGCAGACGGCGGAATCGATTCGCAGGGAATCCCACGATCCGCTGGTCCGTCAATTCGACGAAGACCATCCGCCCTTCAGTCCACGCTCTCGTCGCTACGGTTTCGGTTTCCTGATGGGTGATGCTCATCGTATTTCTCCAACAAGAGATCGACGTGTTCGAGGACCAGTCGCTCCATTTCCCTCACGACATGAGGGGGAACGCCACGATTCCTGCCAAGGCCAACCGGATCGAGCCAGAATTTGCATTCACCCTCCACACACCGAACGTGGATGTGGGGAGGCTCTGTGCCCTCGTCGGAGTAAAAGTGAAATCGAAATCCGCCGACTCGGAGTACCGTTGGCATCCGTCCAAGGTATTGCCGCTCGGACACGCAGGCAAGTTCTGTTCTGGACAGGGAGGTGACGTAACCGACATCCCGGTTCGGCAAGGTCCGTTTGCCACGTCCTGCCAGCCCCTGCCACCTCTGACCTACGTCGCTTTTTACGTCACGTTTTTGCGAAAACCTGATATCTTCCGTGAAAACAGGCAACCGGAACCATCCTACTCGGGGAGCTAAGCCACTTCGGCAAGGAGTGGCAGTCAGAGGCAGGAGGTGGCAAAACCTTCTGCCTCGCGGCGTTTCTGGACTGTGAGTGCCGTGAGCCATGCCACGGTGGAGCTAGTCACACGCACGTTGTCTCCCCCGTGAACCCCAGAGGATTGGTTCAGGATTTTCTCATGCAGGCCAACAGCACAGCCCCTCCACAGAATCTGGCGTCATTCACCAGTGCGTGTCAACGATCGAAAAGGAGCGCGCCCTGAAACTCAAACAGGCGTATCTGGTTCTGTCGTCTATCATCGTGACAGTCATCGCGTTGCTGTATGGATTGTCTCCCCAATGGTTCGCGCGGTCGTTTCTGGGAGTGTGGGATCTCGACGTAAACCTGGCACATATTCTGAGGGCCGTCATGGGCCTCTATGTGGGGTTTGGTCTCTTTTGGCTCTTCTCAGCCCTCGGCAACAGACACAGAAATACCGCGGTGCTGACCACGTTGATATTCGCGGCAGGACTGGTGAGTGGCAGGATCATCAGTCTCGTGGCTGACGGCCTGCCGTCACTGCTGCTTGTGGGCTACACGGTTGCCGAGTTGGCACTTCTACCCGTTGCCTATTGGATCTACCGGCTTCCGGAAGAACGATAGCCCGTTGTCGAGAGTCGCTCGGGCTCGACCTGCCCCACTTCAACAGCACCATTTCCAGAGCGAGAATCTGGGAGTGGTCACCTCACCGGCGTTGAGCACTGCGTCCGCGTCACGCAGCTTCGCCACGATCTCGCCGGGGTGCTGCTTCTTCCGTCGTCTCGTCATCGAAAGTCTCCTTGCCCGTAGGACAGGAGACCTTCATACCGACTGGACCAGGATTTCCAAGGCAGGCCAAAGCCTCTTCGCCGCATGCCTGAACTTTCTGCTCTGCCTAGCGGGCACGCAGATTCTCTCTCGTCAGGCGGAAGAGACGGAACAAATCCATTCAAGACAGTCTCAGGCAGAACCCACGGTATGAGGAGGTGTTTGAGTCGGACGACCAGACTTCAGACGCCGCATTTCAAAAGCCGTGAAGGTCGCGCTGGGTCAAAACTGGACGGTCATCCCCGGGCGCCAAGGGAGGCCAAATTTTTGGATCCAATACGTTGTCCCAGTCTGGTCGTCGTACTCGAAGCCGACGCCTATCTCTTGGGTCGCCGGATCCATGATGGCGGCCCTGTGCCCGGAACTATTCATCCAGCCTTGCACAACTTCGGCCGCGGATAATTGACCGCTGGCGGCATTCTCGAGGCGAATGCCCCGCAGATAGCCACCTGCATTAAACCACGCCATCTTGTAGCTGATGGCTTTGATTCGATCTTGCGGGGAACTGCCATTGCTCCCCGTGTGGCCAAGGTACCGATTGTTATTGTCCATGTCCTGGACATGAGCTTGTGCGGCTTGCTGGAGCCGACTGTTACTCACGAGCGGTGCCAGCCCCGCTTTCTGTCGCTCCATGTTCGTAAGCCTGACAACTTCCGATACCAGTTCCGCTCGTGTGGTAACGGTGACATTCAACGTGTACGAGCCGGTTCGCCCCGCCTGCGCTCTGACACGGATGATGGCTGTGCCCGAAGGAAGGTCATACATGCCTAGATCTGCAGACGTTCTGCCATATGCCAGCGCCCCCTTCAGAAGCGATCCTCCCGGCGTCGCCAAGTCGATCAACGGGAAGAGTTCTTGATTGGAAGAGTTCACGCTTGCACGGATAATCGCCCCAGGAGCGACGGCCACCGAGAAACTGTCCACCTCGCCGACAGCCGAAATGCTTCCGCTGAGGGTAATTGTCTGTGTAATCGTCGCCGAAGAGGGACCCGGCCTCACCGAGTTTGAATGTGTCGAGGAAGCACCTGTGCCCACACTGTTCACGGCCGCGACCCGGAAGATGTAGTTCGTGCCGTTGACCAACCCGGTCACCGTTGCGGTTGTCGCGGTGGAGGCGGTCCGGCTGACGGTCGTCCACGCACCGCCATTGTTGCTGCTGAACTGGATCAAGTAGTTCGTGATTGCCGCACCACCATCGGACGGCGGGGCCGTCCACGT
>CANHCU010000212.1 GCA_947459185.1 Planctomycetaceae bacterium | reverse complement strand
TCGTCCGTACCCGCGGGGCTGCCCGCTGCGGTGCTTGACTCGGCACGGGAGATGGCGGCGGCCGTGCTCGAGAAACTGGATGTGGTGGGGGTCGCCTGCGTGGAGTTCTTCGTGACGCGGGATGGCCGGGTGCTCGTCAACGAGATTGCGCCGCGTCCGCATAATTCCGGCCACCTCACGATCGCTGCCTGCGAGACCTCGCAGTTCGAACAGCAGGTGCGGGCGATCTGCGGTCTGCCCTTGGGCTCGCCGCGTCAACTCGCGCCGGCGGCGATGGCGAACCTGCTCGGCGACTGCTGGAAGAATGGTGAGCCCGACTGGGCCGCCGCCCTCGCCGTGCCAGGCGTGAGCCTCATGCTCTACGGCAAGGGGGAGCCGCGGCCGGGCCGCAAGATGGGGCATCTCACGGCGCTCGCCGGCTCCGTCGACGAGGCGATCGCCAACGTGACGCGGGCCCGATCGCTGGCGTGTCGCTCGACAGGTGCGCCTCACGACCGGGCCGCGGTTCGGGGCTGACCGAACCCCATCGCCGGACGTTCGCTACGGCCATCCATGGCCTTCGCTCACTCGATGCTGACTGCGCTCCGGCATCCTGCCTGCGCTTGTCAGCAACGCCGGCTCACGGGGTCCGGCCAGCCCCTCACGGATTCTGCAGTCGGAACAGTGACTTCGACGTGCTCGGACAGGTTCAAAACGTGACCCACGATCCTTTTGTGTTCGACTCTGGGGTTACACGGCGACGCCGTTGAACTTCTTGTTCGCCGGGAGTTCGCCGGCTAGGCCGTCGGCCTGGAATCCGAACGAGATCTCCGCGCCGGCCGCGATCGTGCCGTTCCAGTCGGCGTTCTTGATCACGTAGCGGGTGCCGACGTGGCTGACGATCACGGCGTTCCAGATGTTGACGATGTTCGCCTTCATGTCGAACTCCATCGTCCAGCCGGTGATCGCCGTCGTGCCCGTGTTCTTGATCGTCATGGCACCGTTGAACCCGGTTCCCCAGCCGGTCGTCTGGGTGTAGGTGGCCACCACCTTGCCCGCGGGAGCGGGGGTTGGGGTCGGCGTGGGGGTCGGCGTGGGGGTCGGCGTGGGGGTCGGCGTGGGGGTCGGCGTGGGCGTCGGCGTGGGCGTCGGCGTGGGCGTGGGCGTCGGCGTCGGCGTCGGCACCACCGTGTCGTCATCAAGGATCGTGCCCGTCGCCACTGACTTCGTCAGCGTGGCATTCGTCGGACTGCTCAAGTTCACTGAAAACGTCTCGTTCGATTCCGCCGTCGTGTCACGGCTGACGAGCACGTTCACCAGTTTCTGCGTTTCGCCGGGGGCAAACGTGAGTGTGCCCGAGGCTGCGGTGTAGTCGCTGCTGGCGACCGCCGTGCCATTGGCCGTGGCATACTGCACGGTCACCGTCTGCGTGCTCGCCGCCGAGAGCGTCACGGTGAACGTGAGCGGTGTCGTCGTGATCGAACTGCCCGTTCCCGACACCGCCGGGAACTGGAACTGCACCGCCTTGAGCGGATCGACCTTGGCGGTGTTCACCGTCTTCCAGTCGTCGGCCAGAATGCCGCCTGTGTCGCCCGAATTGGGATTCCACGACCAGTAGGTCCAGGAGATGCCCTGCTGTCCTGCTGCCAGATCGACCGATCCGTTGCCGTCGAGATCCCCCTTCAGATAGTTGACCATCTTGGAGTACCAGGCCCGGTCGCTCGCCGTGGCGAGGGTGCTCCCGAACTCACCCAGCAGGACCGGCGCGGTGCCGGTGCGGAAGAGATAGCCCCAGTTCTTGTCCCACACTTCCGGCAGGTTGTTGGGGTAGTTTGGGTCGCTGAAGTATTTCTGCTGGTAGACGCTGGCCGGGTAGTCGTGGGCCGAGTAGACGAGCCGCCCGGGAGTGTTCAGCCGGACGGGGGCCGCGCCGGCATTCGACAGATTGCCGCCCCACCAGTAGCTTCCCGACGAGGCGGTCTCGATGCCCTCCACGATCACGAGCAGGTTGGGATTGGCGGCGAGCACGGCATTGCCCCCGCGCTCCGCGGCCAGCCGCCAGTCGTTCGCGCCGCCGTCGCCCCACGTGGCCGGTCCGTGCGGCTCGTTGTGAAGATCAATGCCGATGACGGTCGAGTTGCCCGCATAGCGGGTGGCGAGCATTGTGAGGTTGCTGATCCACTTGCTCTCAGGATACGCAGAGGAGTACCAGAGGCCGGAGGCGTTGGCGCTGTTACCAGCCTCCGAGCGGTGGTGGTCGAGGAAGACCTTGAGCCCGATCTGGCCGGCATAGGCCACGATCTTGTCGATGATCTGCAGGCCGCTCTGCCCCTGCAGGTCGGCGTTCTTCGAGAAGTCGATGCTGTTGGGCGTGCTGCCCGCGTCGAAGAGCTGGTCGCTGTAGGGCAGGCGAATCGTGTTGAAGCCGAGCGACTTCATCTGATCCATCATCTCCTTGTAGCCGCGGGACCAGAGGCCGTGCGGGGCGAAGTTGGACGTCTCGAGGCCGAACCAGTTGACGCCGGCGATCCGCACCGCGTTGTTGTTGGCGTCGAGGATCTGGCTGCCCGAGGTGTGCAGGTAGCCATTGGCCACGCTCGTCTGCGGGTTACCTTCGCTCACGGAGACATCGCCGATCGTGATGCCTGGGAGCGTAACCGGAGTGACGGGAGTGACTGGCGTGACCGGATTCACTGCGCCGGTGATCGCCGGATCGCTTCCGTAATCGCCCCAGGCGAGGCTGAAGCCACCGGCGGACATCGCCGGAATTCCTGTGTGGAAGTTGGACAGCTGCCCCGTGGGGCCAGGATTGTCACGGTTGAGCGACCACATGGAGAGCATTCCCAGCCCCTTACCGCGGGCAAAGGTTTCGAGGCGATCGGCATCCTGCAGAGTGAAGACCTCGCTGGTGAGGTCGTTGACGCCGAGCATCGGCGTCACGCCGAGCTGGTTCCAGCCAAACGTCTGCCCCTGGCTCGTGAACAGCGTGGTCATCTGCGCGAAGGTGGCATTGGCGGCGTCGATGGCATACTCGCCCATCGATTTGAGCTGGGGCGGAGCGGCGCTGTTGCCGTAGTTCATTGCCATCACGTTGACGCCGTCGACCTTCACGCCGGCCACGAGGGCGATCTTCACCACGTTCACTCCATCCAGCGTGAGCCCCTGTGGCAGCACCGGCAGCGTGAACCATACGCCCAGATTCGGCCGGCTCTTCTGCACCATCGCGATGGCGTCCATCTGGAGCTTGAGCGTCTGCGGTTCCGCAACGGCGGCGCCCTCGATGTCGAAGTCGAGCTTCGTGAGCTTCAGCGTGTCGACCATCTCCCCATAGGCGGTCGCCAGAGCCGTCGCGCCGAGGCCTCGCCGGGCATACGACTGCGCCAGCGAAATCCCGGCCGCTCCACCCAACGACACCATCACGTCGCCGCCGGCAGCCCGCAGGGCGTTGATTTCGCCACGGATCGCCACGGCCTGCTCATTCGTGCTGTCGAGTGTCAGGACGTCGTAACCGGCCCAGGCCAGTTTTCCGCTGGGGCTGGCCTGCATGAAGCCCAGGGTGAGGAGCCCCACCCCATATTTCTTCGCCAGACCGTCGAGATCAGGCACGGGATACTGCCCCATGTCAACGTAGGGGGCGAAAAACTGCTCCTTCCACAGATCGCCATTCGTGGGCGTGGTTGGAGTTGGTGTCGGTGTTGGTGTCGGTGTCGGTGTCGGTGTCGGTGTCGGTGTCGGTGTCGGTGTCGGTG
>CANHCU010000211.1 GCA_947459185.1 Planctomycetaceae bacterium | reverse complement strand
GACCGCGAGCGGTTCGAGACTTGGTCGCAGATTGCGCTCGACGCGATCGCCGCCGGCGCGGTGGCGTAAAATGGGGACGGGAGCGACTGTCCCTCGAGCCCGCCGGATTCGCGTTGTGTTGTGATGACCGGGAAGTCGCTCCCGTCCCCATTTTAGACTTGAGCCATGGCTGCTCCATCCCCGCCGATCTATCTCGATAACCACGCCACGACGCGGCTCGATCCGCGGGTGCTCGAGGCAATGCTGCCGTGGCTGACCGACCACTACGGCAACGCGGGGAGCGTCACGCACGAACTCGGCCGCGAGGCCCGGGCGGCAGTGGAGGCGGCCCGTGAGACGTGTGCCGCCGCGATCGGCGGCACGGCCAGCGAGATCGTGTTCACGGGGGGCGCCACCGAGAGCAACAACCTCGCGCTGCTGGGGTCGGCACGCCGCTGGAAAAATCTTGCGAAGGGCGGCGATGCCGGCGGCCACATCGTCACGGTGTCGACCGAGCATGATGCCGTGCTCGATCCGATCGAACACTTGGAACGGCAGGGGGTGGCCGTGACGCGGCTGCCAGTCGAGCCGCAGGCCGCCACCGAGATTTCGGCTAACGGCATTCCGGGCCGCATTCGGCTCGATGACCTCAAGGCGGTGCTGCGGCCCGACACGTTTCTCGTGTCGGTGATGCTCGCCAACAACGAGATCGGTGTGGTGCAAGACATCCCCGCGATCGCCGACCTCGTGCATGCCAACGGCAAGGGCGCGCTCCTGCACGTTGACTGTGCCCAGGTGGTCGGCCGGATGGCCCTCGACATCAACGCCCTTGGCGCCGACCTCGCGAGTTTTTCCGCGCACAAGTTTCACGGCCCGAAGGGCGTGGGGGCTCTCTGGCTCAGACGGCGTGGCCGCGTCGTCCGTGTCGAGCCGCTCGTCTACGGTGGCGGCCAGGAGCGGGGCATGCGGAGCGGCACGCTCGACGTGCCCGGTATCGTCGGCATGGCCGAGGCGGCGCGGCTGGCGGTGGCAGGGTTGCCAGAGGAAACGGCCCGCATGCGGGAGTTGCGGGACCGGCTCTGGGGCTTGCTCGCGAGGGGTGTCGCGGGCATCACGCTCAACGGCCCGCCGCTGAACGCGGGCGGGGACGGCCAGCCGGTGCGGCTCGTCAATAATCTCAATGTCTGCGTGCCCGGCGTCGATGGCCAGACGCTCCTCGCCACGCTCTCGTCCGAGGGGCTGGCAGTGAGTTCTGGGAGCGCCTGCTCGTCGGAGCAGCCCCGGCCCAGTCACGTGCTCCTGTCGCTCGGGCTCGACGAGGATCAGGCCCGGGCCAGCCTGCGGTTTGGCCTGTCGCGGTTCACGACCGAGGCGGAGATTGATATCGCGGCCGAAAAGATCGCCACCGGCGTGGCCAGGCTTCTGTCGCTGTCCTGAAGCCACCGGCAGAATTGGCTTTGCCTTCCGGGCCGAGTGCGATAGAATTTGCACAGGGTTCGATGGTTTTTTGATACTCGTTTTGCAGGAGTTTTCACACCATGTCGGTCATGCTCACGGAAAAAGCCGCCGGTGAAGTGAAGAAGATCATCTCTGAGCAGAAGCTCGACCCCGCCACGGTGCTCCGCGTCGGCGTGGCCGGTGGCGGCTGCAGCGGCTTCAGCTATTCGCTCGGCTTCGACACCGCCTGGGATCCCAAGGCCGATTCGAAGAGCGAGCAGCACGGCATTGCCGTCGTCGTCGACAAGAAGAGTGACCTCTTCCTCGACGGCACCACGCTCGACTTCCACGACAGCATCGAGAAGCGGGGCTTCACCTTCAATAATCCCAACGCCAAGAAGAGCTGCGGCTGCGGCAGTTCGTTCCAGGCCTAAGTTCCGGGCCTAAGTTCCGGGCCTAAGTTGTTCCGGGCCTGAGCCCTCGCGTTTCATTTCCTGCCGTTGCCGGGTGTTCAGTCCAAGGAGGGTCGGTGGCCCCAGATAATGCGGGTTCGGTGAAGCCGGTTGCGGAGAAAGTGCACATCGTCGGCATCGGTGATGATGGTGTCGATGGGATGACTGCGCACGCCCGGCGGCTCGTCGAGGCGGCCGAGGTGCTGCTCGGGCCCGAGTCGTGCGCGACAATGCTGCCGGGGACCATAGCCAGCAAACTCAGCACGGCGGCCAATCTCGAGGAACTCGTCGAGCGGATCGAGAGGGTCGGGCCGAAGAAGATCGTCGTGCTCGCCTCGGGCGACCCGCTGTTCTACGGCACCGCCCGGTATGTCTGCGCGAAGCTCGGCAAGGATCGCTTCGAGGTCGTGCCGCACGTCAGCAGCATGCAGTTGGCTTTTGCTCGTGTGAAGGAATCGTGGGAGGAGGCGTTTCTCACCAACCTTTCGGGACAGTCGATCGAGCGGGTGATCGACAAGATCCGCACGAGCGAGACAGTGGGCCTCTTCACTAGCGAGCAATGGCCTCCGTCCGCTGTCGCACAGACCCTGCTTGAAGAGGGCATCGATTACTTTCAGGCCTATGTCTGCGAAAACCTCGGCTCGCCCGACGAGCGGGTCACGCAGGGCAGCCTGGCCGAGATCGCGAAGGAGTCGTTCAGCGGGCTCAACGTGATGATCCTCGTGCGGAAGGCCCGCGTGGCTGACAAGCCCGGGCAGATCGGCACGCGGCTCTTTGGCAACCCCGACGACTGCTTCCTGCAGTCGCGACCGAAGCGGGGCCTGCTCACGCCCGCTGAAGTGCGTGCACTGGCGCTTTCCGAGTTGGGTCTGCGAACAGACAGCGTGGTGTGGGACGTCGGTGCGGGGAGCGGTTCGGTCGGCCTCGAAGCGGCCCGGATCGCCCGCGACGGCACCGTGCATGCCATTGAGATGGATCCCGACGACCATCAGCTGATCACTGAAAATGCCCAGCGGTTCGGCGTGACCAACCTGCGGGCAGTGCTCGGCAAGGCGCCCGAGGCCTGGGCACGACTGCCCGATCCTGACGCGATCTACGTGGGCGGCAGTGGCCGCGATGTCTCCATGCTCGTGGAGGAGGCCTGGAAACGGCTCAAATCCGGGGGCCGGCTGGTGACAGCCTGCAACAGCATCGAGAACCTCGCCGCCGTGCACGCGATGCTGCGGGCCCGTTCGGGTGACGCGTCCTACTGGATGGTGAACATCGCCCGCGGCATCGAGCAGATGGACCGCATTCGGTTTGAGTCGCTCAACCCGATCTTCCTGATCGCGGCCACGAAGCCGGCGGCGTAGTCCCTCTTCCAGCGTTGGGCGTGGTGCGTGAGCCGATGAACGACCTGCCGCCACCCCTCGATTGCATTGCCGTCGGAGCCCATCCCGACGACGTCGAGATCGGCTGCGGTGGCACGCTCGCCGTGCTGGCCGCGCAGGGCTATCGCGTCGGCATCGTCGATCTGACCGACGGCGAGCCCACGCCCCGGTCGAGCGGGCCGGCCGAACGGCTCGCCGAGGCCACGGCGGCTGCAAAGGTGCTCGGCGTGGTGCACCGCGAGCAACTCGGCTTCACGAACCGGCGGCTGTTCGACGAGTTTCAAGTCCGCGTGGCATTGGCGAAGGTGTTTCGGCGGTGGCGTCCGCGGCTCGTGCTCGGACTCGGCGACAAGACGCCGCTGGCCTCGCCCGATCATGCCCAGACGGTGGCGATCACCGAGGCGGCTGTCTTCTATTCGCGGCTGACGAAGTGGGACGACACGTTCGACGGCCTTCCCGTGCATACGGTGCCGAATCTGCTCAGCTATTTCCTGTTCGCCGGCCTGCCGCAGGTGCCGCACGGCCATTGGCCGCTGGTGGTGAATATCTCCAGCCAACTCGAATGCAAAAT
>CANHCU010000210.1 GCA_947459185.1 Planctomycetaceae bacterium | reverse complement strand
TGCCCTGAGCTGATAATCCTCATGTACGACCAAATCCCATCACCGCCTTCAAAATCGAAACAGCCCTGGTCCGACGCTCCACCCGTGCCGACCCAGGCTGGCCCCGTGATACCTTTCTCAACGAACATGAGGGTGTTTGAGAGGCCGTCCGTAACCTTCGCGACCGTGACGGGCGGATAACTGCTCTCAAGCTTGATGCTCCCGCCCCAATCCACTACGCCACCCGGCTGGATGATCGAATTGAAGTTCGTCTCGACCCAATCAGTGGTTTGGCTTGCCGGATTCGAGTTGTTCAGAGCCTCGTAGGTTCCTCCGCTGACGTTGGCGCCGTGGACCGCAGCATAGTCGAAGAGCGGGGATGCGCTACCGTTGACGCCGTAGTTGGTCCCATTCGGCGCCGTCTTCGAGATTCGCAGCCCGCGGCTCGGGCAGGAATACATGTTGACCGGAATGCGGTGCATGGAGGTCGAACCGAAGTCACGGTATCCCGTCCCCGAGGAACGCTTCTCGAAGATGGCTTGTTCCTCGCTGTACGGCATGATTTGGAATGTCCAGGGCAACAACGGTGAGCCATAGCTCTCCTGCCTATCCGTGCCGTTCCACGAACCGGCAGCCCAAGCCTGCTTGTAGAGCCCCGACGTGGGAAAATGTTTCCGCGCCGACTCGACGTTGGCGACGGCCAGAGAAATCTGCTTGAGGTTGTTCGTGCACGCCGATTGTCGGGCTGCCTCGCGGGCGGACTGCACGGCCGGCAACAGCAGGCCGACGAGCGTCCCGATGATGGCGATGACGACGAGGAGTTCCACGAGCGTGAAACCGGCATTTCGGCGTGTGGCGACGATTTTCATGGGCGATTCCTCCGATACAGAAGCGAAGAGATGAGTGGTACACCGACACAGGCTGCGGTGGAGAATGGCCAGTGCACAAACAACCTTTCCCGACCCAAGGCACCAATGCTAGGAGCCTTCCACGGAGGCCACCATTGGCAAATTTGCCAACCAGGAAAACTATTTGCCGTCCTGTGCACGTCTGACGCGCGTCGCGGCGGCTAGCCGGGCATCACGACACGAACCCTCGTGCCACGGCCTGGGGCACTGTCGATCGAGAGAGTCGCCCCCATCCGCATGGCTCGCTCCGCCATGCCGCGCAGCCCGAAGTGCCCCTCGAGAGCTGAATGGGTCGGGACATCGAACCCCTGGCCGTCGTCCTCCACCTCCACGGCATGCCCCGAATCGATGGCACGGAGTCGGACATCCACACGGGTCGGGGCTCCGTGCTTCAGCGCGTTGGTGACGGCCTCCCTCACAAGCCGCAGGAGGTGGAACTGGGCAGCCGGCGAGACGTGGACGGCGCCGGCCTCCAAACGCATGTCGATCGGCACGTTCGTCAGCGTCTGGAGGTAGGCAACCTGGGCGGCCAACGATTCGACGAGGTCGCCGTCAGTACGTGTGGGATCGCGAAGGTCCCAGAGGAAGTCGTGCGTCTCGCGCCGCACCTGTTCCAGAAAGCCTCGCTGTTGTTCGAGGACGCTTCGCGACCGATCGTCATCGGCCATGTCGGCTGCGGCATCGAGCCTCAGCGAGATGCCGGCAAGGTCCTGCTCGAGCGTGTCGTGGAACTCCTGCGCGATCCGCAGCCGCTCACCCGCCACCGCCTCAAACTGCAGTTTCTCCTCGATGACGGCCACCTGACGCGACACGAGGCGACGGAGCCCCCACACCCAACCGAGCGTCACGAGTACCGCAGCCGCAAGCGCCGCGATGACGGCTGCCAGTCGCTGCGGCTTCCACCACGACGGAGCCCGAAGAAGTTTCAGATCCGCTGGAGACCGCAGGAGAACCTCCAGCGGTGGAGCCGCCGCGGGGCGTGGCGCTATCGTTGAGCGCCGCACCGTGCCACCGACCGGCCGCACGATCCCTGTCACCTGCACACGGCTGCCGGGTTCCAGCCGGCGGCCTTCGATGAGCCCGAGGAGTCCTGAAATTGCCGTCAGGGGGATGTCGTCGGCCAGCAGCCTGACCTCGCCACCGCTCCGCCCAGGACTCACATCGACCACGGTCGCCGGAAACGTGACCAGACATCCGTAGTAGTCTCCGGGATCGGCGGTGTCGTAGCGAGAGAGGGCCGTCGCGTTGATGCGAAAGATTTCTGCCGGGTGGATTGCGATAGGTTCGAGCGGCGTGCCGGGCTTTATCCTGCGGATCTGGGCCTCGGTCATTCCAAAGACGGTTTCGGCGCCATCGACGAATCCGACGGCCTCCACCCAGTCTCCTTCCTCCAGCGACTCCATTGAGTTCGATTCCACGAGCACACCCTGACAACCTGCTTGGAGGTAGAGAAAGCTCCCCGGCACCGAGTGGGTCACGACCCCCTGCGTCCGAATACGATGGCCCGTATCGGGGTAGCGGCCGATCTCGGCGAACGGTACCTCCCGCACGTCGCCCGGCGGGGTCTCGATGGAAAAATCGTCAAACGGAGACATGCTCAGCTTGGGGGCCAAGAGTTCGCCGCGGCTGTTCGAATCAGCCGTGGCGACGCCGGTGCAGCGGATCGAGGCATCGATGTAACGTTCTGGCGGCAGCGCTACGGCGGTCTTGGCGACATCCACCCAGAACTCACGGGTCACGTCCGTTACCAGGAAGACCCACCGGCCGTTGCCAGAGTCTTCTCGAATTCCCCTGACGATGCCCGACACCTCGACGCGCTGGCAGTCGTCCAATCCAAGAAAGAACCGGTTGCGGTCGTAGGCACGCGGCGCCGGCAGCGGCCGTTCGCCGAGTTTTTGGATACTGAAGGGGACGATCGTGGGGGCATAGCCACCGCGTTTGGTCCGCCCCACGACTTCGACCACATCACCCTCGCGAAGCTCGAGCACGGCGACGATGTCGGTCTCGAGCAGACCCAATCGCCGCGACTGCGTCACGTCGATCCAGATGCCCGCCGTGTCGTCTTGCATGACGAGTCCCTCACCAACTGTGAGCGTGATGACACCACGCACCGTGACCGAGTGGCTGTCATCGCCGCCCGTCGATTCCATGATTTCGGCAACCTGAGTGATCCCCGTGGAATCGCTGCCCACAGCTGGCGTAGCCGCAGGTGCCGCAACTGCGGCGATCCCACCGGCACAGAACACCACCAGCCCAGAGAGGGCTCGCGCTCCAAACGTTTTCTCGCGACAGCTCCTTATCACGGTTGATCTCCCCCGCAGACTTGCAGGCCATGCGATTCCGTCAAGACTTCGTCCGGCCTGTGGACGAGCCTCACGTCGGAGCCCCCAAACAGCCTACCGCGGATCGTGGACGGCCTGCTATTGCCTCGCGAACGCCGCGGGATCGTCGAGTACGAAGAGGTGGCCGTGGTCGGCCGTCACGATCACGACCGAGTCTTTCCAGGCGTCGTGCCGCTCGATCCACTTCACCACCGCCTGAAAGGCCGCGTCGCCGCTCTTCACTGCGCCGATTGCCGAGTCGATGTCGTTGGCATGCGAAGCCCAGTCGACGTCGCCCGCCTCCACCATCAGCCAGAAGTTGCCCCGGCTGTGCAACACGTCGAGCGCCGTGCGGGTCATGTCGGCCAGTGTCGGATTCTCGGTGAGATCGGCCTCGGTGTAGGGCTTGAGTGGGCAGTATTTCTTGCGGAGCCTGTCGGCCGACGCCTGCTGCTCGGGCCGGCAGCCGACGGGATCGAAATCGCCGTCAGCCGTCTGGTAAGGCAAATTGCCCTCGGTCACGCCGAAGAGACCGAAGAGCCGCAGCTTCCGCTGGATGGCGTCCTCGGCCGCGACGGCCAGCACCTCGTCACCTGCCTGGCCGAAGGTCCGCAGGGCCAGCCGGTAGCGGCCCCCCTTCCTCGCGTCG
>CANHCU010000209.1 GCA_947459185.1 Planctomycetaceae bacterium | reverse complement strand
ACACCGCCGACTTGGTCGTGAACACCGCCACGCCCTCGACGCCCGTCGCATTGGCATTGGTGATTACCTGACGCAGCGAGCCCACGCCGGAATCGGCCGTGTTCAGCACCGACCACTGGATCGGATCGCTCGCGACTACGCTGCCACCGGCGATCCGGCCCCCCGTCGGCACGAGGATGGCCCCCTCCGCCGACAACGAGATCACGCCGGGGGCTGACAGACCGCCCAGCCCGATCGACAGGTCGCTCACGGCAGCCAGACCGATCCCGCCACCCGTCGTCGTCGCCTCGACCGACGAGGCGTCGATCTCCAGCGCGTTGCTCATGCCGATCCCCGTCGCCGCCCTCAGCGTCACCACCGCACCCGACGCCACAGCCACGATCTCGGTGTCGGCGTCGCCGCCGTCGGTGATCGCTCCAGCCGTGGAGGTGATCTTCACCGCATCCGAGGTGGCATTCGTCGTCGTCAAGCCGCCCAGCGCGACGTCGCCGGACGCGGAGAGCAGGATCGTGCCGGCAGCGGCGTCGACGACGGCCCCGTCGGCCATCGTGATCCCGCTGTCCGAAGAGCGGATGACCACCGGTCCGGTCGAGTAGATATCGCCGGAGATCGTGACCACGCCGACGCTCCCCACGTCGATCGCACCCAGCGGTTCAGGCACCGTGCCGACGTTGCCGCCGAACGAGACGCCCGTCGCACCGGCCAAGATCGACAGCGTCTTGGCCGATCCCTGCAGCGTCGAGCCGAACGCGACACCGGAGCCCGTGAAGGAGCTGTTGGCACCAAGCGTCACAGGATCGTTGTACTGCTGCACGCCGGACGTCTTGACCGAGCCGCCATGAATCGCGGTCGTGCCGCCCTTGTTCGTCGTCAGGCTTGTGAGCGGCGTCGTGCCGCCCACCACGCCGTTGAACGTCGTCGTGCCCGTCGTGTTGGCGTCGAGCGTAAAGGCTCCGTCGAGCGTGCTCGCGAACGTGATCCCACCGCTCAAGGCGTCGAGCACCGTGTTCGCTCCCAGCACGACCGCGTCGTTGTAGACCTGGCTGGTCGGGCTGCCCGTCGTGATCGCACCACCGTTGATCGCCGTCGTGCCGCCGGCATTCGTCTCGAGATGCGTGAGCGGCGTCGCGCCGCCCACCGCACCGCCGAACGTCGTCGTGCCGGTCGTGTTGGCGTCGAGACGGTAGGTGCCGTCGAGCGTCGCCGCGAACGTAATCGCACCCGCGGCGGCGTCGAGCGTCGTGTTGACGCCCAGCGTCACCGCGTCGGAGTAGACCTGGCCATCCGCACCAGACGTCTTCACCGAGCCGCCGTTGATCGCCGTCGTGCCGCCCTTGCTCGTCGTGAGGCTCACAAGCGCAGACGTGCCGCCCACCGCACCATTGAACGTCGTCGTGCCGGTCGTGTTGGCGGCCAGCGTAAACGCCCCGTCGAGCGTCGTCGCGAACGTGATCGCACCAGCCGCCGCGTCGAGCGTCGTGTTGGCGCCCAGCGTCACCGAATCGTTGTAGACCTGGCCATCAGCTCCGGAGGTCGTCATCGAGCCGCCGTTGATCGCCGTCGTGCCACCCTTGTTCGTCGAGAGACTCACGAGCGACGTCGTGCCGCCGACTGCGCCGTTGAACGTCGTCGTGCCCGTCGTGTTGGCATTGAGCGTATAGGCCCCGTCGAGCATCGTGGCGAACGTGATCGCACCAGCCGCCGCGTCAAGAACCGTGTTCGCGCCCAGCATCACCGCATCGTTGTAGACCTGACCATCCGCGTTCGACGTCGTCACCGACCCGCCGTTGATCGCGGTCGTGCCGCCCTTGTTCGTTGTCAGGCTTGTGAGCGCCGTCGTGCCGCCTACCGCGCCATTGAACGTCGTCGCGCCCGTCGTGTTGGCTGCGAAGTTAAACGCTCCGTCGAGCGTGGTGGCGAACGTGATCGCACCCGCCGCCGCATCGAGCGTCGTGTTCGCACCGAGCGTCACCGCGTCGTTGTACACCTGACCATCCGCGCCCGACGTTTTTACCAAGCCGCCGTTGATCGCGGTCGTCCCGCCCTTGCTCGTCGCGAGGCTCGTGAGTGCTGTCGTGCCGCCCACCGCGCCATTGAACGTCGTCGCACCGGTCGTGTTGGCATCGAGCGTATAGGCCCCGTCGAGCGTCGTCGCGAACGTGATCGCACCCGCGGCCGCGTCGAGCGTCGTGTTGGCGCCCAGCGTCACAGCGTCGTTATAAACCTGGCCATCCGAACCAGAGGTTTTTACCGAGCCGCCGTTGATCGCCGTCGTGCCACCCTTGTTCGTCGTCAGGCTCGTAAGTGCCGTCGTGCCGCCCACCGCGCCGTTGAACGTCGTCGCACCGGTCGTGTTCGCGGCAAGCGTGTAGGCCCCATCGAGCGTCGTCGCGAACGTGATCGCCCCCGCCGCCGCGTCGAGAACCGTGTTGGCCCCAAGCGTCACCGCGTCGTTGTAGACCTGGCCATCCGCGCCCGACGTCTTCACCGAGCCGCCGTTGATCGCGGTCGTCCCGCCCTTGCTCGTCGCGAGGCTCGTGAGTGCTGTCGTGCCGCCCACCGCACCATTAAAGGTAGTCGCGCTGGTCGTGTTGGCATCGAGCGTAAACGCTCCGTCGAGCGTGGTCGCGAAGGTGATCGCACCCGCGGCCGCGTCGAGCGTCGTGGTGGCACCCAGTGTGACCGCGTCGTTGTAGACCTGGCCATCCGAACCGGACGTCTTTACCGAACCGCCGTTGATCGCGGTCGTGCCGCCCTTGTTCGTCGTCAGGCTCACAAGCGCAGACGTGCCGCCCACAGCACCATTGAACGTCGTGGCACCGGTCGTGTTGGCATTGAGCGTATAGGACCCGTCGAGTGTCGTCGCGAACGTGATCGCACCGGCAGCCGCGTCGAGAACCGTGTTCGCGCCCAGCGTCACCGCATCGTTGTAGACCTGACCATCCGCGCCCGAGGTTTTTACCGAGCCACCGTTGATCGCGGTCGTGCCACCCTTGTTCGTCGTCAGGCTCACGAGCGCCGTCGTGCCGCCGACCGCGCCATTGAACGTCGTCGCACCGGTCGTGTTGGCATCGAGCGTATAGGCCCCGTCGAGCGTCATCACGAACGTGATCGCACCCGCGGCCGCGTCGAGCGTCGTATTCGCTCCGAGCACAACAGCGTCGTTGTAGACCTGGCCATCAGCTCCGGAGGTTTTTACCGACCCGCCGTTGATCGCGGTCGTCCCGCCCTTGCTCGTCGTCAGGCTCACGAGCGCCGTCGTGCCGCCCACCGCGCCATTGAACGTCGTTGCACCGGTCGTGTTGGCATCGAGCGTATAGGCCCCGTCGAGCGTCGTCGCGAACGCGATCGCACCCGCGGCCGCATCGAGCGTCGTGTTGGCGCCCAGCGTCACCGCGTCGTTATACACCTGACCATCCGCACCCGACGTTTTTACCGAGCCGCCGTTGATCGCCGTTGTGCCGCCCTTGTTCGTCGTCAGGCTGGTCAGCGCCGTCGTGCCGCCTACAGCACCATTGAACGTCGTCGCACCGGTCGTGTTGGCATCGAGCGTGTAGGCCCCATCGAGTGACGTCGCGAACGTGATCGCACCCGCGGCGGCATCGAGCGTCGTGTTCGCACCGAGCGTCACCGCATCGTTGTAGACCTGACCATCCGCTCCCGAGGTCTTTACCGCACCGCCGTTGATCGCCGTCGTCCCGCCCTTGCTCGTCGTGAGGCTCACAAGCGCCGTCGTGCCGCCGACAGCACCATTAAAGGTCGTCGTGCCAGTCGTGTTGGCATCGAGCGTATAAGCCCCGTCGAGCGTCGTCGCGAACGTGATCGCACCCGCGGCGGCATCGAGAACCGTGTTGGCTCCGAGCACAACTGCGTCGTTGTAGACCTGACCATCCGCATTAGAAGTCTTCACCGAGCCGCCGTTGATCGCAGTCGTCCCGCCCTTGTTCGTCGCGAGGCTCACGAGTGCCGTCGTGCCGCCCACCGCACCGTT
>CANHCU010000208.1 GCA_947459185.1 Planctomycetaceae bacterium | reverse complement strand
GATCCATGCCGAACACCCTTTCGAATTGGGGGATTGGATCCAGTACGACAGCAATCCCGCCCACATCGGCAAGGTCGTGGAGATCAACTGGCGGGCCACGAAAGTGATCACGCTCGACGAGGCCTATGTGATCATCCCCAACGGCCAGCTCGCACAGGCGTCGATCCGCAATTTCACCAAGCCTGAGCCGTGGTCGCGTCGATCGCTGTTCGTGGTCGCACCCTACGATGTCTCGCCCCAGCGGGTGCAGCAGACCATCATCGATGCCGTCCGTGGCAGCTTCGGCGTGCTCGAGCATCCGGCTCCCTCGGTCGTCACCAACGACTTCAAGGAGCGGGGCGTCGAATACTGGGTGCGGCTGTTCACCACCGACTTCGACAAGCGCGACCGGGTGGATGGCATAGCCCGCGACCGGATTTGGTATGCCTTTGCCCGACAGGGCATCGAGATTCCGGTGGCCACGCAGCAGATCCGGATCACCCAGCTGCCGTCGCCCGTCATCGAGTCGGAGGAGACGGCCGTCGAGCGACGCGTCAAGAGCCTGCAACGGATCGGCATGCTCGGCCCGCTCGCGCCGGAGCAGATTGGCCGGCTGGCGGAGGAGAACGTCGAGCGGGTCTATGCCGCCGGCGAACCGGTGATTCGTCAGGGGGCTCCAGGCGACAGCCTGTTCGTGATCATGAGTGGCCGCGTCGAGGTCACGGTCGTTCAGGAGGGCAAGCCGTCCGTTCGGCTGGCAACTCTGGAAGCGGGCGACTATTTCGGTGAGATGTCGCTCATGACCGGTGCCCCGCGGTCGGCCACGGTCGCCGCCCTCGTCGAAACCCGGCTGCTGGAGGTTGGGAAGGAGTCGTTTCGGAGGATTCTCGCCGCCCAGCCCAACCTCGTGGAACAACTCGGCGCCGCGTTGCACTTGCGGCAGAGTGAGCGGGCCCAGGCCATGGCATCGGCCGACCGGTCCATCCCGGAGTCACAGGACATGTTCCAGAAGATCCGCGAGTTTTTCTCGATGTGAACCTCGCGGCCGTCGGTTATCTTCGACGACCAGCCAGCCGAGACCGGTACCAATACGATCCAAACCATGCGTATCGAACTGCTGAATTCGAGCACTCCCCCATCAGACCTGCAGTTTCTCGTCTCGTTCCTCATCAACGACGAGGTGGCGATCGACGCCGGGGCGATCGGGCTTCTGGCCGACCTGCAGCGGCAGCAGCGGGTGAGGCACGTCTTCATCACCCACGAACATCTCGATCACGTCGCTACGCTGCCGATTTTCCTCGAAAACGTCTACGAACCCGGGCCCGACTGCGTGGAGGTGCTGGCGTCGCGGGCCGTGCTCGACTTTCTCCATCGGGACATGTTCAACGGCCGGATGTGGCCCGATTTCATCGATTTGTCACGGCCCAGCGATGCCTTCGTGAAGACGACCGCGCTCGAACCGCTGCAGCCGATCACGCGGGCCGGCCTCACCATCACGTCCGTGCCGGTGTCGCACGGCGTGGAGACCATCGGATTCGTCGTCGATGACGGCCGGACCGCGGTGGCTTTTCCGTCTGATACCGGGCCCACCGAATGCTTCTGGCAGCATCTCGCCTCACTCGACCGTCTCGACGCCGTCTTTCTGGAGGCGAGTTTCCCGCGGTCGCTCGCCGATCTGGCCAGCGTCACCGGACACCTCAGCACTGCCACCTTTGCCAACGAGATCGGGAAGTTGCCGCGGCAAGTCCGCTGGATCGTGGTGCACCGCAAGGCGCGGTATGCGGATGTGATCGCCAGGGAACTCAAGAGTCTGGGGCTGGCCAACGTGGAGTTGGTCCAGCCCGGTCACGCCTACGACTTGTAACGATCGTCAGACCGGGGCTTTCTGACGCGAGACTTTCCGGCGTTCATGCTCGGAAAGCAGGATCTTGCGGAGGCGGATGACGGCCGGCGTCACCTCCACGAGTTCATCTTCCTCGATGTATTCAAGCGACTCTTCCAGCGACATCCGCCGCGGCGGCTTGAGGAGGATATTGCGGTCGCTGCCGCTGGCACGCATGTTGGTCAGCTTTTTCTCTTTCGTGGGATTGACCACCATGTCGTCACTTCGGGCATTCTCGCCACAGATCATGCCTTCATAGACCTCGTCGCCCGGCTCGATAAAGAGATCAGCCCGCTCCTGCAGGCCATCGAGCCCGAATGCCACGGCCTTGCCCGGCAGCATCGAGACCAGCACGCCGTTGGCCCGGCCCGACACGTCGCCCTCGAGTTCACGCCAGGCCTCGAAACGGTGGTGCATGATGGCCGTGCCCTGCGTGGCATTGAGCACCCTGGTGCGGAGACCGATCAGGCCCCGGGCGGGAATCGAGAAGACCGCGTGGGCAAACTCGCCCCGTGAGCCCATGTGCACGAGTTGGCCACGTCGCGAACCGGTGAGTTCCATCACCGGACCGAGTTTGTCGTGCGGCACCTCGACGACGAGGGTCTCAAAGGGCTCGAGCGTCTTGGTCCCCTCTTTGCGGAGGATCACCCGCGGCTTGCCGACCGAAAGTTCGTAGCCTTCGCGACGCATCGTCTCGATCAGCACGGAGAGGTGAAGCAGGCCGCGGCCCGAGACGGAGAACTGCTCCGAATTCTCGATCGGATCGACCCGAAGGGCGACGTTGCGTTCCAGTTCCTTGGCGAGCCGGTCGCGGAGATGCCGCGTGGTGAGGAATTTGCCAGACTTGCCCACCAGAGGCGACGTGTTGATTCCAAAGACCATGCTCAGGGTCGGCTCGTCGACCGACAGCCGTGGCAGTGGCCTTGGGTCTTCCGCCGAACAGATGGTGTCGCCGATTTCCACGTCTTCGATGCCGCTGACGGCGGCGATGTCGCCGGCGGTCGCCTCCTCGACGTCGACGCGGCCCAGTTTGTCGAACACTTGCACTCCCAGCGCTTTCGCATTCACGAGGCCGTCGCTGGCGGTCGACCGCATGACGGAAGCTCCCTTGGTGAGCTTGCCAGACTCGATCCTGCCGATGGCGATTCGGCCCACGTAGTCGGACCAGCCGAGCGTGGTCACCAGCATCCGAAGGGGAGCGTCCCGATCCACGGCCGGGCCGGGGATCTTCTCGAGGACCATGTCCAGCAGTGCCTCCATCGTTCCCTCCCGCACCGACGGATCGTGCGAGGCGAAGCCGTGCCGGCTCGAGGCATAGACGAACGGGAAGTCGGCGAGTTCATCGTCGGCGCCCAGTTCGAGGAACAGCCCGAGGATTTCGTCGAGCACCTCCAGCGGCCGGGCGTCGGGCCGATCGATCTTGTTGACCACCACAACGGGTCGGAGTCGGCTCTCCAAGGCCTTGCCGAGCACAAAGCGGGTCTGCGGCATCGGGCCCTCGGCCGCATCGACGAGCACCAGCGCCCCGTCGGCCATACGCAGCACCCGTTCCACCTCGCCACCGAAGTCGGCGTGGCCCGGCGTGTCGATGAGGTTGATCTTCACGCCCTTCCATTCGACGGCGATGTTCTTGGCAAGGATCGTGATGCCACGCTCCTTTTCCAGATCGTTGGAGTCGAGAATCCGCTCCCCGGAGAGTTGGCTGGCCCGGAACTGCCCGCTTTGCCGCAGCAAGCAGTCGACGAGCGTGGTCTTGCCATGGTCGACGTGGGCGATGATGGCGACATTGCGAATGTCGCTGCGACGGAAGCCGTCGGCGGCGGGCAGGCCATGGGACGGAGACGCGGGAACGCTGTCAGAAGACATTGAGAATCCGGGGCTTGAGGGGCGGGAACGAGCGGGGGGCGGGGAGGCCACGAGGCCTGGAGGCAGCCTACACAAGGGAAACAGGCGATTATTCAGCAACGCCGCAGGATTGCCTAGGGGCGATGCATCAGATGCATCGACTGGCGGGCGTGAGTCGTCCGTCAAGAAGGCCCACACTGCTGTGGGCAAGCCGGCCGGCGCTTGGGGAAAATGGAGACGAAGGGGATCGAACCCTCAACCCCCGCCTTGCAAAGGCGGTGCTCTCCCAAT
>CANHCU010000207.1 GCA_947459185.1 Planctomycetaceae bacterium | reverse complement strand
TGCCGACCGGCAGGACATTGAAAACCTGCCGCCACGGTCGGGTAGCCCATTCCATGCCGAACAGGAGTGGCTGCATCCCCTTTTCTCCGATCCCATAGAAGCCCCCGGCGCGAGCCGGGGGATAGCCGACCAACCACCGTATATCCCGTCGTTCACGCGTCGGGCTTGGATGGAAACCCCTCTTCATCCAAGCCCGCGGCGCAAGCAAGGGAATACGGTGGGCCTTACGGGATGGGCCGCGGATTCCCTCGCTGGCGCGTCGGGCTTGGATGGAAAAGGCAACGGGGCGAAGTTTCTCATATCACCTAGTGGATGCTCCCGGTAGTCCATACACGCACGTTCAGACGATCCTGTCTACCGAGCGCCGCCACAGTCAGAGGAGGGAAAGGCGTCACGAGACGTCAGCGTTTTTGCTGGCCTTCGTCAGAAGGCAGGTCGAACTCGAACGAGTTCTTCCCGGCCCTCACCTCGACCGAAAAACCGCTTGTTTCCGCGTTTTGGTATTTCGCAGGAAAATGGGCCTTGAGTGGATCGGCCGGCATCACCGCAACCTTGTGCGAACCGATCACCGCCCCATTCCCAGGCCGGCCTGAGATCAGCCGGAACGTGCCGTCCGGTTGGAGCGTGCCCGCCGCGGCAACACCTCGCTCGGGCACGAACATGACCGTCGCGCCGGACAAGGGCTTCCCATCGAGGGTGACCTTGCCGGAGACCTCGGCCGTGGGGAAGCGGTTGCTGCAGCCGGTCAGCCCGACGGCGAGTGCGAGCATGGTGAAACCGGCACAGCCGGAACAGGCGAGCGAGCGCAGCAACGCGGATCTCCTCATGATTCAAACGCGGTCCCCGCTTGCGGCATCCGCTCCAGTGGTTGGGTGTGGCATTGACGGCCGCGTCTCACGGCACGTTGATCGAGATGCCGTCGTTTCGGACCGCCAGCCTCTTGGTCAGCGTCAGGTCCGTGCCAGCCTGCAGATAACGGACACTTCCGTCGGCGAAGAGCGCGTTCGTGCCGCCGTCGCCGTGCGGCGATCGCAGTGGCGTGTTGTTCGAATTGCTCCCGTATTCTCCCGCCCAGTCCTGCAAGCCAGCCGTGCAGACCCGGGTGCCGATCGTCGTCGTGATCGTCGTTGCGTTGGTGCATAGATCCCGGCCGTGGCTGATCGTCTGGTTGGTCCATGCGCTTCCCGACCACCCGCTTGCGCCTACTCCGCACGAGCGGCACGTGTTCCGCCGGCCCGAACCATCCACTGCCCAGTCGGTCTGCTCGGCGATCATCATGGTGCAGCTTGAGCCGTCGAGAATTGAGGCGGCATTGACCTTGGAGTTCACAAAGAGCACGCCGTTCCAGGCAACCGTCCCGTGGCCGGCACTCGAATAACTTCCCGACCCGGTCGTTTTTGAGCCTGCCGTGCCTATGTCGGCCCCCGCGATGGCGGTGTAGTGGTTTGCCATCATATCCCTGTTGCCGGTCATCACGTTCATAAATGTGGGCATCGGGTTATCCGGGCAACGAAGCACGTTCGGCGCAAAGTTTCGGAACGCGGGCTCGTTGGGCCCGCCCTGAATTCTTCCTGCCGTCGTGTTTGTCGTCGGCGGGGCGAGGAACCTCAGCGAATCGTATTTTCGGGATTCCTCGATGAAGGGCAGCACATGCACTGCCCAGCTGAATCCCACGCCCTCGCCGTTGTCGTAGGCTGTTTGAGCCCTTCCACTGTCGCCCTGATCGAGCCAGTATTTGCGGACGTCGAAGCCGTCTGTCCCGGGTGGGAAGCGTTTGCGGGCGTCGTGGTAGTTGTGCAACGCGACGCCGATTTGCTTGAGGTTGTTTTGGCATTGCATGTTTCTCGCGGCGGCACGCACCGCCTGCACGGCCGGCAGCAAGAGCCCCACGAGCACGCCGATGATCACGATCACTACCAGCAGTTCCACGAGCGTGAAGCCATCGCGACGGGGACGACCGCCCCCGATCTGCCCGCGAACGCCGGCCAACTGTCCATCGAGGCACGCTTGGCGTGACCGCGCCGCTCGCAGGAAAATAGGACTGCTCATCGCTTCTGTCTCCGCATGTGGTTGAAAACCCCCTCCAATGATTTGATGGTATCAACGGATGCCGGCGAGAACACCTGTCGTATCCGCCAGGTGGCCCAGCTTCCGCCCGGGGGCACGCGATCGACGGCAGAGGCCGGAAGGATGGGAGCGAAAAGAGTTACGTCTCCTTTTTCACTTGGGCTTCACCGCGTCCAAATCGGCCTCGGTCCGGCCGAGCACGATCTGGTCGACCGCGCCAGCCCCGTTATTGAAAGCCAGCCAGAATTGGGTCACGTTCGCCGGTTTCTTCGCCAACGCCCAGAGATCCACCCGGACGAGCTGCCAGTCGTCCGTGGGCTTGAGCGGGATGACGGTAAACGGGCTCCCATCCGGGTGCCCCAGCCACATCTTGAGCTCTTTGAGATCGGGGCCAAGCCGCTTCACCGCCATCTGCAGCCAGCGATACTGGCCGGGTTCCGGCTGTTCCGCGATCGGATAGAGCCACGTGTCAATCTCCCGCATCGGGCGGCACTGCGAGAGGCCGCCGACGTTCTTCGCCGGATCGAAGACGAAATATGCCGCGCCGCTGTAGGCATCCGCGGCGCTGACCGGCTTGTAGCCGGTGTTGAAGCCGTTTTGGAAGGCGGTATTCAGCTCCGCGAGGTTCTCGTCGAACAGCACGGCGACCGGCTGCTTGGCCCGCACGGCCGGCGGCCACGACGGCCCGAGATCGTCGCCGTGAAACACGATCTCCGCCAGCCGCAGGTTGCTGGCCGGCCACCCTGCCCCGTCCGGCCGCGTGAGCCGAAACTTCATGCCCTCGATGGGCTTGATCAGTGTGTGGGTGTGAATCGGTGCGTCGGACGAGAGATACTGCGCGAACTTCCATGCCTCACTGTCGGCATCCCAGTATTCGAGCTTCGCGTCGCGCAGCCACGACTCGGGATGGGCCGGGTCTTCGACGAACGTGATCGCCGTCACCCGTGCCACCCGCCGAACGAGGGCGATCTCCAGGCTGAACGAACCTCTCCAGCCGGAATCGATCATGCCGATGTCGTCCCAGCTCACCCACGGCTTCTTCGGGGCGCTCGTCTCGCCGTCGAACAACAAGGCGGCCGGATGCTGCAAGGAAACCGGTTTATCGCCCATCCGGGCCTGCGCGGTGACGGCGCTGGGCAAAACGATATTCGGCGCCACCGGCAGCGGGGTCGCCTCGGTGTTGAAGCACGTGGTCAGGCGGGACGTGGCGACCGGTTCCTGTTGAGCGGCTGCCGACCGCGGCTCCGACGCGACCACCACCCGCCACCGCTCTGTCCCGTCGGGTGACAGCCGGCAGACCGTCCCGAGCCACGTCGCCAGAATCAGATCGCCATCCGGCAGCCAGGCCGGGGACGCCAATGCGGCCATATCCCGTGTCGTCGTCGTGCCACGCACGACATCCACCACGTAGACCGTTCCCAGCTCACTGCTGACCGCGAGCCGTTTTCCATCAGGCGACATCCGCGGGAACCGCAACGTGCCATCGCCACGAAAGACCCACTGCAGTTGGCCATCCGCGGCATACCATTTCAACAGGTCGCCGGTCGTCGCGCCCACATGCCCGCCATCAGGCGTGACAACCGCGGCGTCCGCGCCGGTCGGCAGCGATCCGATCACCTTGCCCTCCCGCACGACGAACCCCCGGCCACTCTGAGCGGTCGTCCTCGCGGCGATGGTCCGGCCATCCGCGCTCGCCGCCAGTCCTTTAATCTCGCCGGTCGCCGCCAGCGTCACGTCCCAGCGAGCTTTGCCAGTGCGGGCCTCGAACGCCGCCAGCTTCATGCCCCCTCCGGCGATCAATGTTGTGCTGTCGGCCGCCACCATTGTCATCGTCGTGCGCTTCGACTGCGACCAGTCCTGCGACCACAGCAGTTTGCCGTCGGCCGACCACACCGCCAGCCCCAGATTCCCGGCCGCGGCGATCCACGAACCATCGGCCGCGACCGCAAAGTTGTTGATCCGGTCCACCAGGTTTG
>CANHCU010000206.1 GCA_947459185.1 Planctomycetaceae bacterium | reverse complement strand
TTCGGAACCGAGGGTTGCAGGTTCAAGTCCTGCCGGGCGTACTTCAGTTGGCGATCCAGTGGCGGAGCGAGGCCCGAAGGGATCGCGACGCCGGACGGCAGCCTGCAGGTTCAAGTCCTGCCGGGCGTACTTCAGTTGGCGATCCAGTGGCGGAGCGAGGCCCGAAGGGATCGCGACGCCGGACGGCAGCCTGCAGGTTCAAGTCCTGCCGGGCGTATTTGAACCGGGCGTACTCAAGTTGGCGATCCCTCGAGTCGAATGGCCAGGGCCATGCTGGCCACCACGGAACTCAGCGCCGTGATCAGCACGTCTGACACGGGGCTGGCGGCGTATACCGCCAAGACGCCAACCAACTGATCGGCCACCAGCAGCGGATAGCCGACGAACGAGCGGATCCCGTGCCTCGCCAGGCATGCGGTGTCGAACTCCTGCCAGTCAGCATGCGAGTCATGCAGGTGCCGTGGCTGCTGGGTCCGGGCGATGAGGCCGATCGGCCCCTGCCCGATCACGATCCCGACCGAGTCCCCGACCGAGTCCCCGGCAGGAGCGATCGACACGCCGGCGCGGGCCAGCAGCATAAGACCATCGTCATGCTGGCTCCGGCCCCAGACCTCCACGGCTGTCAGGTCGAGATGGGCGACGGCCTCGGCGGCCACGTCTTCAAGCCTTTTTCGCAGGCCGCCACCGGCAGTGAGAAAGAGGCCCGCCGCGGCCGTGAACGCCGCCAACGTGGCCCGCTCCTGGGCGAGGGCCTCGATCTGTTTCTGATGGGAGATGTCGATCGTGAAGCAGCGGCTGTGGTCGAACCGGCCGTCCTCGACGGAGGCGCTCGAATAGATCGCGACGTGCTTGATCGATCCGTCCTTTGCCACGAGGCGAGCTTCCCGTCCCACGAGGCACTCACGGCGATCGAGCCGGGCGAGGATGTCGGCGATCGTGTCGGTGTCGGCGTGGTAGCGGGCGATCGATGAGCCGAGATACTCGTCGCGTGTGTAGCCGAGGAAGTCGAGCTCGGCCTGATTGGCCCAGACGATCCGGCCGTCGGCATCGACCCAGTGGAGCGCCACGTTGGCGTTCTCGGTGAAGTCAACCAATTCCTGCCGGCTCTTCTCGAGCGATGTCTGCAGACGGCGATAGGTCTCGGCCGCGGTCACCCGGTCGGTGACGTCACGCGCCACGGCGTAAATAGCCGCTTCATCGGGCTCGCTGCGGGCGTTCCATTCCAGCCAGATGTAGCTGCCGTCGGCATGACGATAGCGGTTCACAAACTGGATCGTGGACTCGCCGCGGGCGAGCCGGGCGATCTCAGTCGTTGTCTTTTCTTGGTCGTCCGGGTGCACGAAGTCCATGAACTGCCGCGATTTCAGTTCGTCGATCGAGTAGCCGAGAAGGCGTGGGAAGTTCTCGTTTATCTGGCGGAAGAACCCGTTCAATCCCGCGATGCAGAAGAGATCGAGCGAGAGGTCGAAGAACCGTACCAGTTCCTGCTCGGCCCGCCGCTGGCCCGACTCGAGATAGTCGGTCAACCCGGCCACGATCGCGGCGGCATCGTCCGGCCTCGCGGCAGGGTCGGCCGCCAGACACTTCTTCGCGAGGCTCACGAGCGGGAGCGGCCCGTCGCAGGCATCGAGCCTGGCGAACGCATCAGCAACATCCCCCGCGGCAGCCTTGGCCCAGCTGGCATCCGAGGTGGCCGCCGAGAAGGGGGGGCTCCCCGAGAGTATCTCGCAGAGGATCGCTCCAAGGCCGAAGACATCGGACCGCCGGTCGACGCGGGCGATTTCGCCGCGTGCCTGCTCGGGAGCCAGGTAGGCCGGAGTGCCACAGACCGTGCCGGCGACGGTGCGGTGTATCTCCGTTTCGCCCGCCGTTTTTGCCGAGATGCGGGGTAGCTCGTCTTCCGTTGGGGAAACGGCATCGTCCGATCCACTACCGAGTACCTGGGCCATGCCCCAGTCCATCACGGTAACCACCCCGAACTGGCCGACCATGATGTTCGACGGCTTGAGGTCACGGTGGATGACCCCTGCGCCGTGTGCGGAGGCGACGGCCTGGCAGACCTGCAGGAAAGTGGCCAAGAGGCCCGGCAGTTCGGCCGCGGTATCCGGACGGAGCGACAGGATGTGCTTGAGGGTCTGGCCGGTGAGCAGCTGCATCACGATGAACGGCTGCCCCTGGTCGGTCAGGTCAAACTCATGGATCGCGACGATGCCGGGATGCCGGAGCTGGCTGGCGAGCCTCGCCTCGCGGAAAAACCAGAGCAGGCCGACGGGCCGGGCCTCTTGTTTCCGGTCCATCAGTTTGATGGCTACGCTCCGCTGCAGCTGGGCGTCCCACCCCTCGAAGACAACGCCCATGCCGCCACGACCGATCTGACTGCCGATGAGATACCGATGACCGGGAGCGAGGGCATCGCGGACGTCATCGCGGCAGGATGGTTCGTTCTTCCGGCGACGCAGCAGGCCCCAGAGTCCTTCGCAGACCCGCTCCTCGCCCAGGGACATCCAGGCATGTTCGCCTTCGTCGCGAAACAGGGTCTCGCAGTCGGTCGTGGCGCTGGCCCCCGGAGGATGGCCGTCCGGCATGGTCGCTGTCAGATCGTCGTCCATGATTCCCATTTCCCCTCTACGGGCGTCATCACTGACAAACCTAAGCAGGCGGCCCGCTCACCGCAACAAACACCGGAGCGGGTGGCTTCCGATGCCGCTCAGGGCGCCGCGGCCGGTGCAGACAGTTGGCCCTGTGAAACTCCCGTTGCATCGAAGAACTCCACGACGCCGTCGCGGTCGTCCGGCCGCGTGCCCACCGCGATCGTGTCGATGCCATCCCTGTCCTTGATCTCGATCCGGCCGCCGCCCCCCTTCACAACCCGTCCCATATGGACGAGGACCGTGCCATCATCGTTCTCAATCACGATCTCCTTGCAGACCAGCCTGGTCGACTCGAGAGAGCCGACGCGGGCCGCATCGAATTCCCCCAGGGGAACGACGATCGCCCGCATGGCGAGCCCCAGCGCCAGAAACAGCAGCGGATAGACCGTCCAACGCTCACGGCTGGTCATCGACGTCAGTCCCCGTGGAGTTGTCGCAGGCGGGCTGAGAGACGCAGGATCAGGTGCACCCGTTCGAACTGGTCGAGCCAGTCGGAGGTGACCGCGGCGATTTGGTCTGCCGGCGGAGGGGACGCACCGCTGGCGCAGCTGTCGCCCAGCTGGGCAGAGGCCGCGGCTCGATAGGCTGCGAGCGTTCGGTCGCCGTAGAAGAGGACGGGCGAAAAGTCTTCGCTGAAGAACGCCGCCACCGGCACCCGTTGTCCGCCGCAGACCTTGAGATGCGCCGCGATGTCGGGGCGGGCATCGCGGTCGAGGAACCGCAGGTCTATGGACGGGGCAGCGGCTGCGAAGTGGGCGAAGATCGGGCACTGGTTGACGCAGTCGCCGCACCACGCGCCGGCGAGCACGAGCACCGGCATCTTTCGGACGAAACTCGACAGCACCTTCGTCTGGGCTGCTGTCAGGGTCACGCGGCCATGGAAGGCATCCCAGCGGCTGCGCTGATCCGGCGTCGCGTGGCGGCCCAGGAAGTCGGGGTATGGGTGGGCCGTGTCGAACGCGGCCTTCCAGGCCTCAGCGGTCGGCGGGGCGCCCGCTCCTGCCATCGGTGTGGCGGGGGTTACGGGCATGATGACGTCGGCCATGCGCATGGTCTCCAGCGGTCGGGAAAGCTGCGAGCATATCTGTTTGGGGCAGGGATGGTGGTTACGGCCGGAGTCGCGGGCGGGGCCCGGATAAAAAAGCCCCTGGAAAATCAGGCTTATCCGCTGCGAAAACGCCCTTGACCCCCAAAAAACCGTTCCGTAGTGTCCCCGGGCCTGAAGGCGTGAGGGGCGTATCGAGTGCCCCGCTCGAAGTCAGGCGGCGGCACGGATGCCAGCCGTCTCTTCGAGTCCGATTGATAGATTCCGCAAAGTCTCCGTCCAATCGCTCCCGGAAACGGTTCAGCTTCCCCGCCCCCCTGGGATCTGGACCGTTCCGGGGGCCTTTGTTTTTT
>CANHCU010000205.1 GCA_947459185.1 Planctomycetaceae bacterium | reverse complement strand
CCGATGGGACGGGCGGTGAGGGCAAACACCCGCATCTCGCCCTTGCCAAACTCATAGCGTTCCTTGGCCTTGGCCGGTCCGCCTTTGAGGGCGTCGTAGATGGCCTTGCCCTCGGCCGGCAGCGCGATCGTAGCTGCCGTGGGCTTGGACGCGTTCCTGGTTGTCGCAGCCGGATCTGCCGTGGCGTTCACGGCGAAGAGATACTCGATGTCTCCCTCTGCCTGCCGCGTGGCGGAGATGCCGGCTGAGTCGCACTCAAAGAGCGGCGGGATGCCGGCCTTGTCGAGCTGGGCTGCGATCGCCTTGGCGAGCGGCTCCGCGGCCTGCACGTGCTTGGCCACGGTCTGGAAGGGAGTGAGGTCGGGCCATTTCTTCGCGGCCACGAGCGCCTTGTAGGCCGCCGACTCCTCATCGGGCAGCCGCGGCTTCACTCCCAGATTCACGCTGCCCTTGACGGCGACCGTGCAGTCGCCGGTGAGCAGCACGAGCCCGCCACGGGCCGCGAAGTCTTCGAGCGCCGCAGTCACGGCCGGGTCGAGATGGCGGATGGCCGTCAGGATCACCGCCTTGTGGTGGGTGGCGAGCGTGCCATCGACGACATCCTCGTCCACGATCGGGAGGAACTGCCGCTGGATCAGCTTGCCGGCCAGGTAGGTAAAGGGCAGCCGTTCGCCCTGCGGCATGGCATGCGCATAGTTCAAGCTCCGGTCGGCGGCCTGCGCGGCGATCACGTCGGAAAGTGAGTAGAGCATCGCCACCGGCGGCCTCGTCACCGGCATGGTGGTGAAGATCGTGCCCAGCCGGCCCATCAGCCGGTTGCACTCGACGATCGCCTTGCGGGCGCTCGCGTTGCGGGCCGGTTCGAGGGGCGGCGGCGACATCATGCCCTCGATCCCGGTCTGGAACGAGAGGTTTTGCTCCAGGCGGTAATCGTCGTCGGTGGTGTTGCCATACCAGGTCGGCAGATACCAGCAGTCGCGGGCCAGGTCGCGGCCGCGGGCCATCTCCAGGTAGTAGGAGGGGTTGAAATACCCGAGGCCGAAGTCGTCGTAGCCGCCGTGGCCGCTGATGATCGGCAGGCTCCGCACCACGTTGAAGTAGTAGCCGTCGGTGAATGCGGTCCACCCGTATTGGCTCTGGTTGAGCGACAGGAAGTCGGGCCGCACGTAGCTCACGCCGAACTGGGCCTCCCTCCAGGCGGCGTCCATGAACCCGAGCTTCCAGACGGCCCATTCCTTCCAGGCCGCGACGTCGGCGGGCTTATTCGGATCGAGCTTCCACGATTGCGGCGGCTTGCGATCGAAGGTGGCCTCGAACGCCCGCACCTGCTGCGGCACGTCGTGCGGGCCCATCACGCCGGTTTCCGGGTTCTTCCACCAGGTCAGCCCCGGCTCGTCGTAGAAATGTACGCCCGGCACGTTGCCGAAACTGCGATCGATCAGGGCCTGTTGAGCCACCCGCTGCGTGCCGCCGCGTGTGACGTAGGGGTCGGACCAGTCGCACTCGCCGCGGATGTCCATCTGGTGGGCACCGCTCATGGTGCAGACGCTGACCGCGTCGACGCCGGCCCGCATCAGGGCGGCGTGGGCAGGGCCGCCGGTCTTGCCGCGAAACAACTGTCCGTAATAGAGGTTGTAGCCGAAGCCGGCCTCGCCCTGTTCGAGCAGTTCCTCCGGCTTCTGGGCGGAGCCCCAGTTGATGAGCCGGTAGTTCGAGCGGCGGAGATGGCTGAACACCTCGATCTCGGTCCGCGCGGTCGCCGCGCCGTCGGTGACCACCACGGTGTAGGTGCCGGGCCGCAGGAGCGCGGCGTTGAGATGGAAATGCTCCGTGCCGCGGGTGGCCGGCAGGGTAAACGCCATCCGGCTGCCGTCGGCAGATTCCAGGGCGACGTCGAGCGTGCCGAGGCCGGCCTGCCGCCGCACCGTGAAATCGATCCGCTCATTGGTCTGATAGACCGTGCGTTGCAAGGGCAGCGTGAGGCCGAGTTCGGCCGCTGCCAGCGGGGCGGCCGGCGTGGCAACGATCGTCAGCCAGGCCGCTGCCCATAAGGCAGACCGGAGGGCGGCCACACAAGTGGCGAACAGCCGCTGCGGGATCGTGGCAGCGGGCAGGGTGCCTGAGGAAGTCATGTCGATGCGGGCTCCGTGGGGAAGCGTTCGGTCATTCAGTGCCGCCGTTATGCAGCCATCCGGAGCCCCATCGGATAGCATTGATTCGGTGGGCACAACTGGCGGATCCGCCAGTGAGAGAATTCGGGGACGGGAGCGATTTTGCCGGTTGCCGCGTCAGCTACCGTTTCTCGTGGCCACGAGTTTTTAACTTGTGGAATCGATACCGGGACACGGACAAGTTAAAAACTTGCCGCCACGAGGGGAGGCCAGGGCCATGATTCGGTACCTGGCAACGAATCTCCTCTCACTCGAACACCGCCGGGGCGAGCCGGTCGGGCCGCTCGAACGTGCCATAGGTCGAGGGCCAGACCACCGGATTGAGAGCGTCCCAGCCAGGCACGTCGTTGTCGTTGAGCATGATCCCCAGTCGGAAGCCCTTGCCGCTTTCGAAGACCACCTCCTGCTCAGGCCGTTGCATCGGGGTCATCGACGACTGCGGGATTTTGACTTCGATGACCATGGCTGTGGCCTTCGACAGATCGGCCCCGGTCGCCGCCTCGAGGAGCGTCCTCTCCGCGGCCACCGGCGTGGTGTCGTCGAGCACCCGGATCGACCGCGGCGCCACATCCGGCGTGAGCAACGCGTTGAGTTCGGGCTTGCCGTAGTTTGCCCGCCAGGTATCGCGAAATACGGCCGGCTTTCCGTCGATCACGGTGAGGTTGTACTTGAAGCCCTCCGGGAAGGAGTTGATGGCGATTTCGACGCCGTCCTGCAGGTAGTGCTTGCCCGGCTCCTTCTGGAAGAGCACGTTCTTGTCGTCGAACTTGACCACCTGCGCATACAGATCGCTGCCCTGCCAGGCGAACCGGATCACCGCGCTGTTGTTCGACGGGCCGATGGCTTTGGAGGCGAGCTCCGGGGTGATCAGCAGCGGCTGAATCCCTCGCCATTTCGCCGGGTCGCCGTTCATCTCGAAAGCCGCGGCGAGCTTCGGAATGACGAGCGGCGGCACCGGCGGCACCGACCAATCCCGCACCGGCTGGGCCGGCGCGGCGGCCAGCGCCTGGGCCAGCGGGGCATCCACCTTGACCTTCACAGCATGCTTCTTCATCCGGTCGATGCCGGTGACCGTGAGCCAGTGGTAGGCCTGTGCCGAATAGTCGCCGAGCACCATGTGGGCCTTGCCATCGTTACCCACGAACCCGTACGACTGCCTCGCGTTGTCGAGCCACATGCCGGACCAGCCCATGGCGACGGGCGTGCCGAGCACGCCGGTGCCGAGGCCGTCGGCGTCCATGGTTTCAAACTCGCACTCGGCGCCGCGGCCGGCGAAGGTGACGTCGAGCAGGTTGTGGAGCCCGAAGAAGCCGGCCTTCAGCCCCTTGGGATCGAGCGGGTTGAGCCACCGTACGTGGCCGTCGGGGGCGATGCCCATAATGTCGGTCTCCCCGCCGTGCTCGGTGCAGAGGTCGGGGCCCGCGCTCCCTTTGAGGAGTGTGCCGGCGACAAGCGTGCCCCGCGAATCGAGCACTGCCTCCTCCCGCGTGTTGATGGTCTCCTTCGTGGTGAAGTCGTAGGGAGAGAGAAACTCCTTCCCGCCACCGAACGTCGGCTGGAGCAGCTGGGCCTTGTCGAAGGCGAAGACGGGCAGCCCATCGGGGCCGAGGCCGGTCATCGGCACGATCATCGGGGCCGCGCTCACGAGCATGCCGTCGGGACGAAAGCGGCTCGTGCGGACATGCCGGCCGTTGAGGTTGATGCCGGGCACGGCCGGCGTGACGGGGTCGCCATCCGCGATCAGGCCGTCGCCGTCCGCATCCTTCTGGATGCCGCCGTCGCCGTTGATCCGCATCACCGCCTTGCCCATGCCGGCTGCCGGATTCATCTCGTAGACGATCAGCCCCGGCTTCTTGTCGGTCCGCGTCGCCACGCAGAAGCTCTTGCCGCCGGCGGCGAAGCAAT
>CANHCU010000204.1 GCA_947459185.1 Planctomycetaceae bacterium | reverse complement strand
CCAGCGAAAATAGGGACGAGAGCGATTTTTCGGTCTACCGAGGTGATACGTTTCTGCGCCAAGAAGAGGCACGGTAGCTTCAAAAAATCGCTCCCGTCCCTATTTTCTCTATTTTCTCCGGTTACTCGGGAAAGAGTCGGGTGGAGAGGTACCGCTCGCCCAGGTCGGGCAGCACAACCACGATCAGCTTGCCGGCGTTCTCAGGCCGCCGCGCCACTTGCAGCGCGCCCCAGGCCGCCGCACCGCAGCTGATGCCGCACATGAGCCCTTCCCGCTTCGCCATCTGCCGGGCCGTCTCCATCGCATCTTCGTCGTCAACCTTGACCACTTCGTCGATGATGTTGAGGTTGAGGATGTCGGGGATGAAACCCGCGCCGATGCCCTGGATCGTGTGCCGCCCCGGCTTGATCGCCTCGCCAGCCAGCTTCTGGGAGATCACCGGGCTGTTGGCCGGTTCGACGGCCACGACCTTGAGGTCCGGCTTCTTGGCCTTGAGCGCCTCGCCACAGCCGGTGATCGTGCCGCCGGTGCCCACGCCGCACACCAGGATGTCGATCTGTCCTTCGGTATCTTCCCAGATTTCCAGGGCCGTCGTCCTGCGGTGAATCTCGGGGTTGGCGGGATTCTTGAACTGCTGCGGCATGAAAAACTGGCTGCTTGAGCGGCTGATCTCGTCGGCGTGGCGGACCGCGCCAGGCATGCCCTCGGCGGCGGGCGTGAGCACAAGCTCGGCTCCGAGTGCCTTGAGCATCCGCCGGCGTTCGAGGCTCATGCTCTCCGGCATGGTCACCCGCAGATGGTAGCCGCGGGCGGCGCAGACATAGGCCAGACCGATCCCCGTGTTGCCGCTGGTGGGCTCGATGATGATCGTGTCGGGGCCGATCAGCCCGTCCCGCTCGGCGGCATCGACCATGGCGGCCGCGATGCGGTCCTTCACGCTCCAGAGCGGATTCATGTTCTCGATCTTGCCCACGACCGTTGCCACGCAGCCTTCAGTCACCCGCCTCAGCCGGACGAGCGGCGTCCGACCGATGCACTGTGTAATGTCGTCGCGAATCCCTGCCGGCAGCGTGGGCATGATCATGAATACACCTATTGAGGCGAGTTTGAGGGAATCATCAGCATGTTTACGATCGGACTGAACGAAGCATAACTTTAGGGCAGCCGCTTCACGCGGATATTTTTGTAGTGAACCTCGCTGCCCGGGTCATGGGCCTGCAGGGCAAAGGTGCCGCTCGAGAGCTTGCGAGTGCCCGTCACCCCCTCCGGCTCGACGAATTCAAAGAGCACCTTCCCGTTCACGAGCACGGTCACGGCCTTGCCCTTCACCATGACCTCCTCGGTGAACCACTCGTTGTCGGCTGCCGGCGGGATGAAGTTCTTCACGACGTTGTAGATGCTACCGGTCCGCACCGGGTCGTTCTGCGAGTTGTTGACCTGCATCTCATAGCCCTTTGCGGGCCAGCCCTCCGGCTGGAACGCCGTGTGGAAGAAGATGCCCGAGTTGGCATTGGGTTTCGTCAGCACGTCGGCCTTGAAGTGGAAATCCTTGAAGTCGGCCGGCTTCGCGGCGTCGGTCCCCACGTAGAACAGATGGCTCCGCGGCCCGAGGCAGACGATCTCCCCATCCACAACTTTCCAACTGGCAGGGTTCTCATTCACCCTCCAGCCTGCCAGACTCTTGCCATCGAACAGCGTCTCGAATCCCGGCTCCTCCGCGATGGCCGTGGCGGCCCCGCAGGCCAGCAGGGCCGCGAGCATCCCCACCGCCCCCCAACTGTTTCGACCGCGAACCAAGGCCCAGCGCCGTGCGTATGCCATGAACACACTCCGTCGTTTCAAGATTGCCAAGGACGCCGCGATCACCACTCTCGCCGCAGCTCCGTCGGATCATACGCCCGCTGAGGGCCGATCGCCAAGCGACATCCCGTCGGTGCCGCTCCCCCCGCTACCGGCCGCGGTGCGGCATTCTCTTGATCAGGCGGGGCTTAATCACCGGCCGATTCTGCTCTCGATCGACACCGACGTGGGGCTGGATGGCCGACCCTTCAGGGAGTGGCTGGTCGTCACGCCAGACCACCTCTCGGTGGTGCCTGAAATCGCTCCGCACCACACGCCCGACGGGGCCTCCGCCGGCAGCTCCCTGCGGAGCGTGGCCTGGGATGGGATCGACCGGGTGCGAACCAGCGCCGGCGTGGGGGGCGGCACTTTGCAGGTCCGCGAGGGGGGCGACTGGGTCGATCTGGTGCGGTATTCCAACGCCATGGCGACACGGTTTCACAAGGTGTCGCGGGCACTGGAGCAGGCGCGCGACGCGGCCCCCGACGACGGCAAGCCGCTGGCCATGCTGCCGGGCTGGAGCGACGGCGATGCCCGCACCGCGCCTCTCGATCCGCCCCGGTGTGCATCCTGCAGCCTCCGGCTGGCGACCCGCGACGACACCTGCCCGCGGTGCATGCAGAAGGGCCAGATCCTGCGGCGTGTGGGGGAGCTGCTGCGTCCCTACACCCGCGGCGCGATCCTCCTTTGTCTGCTGACGTTTCTGGGAGTTGTGGCCGAACTCGCGCCCCCCAAGCTGCAGCAGTACATGGTGGACAACATCCTGTCGGGGCGGGCCGATGCGACGGCGACCGTGACGCCCGACTTCAAGACGGCGCTGCTGGTCGTCGTCCTGGCCCTGGCCCTCTCCCGCGTGCTGCTTTCGGTTGTCGGCATTCTCAAGGGTCGCCTCGCCACCGACATCGGCACGGGCATCACCGCAACGCTCCGCGACGAAATGGTGACCAAGCTGCAGAGCCTCTCGATCTCCTACTACGACCGCCATCAGGTTGGGTCGATGATCAGCCGTGTGGCCCACGACAGCGAGGCACTGCACGGCCTCATGCACCAGATCACCGGCGGCTTCCTGCTGCAGATCGTGCAGCTCGTGGGCGTGGGAGCAATGCTCGTCTGGATCAATCCCAAGCTCGCCCTGTTCACCCTCATTCCGGTGCCTCTGGTGATCCTTGGCTCGTGGATCTTCTGGAAGCACGTCTATCCACGGCACTACCGGCTCTGGGACGCCTCCAGCAAGCAGATGGCGGCGCTCTCCGGCATGCTCTCCGGCATTCGCGTCGTGAAGGCCTTCTCGCAGGAATCGCGGGAACGCGACCGCTTCCACTCCGCCAGCGACCACCTCCGGCAGTGGCGGCAATGGGTCGAACACACCAATACCACCTACGCCGCCTCGATGCAGATCGTCTTCGGGCTGGGCGGGCTGATCGTCTGGTATGTCGGCGGGCGGGACGTGATCGGCGGCGAGATGACGCTCGGCCAACTGATCGCCTTCCTCGCCTACCTCGCGATGTTCTACGCCCCCTTGGGCGCGCTGTCGAACTTCACGACCTGGCTGACGAGCTTTCTCTCCGGCAGCCAGAGGGTGCTGGAACTGCTCGACACACCGGCCCTGATCACGGAGCCGAAGCAGCCGGTGGCCTGGGAGAATGTTCGCGGTGCAATTCGCTTCGACGACGTGACATTCGGCTACGATCGTAACCAGCCGGTCCTCCGCGACGTGTCGTTCGAGGTGCGGCCGGGAGAGATGGTGGGGATCGTGGGTCGGAGCGGCTCCGGCAAGACCACGCTCGTCAGCCTGTTGTCGCGGTTTCACGACGTTCAGGAGGGGAGCATCACGATCGATGGCATCGACCTCCGTGACCTGTCGATGCACGACCTGCGTGAGAAACTCGGCGTCGTCTTCCAGGAATCATTCCTCTTTCGGGGAACGATCTGGAAAAACCTCGCCTACGGCCGGCCTCAGGCGACGATCGAACAGGGCCTCACAGCCGCGAAGGCGGCCGGCGCCCACGATTTTCTCTGCCGGCAGCCGCTGGCCTACGAGACACTCTTGGGCGAGCACGGGGCCGGCCTGTCCGGCGGCGAGAAGCAACGGCTCTCGATCGCGCGGACGCTGCTCTACGACCCGCGGGTGCTCGTGCTCGACGAGGCGACGAGCAACATCGACGCTGAGGCGGAGAAGAGCATCCAGGAGGCGCTCGCCGTTCTGGTCCGCGGGCGGACGACGATCGCGATCGCCCACCGGCTCTCCACGCTCCGCAACGCCGACCGCAT
>CANHCU010000203.1 GCA_947459185.1 Planctomycetaceae bacterium | reverse complement strand
GTGATGGTGAACAGTCTTGCGATGGCGGGTGGGGCTTGAGGGCATCATCAGTTCCTTTCGTGAGGCCGCACGTTCATCCTGACGTGACCGCTGCGTCGTGCTCGCCGCCTCTCACACGAGAGGGACAAACCGCGTCCGCAGCGGATCGCGAGGGCCAGCACTCCGCCAGCGGCGACTACTGTGACGTATTTCGGCAGACTTGCCAGCCTCAGCGGTCAGACCGACGTCTGCCCCATGTCAAAAATGGGTCAAAATTCGCTGCGGCGGAGGGGCCGCACCGCCTGGCCGCCAGGGACATCGATCGTAAAAAAGCCAAGCAACCAGGCCGTGGCCCTTGAGGCCGGCACAGCCACAGCCCCTGGCGGCGCGAGCAGCCATGCGAGCCGATCCAACGGCGCCGCCACCTGCGGCTCATCCAAGATTGACAGCCCCTGCGTTCTCGCCAGGGAGCCTCCCCTCTCCGGTGCGGCCCGGAGGTCAAGACCTGAGGAATCAAGCCGCAAGAGGGCCGACACATCATCAAAACCCCGCACCTCGTCGCGGGCGAGCGACCGGTAGGCGGGGCCCGGACGGCAGCCGAGCGCCGACACGCATGCGTCGAGCAACCGCTGGCCGACACGGCCGCGGGAGACCGAGCACTGGCACTCGCAGGCCGTGATCCTGCCGCGGTTCCACTCGAGCTTGTCGATCGCCAGCAATGCCTCACCCGACACGCGGTGAGACAGATGGAGACTCGCTGCCCCCAGATCAATTCGTTCGAGACGCCCCCGGGCAGAGCCGCGGGCCAGACCAGCGTCGACCACCGCCCCGATCGTCCCGCTCACGGAAGCCTCCTCACCCAAAGGCAATGCACCCGCATCCAGCCCCACCAGCGCCTCGAAGATGGCGATCGGCAGCGGTTCCGTGATCGTGCCAGTCACCTCAAGCCCCTCGGCGAGCCCCTGATCCAGTTCCATTGGCCGGATGTCGTCGGACTGCAGGGCCACCCCCTCACCACCGGCATCCGGGAGCGCGCCGGCCACGACGCGAACCTCGTCGGGGGACTGGCTGGGCGACTGACCGCTCTCGCCATTCCGCCGGACGCGGACCGCGCGGGAGCCGTTGGCCGCCACGCATTCGACATGGAGCGATCTCGCAACGGTGCGTGCCGGCTCGCGACCTCCTGGCCGGGCCCCCTCCGCCGCGGCGGCCTGGCGCGGCCGCCAGGAGAAGTCATCGACATCGACCACGCAATCCACTGGAAATCGGGCCGGCTGCCGCAACCAATCCCGTGCCAGGCCGGCCAGCACACGGGCCAACTCTGGGGTGCAGTCGAGCCTTCCGAGCGTGATCCTCAGTTCACTCGCCAGAGATTCAACCTCGATCGCCGGTGCCGCCAGCACCACGGCCCCCGAAGCCGCGGACAGCCGGCAGTCTCGCAGCCGCATCACATTCGGCCGCACATACTCCACGCCGCCGATCGCAAGGGGCAGTCCGATCACCTGCTCAAAGCGGCGTTCAATCGCCTCGCGATGGCTTTTGGAATGTCGCACCGCGGCCCAGCCGCAGAGGCCGGCGCAGGGCAGAACCGCAAGCAGCACGAAGAGCGTGCGTACCAGCCGAATCCGTGCTGCCGACCGTTCGATGAACATCCCTGTTCCCTGCCAGACCTGTTCCCTGCCAGAAACCGGATCGCCTCGGCGACCCGCCAGCCTGCCGCCTCACGAGCCGACTACCGACTCCGCGCCAGGTCGTGGTAGAGCGTCCAGCGTGCCTGCATCTCCTCGATGCTATCGCCGCCAAACTTGTCCACGAGGGCAGCCGCCACCTCAAAGGCAACGACGCTTTCCACGATCACGCTGCAGGCGCTGACCGCACACACGTCACTCCGCTCGTAGGCGGCCTCCTCAACCTGCTTCGTCTTCAGGTTCACCGACTCCAGAGGCTTCCGCAGCGTGCTGATCGGCTTCATGGCGGCCCGGACCACGAGCGGCTGGCCGTTGGTCATACCCGCCTCGAGGCCGCCGGCATTATTGGTGGGCCGGGTGAAGCCGAGTTGCGGGCCGCTGCGTGCTGCCTCGTCGTAGTGGATCGGATCATGCACCTCGGAGCCGCGCCTCCGGGCCGCTTCAAAACCCATGCCAATTTCCACGCCCTTGATCGCCTGCACGGCCATCACGGCCTGCGCGAGCCGGCCGTCGAGCTTGCGATCCCACTGGGCGTGCGTGCCCAGGCCGATCGGCAGCCCATCAACACGGACCTCCACCACGCCGCCGAGCGTGTCCCCCTCCTTGCCGACGCGGTCGATGAGCGCGGTCACTTCATCATCGCGCTCGGGATGGAGCGAATAGATGCCGCTCGAGTCGCGGAGCGCCCGCAGTTCAGGGAGCGTGCCAGGCCGATCGCCGAGCACCACGCCGCCAAGTTCCGTGACCCAGCCGGCGACTTCGATGCCGAAGAGCGCGAGCAACTGGCGAGCCAGGGCACCTGCGGCCACACGGGCAGCGGTTTCGCGGGCGCTTGCCCGTTCAAGCACCGCACGGACGCCGCCGAGATGCTTGACGGCGCCAGGCAGGTCGGCGTGGCCTGGCCGCGGTCGGTCAACGTCCTCGAGCCGCTCGAGCTTGGCGTCCTTATTGATGACTTCGAGGGCGAGAGGGCTGCCGAGGGTGGTGCCGTGCCAGAGGCCCGAGAGAAACGTGACGGCATCGGTCTCGATCCGCTGTCGGCCGCCGCGGCCATAGCCACCCTGGCGGCGGACGAGCTCCGCATCGATCAAGGCCTTGTCAACGACCATGCCGGCCGGAAATCCGTCAACGAGAGCCACGAGAGCGGGGCCGTGCGATTCTCCGGCGGTCCAGTAGCGCAGCATGGGAAGGCTTTTACGAAGAAGTGTCGGTGGCAGGAAGGGGCAGCCCGGCGTGAGCGAACGCACTTCAGTCTAATTTCGGCAGGCACGCCCCCCTAGGCCAGAAACCCTGCAAAAAGCCCGTCAGGTAAGCCCGGTAGGTATCAGGTGGTGGGAAGCCGACCGGTGAGCAACCGGCAGGCCTCCAGGTACTTTTCCCGCGTCTTGGCGACCACGTCGGCCGGAAGGGCGGGGGGGGTGCTCGATTTGTCCCAGCCGCTCGACTCCAGCCAATCCCGCACAAATTGCTTGTCGAACGAGTCGGGAACGTGGCCCGGGACGAGTCCGTCTGCCGGCCAGAACCGCGAGCTATCGGGGGTGAGCACCTCATCGACCAAAATCAGCGAGCCATCGGCGAGGCGGCCCCACTCAAATTTGGTGTCGGCGACGACGATCCCGCAGGAAACGGCATGCTCAGCCCCGCGGCGAAACACGTCGAGGCTCTTGTCGCGGAGGGTTGCTGCCAGCGGGCCGCCGATGCGATCGGCCATGAATTCGAACGACACGTTCTCGTCGTGCCCGGTCACGGCCTTCGTCGCCGGCGTGAAGATCGGCTCCGGCAGCGGTGAGCCCGGGCCGAGGCCGGCGGGCAGTGGCACGCCACAGACGGTGCCGCTGCGACGATATTCGGCGAGCCCCGATCCAGCCAGCCAGCCGCGTACCACGCATTCGAACGGGATCACCTCGGCCTGCCGCACGAGCATCGAGCGGCCGCGGAGCAGGTCGCGATCGACCGAGGCCGGCAGGCCCATGGCATCGATGTCGGTCGTGAGCAGATGATGGGCCTGGGACCGCGGCCCGGATGACAGCCAGTCAAACCAGAATGCCGAGATCGCGGTGAGCACCTTCCCCTTGTCGGGAATGGGCGTGGGCAGGATCCAGTCGAAGGCACTGATCCGGTCGGTGCTGACGATGAGCATCGCAGGGCCGAACGCCGAATCGTCCAAGCGGTAGCAGTCGCGAACCTTGCCGCGGTAGAGCGGGCCGATGCCGAGATTCGTTTCCGTGACGGCGGTTGATGTCATAGCCACTTTTGTAGGGCAAATTCCGGCGCCGTCCAGTTCCGCAGGCCGTTGGCCAGTTTGATGACCAGTTACAGCCCGCTCTCATCGAAACCTGCTCCCAGGCAAACCCGCAGCGCAAGCAAGGGACCGCAATTGCCCGGCCACCCCGCACGGCGCCGCGCCGCCGGGACGGCAAAGGTTCCGTCGCTCGGAGATTCCGACTTGCCACCCGGGACGGAATGGCACGCACAACAAGTCGGACATCCTCCTCGTCTCCTCCACCTTCGCCGATCCCGGCTCCCGCTGCGTCATCGACTGCGTGGCAGG
>CANHCU010000202.1 GCA_947459185.1 Planctomycetaceae bacterium | reverse complement strand
TGCTCTCCCAATTGAGCTACGTCCCCGACGACACTCACCTCCGCGGCTGGGACCGCGGACATGGAAAATCGACTTCCGCGGCTGGGACCGCGGACATGGAATGCGCGCGCCAAGATTCGAACTTGGGACCTCTACCTTATCAGGGTAGCGCTCTAACCAACTGAGCTACGCGCGCGGGAAGCAATCCGGGACCCGAAGCGGGAACCCACTCGAAGTGTAGATGCAGGCGGGGCGTTTTCAAAGGGGGCAAGGCTCCTGCGGCGGGGGCTGCTGGGGCTAGAAAATGGGGCAGGCGCAACCCGGCGTTCTCGTTACGTTGTGCGGAAACTCCAACCTGAGAGGAACGTGATCATGTCGAGCATGCGAGCCGCCGTCGCAAAGGCGTTGTTTTCCCGTGGTTTTCTGCCAGGCGTGGCATCGTGGTGCCTGACGCTCTTCGCCGGCCTTGTGGGCCTCTCGACCACCCTCGAAGCAGCCGGCCCCACGGTGGAATACGCCCTCGGCCTGCGTCCCAGCCAGAAAGACGTGGACTATGACCGTCCCGAGGGGGACGCGGCCAAGAACGCCACCATCAAGACCGAGAAGTCTGGTGGGGCTTCGGCATTCGTTGTCCGTGGGCCGAGCGGCGAGATCCTGCGGGTGTTTGCCGATACCAACGCCGATCGGGTGGTCGATCGTTGGAGCTACTACAAGGATGGCATCGAGGTGTTTCGCGACATCGATTCCAATCACAACGCCAAGGTTGATCAGTCGCGGTGGCTCAATTCCGCCGGCAGCCGCTGGGGCCTCGATGAAGACGAAAATGGCGTGATCGATGCCTGGAAGGCGATCTCTGCCGAGGAGGTCTGCCGGGAGCTTGTGGAGGCCATCAAATCACGCGATACGGCGGCCTTCCAGCGGCTCCTGCCCACCAAGGCGGATCTGGAGGCGGCTGGCTTCGAGGGGCAGCGACTTGCCGAGTTGTTGGAACGCGTGGCTGCGGCCCCGGCTGAATTTGCCCGCATCGCCGCTGCGCAGAAGCAGTTTGGCCCCGAGTCGAAGTGGAGCACGATGATGACGCCCCAGCCCGCGGGCACGCTGCCGGCCGGCAGCGACGGCGTGGCCCGGGACGTGCTCGCCTACGACAACGTGATGGCCATTGTTGAAAGCGGGGCAAAGAACGGTCAGGTTTTCGTCGGGTCGCTGGTGCGGTGCGGTGATGCCTGGCGGCCGGTGGCGGCACCGCAGGTGTCGGGTGACCAGAGCGATGTCGCTGAGGCAGTCGGCTTTTTCACGCCCAGAGTGGGAGCTGGCCAGCAGGCCGATGCCGGGCCTCAGTCGAGCGAGCGACTCAAGCCATTCCTGAGCCGACTGCGTGATCTGGAGACGAAACTCGCCGCCGCCGACGCCAACGATCGCAAGAAACTGGCCGAAGAGCAGGTGACGATTCTGGGGCAGGTCGTGGAGGCTGCTGACGTCGCCGAACGGCCATTCTGGGTGAAGCAATACGCTGAGACGCTCGCGGCCGGGGTGCAGGACGGCTCGCTCGCCGATGGCACCACCAAGTTGGAGCAGCTGGCCACGGCCGTGGCGGCTGATGAGCCGCTCGTCGGGTTTGTGGTGTTTCGCCTGGCGCAGGCCCGGTATGCCGCCAACATGCAGCAGCCGGGCGTCGATGTGGACAAAGTACAGGCCGCCTGGCTCGAGGAGTTGCAGGCGTTTGTTGCCAAGCATCCCGCCTCGCCCGATGCGGCCGAGGCGATGCTGCAGATGGGCATTGCCGACGAGTTTTCCGGCAAGGAGCGGGAGGCGCTCGAGCGGTATGCTGCCATCGTCAAGGCTTTCCCGGAATCGATTCCCGCCCGGAAGGCTCGTGGGGCGGTGCGGCGGTTGGAGAGCGTGGGCAAGCCACTGGCGCTCTCTGGCGTGGCGATCGATGGCCGGCAGGTGTCGCTCGAATCGCTGCGTGGCACTCCTGTGCTCGTGCACTACTGGGCCACCTGGTGTGAGCCGTGCAAGGTGGACATGGCGCAGATCCGTGAGTTGGTGGCGAAGTATGGCCCCAAGAAGTTTACGGTCGTCGGGATCGCGCTCGATTCCGACAAGCCGCAACTGGAAAAGTTTTTGAAGGCGAAGCCGATCGCGTGGCCGCAGCTTCACGAGGCCGGGGGCCTCGACGGTCGATTGGCCGAGGAACTGGGGGTGTTGACGCTGCCGACGATGATCCTGCTCGATGCCGAGGGGAAGGTGGTTGACCGCAACGTCGTGATCACCGAGTTGGAGAAGAAGATCGATGCGTTGCTCGAGAGCAAGTGACTCGAGAGCAAGTGACCATGGTCTGACCGGAACCAAAAACTGGCTTTGCTGGCCGCGTGGCCGGTCCGCTACTGTCCGGCCATGACGCTGCTCGCCATTGCCGTTAGCCCGCTGCTCTGCACGCTGGGCCTCGTTCAGGTGCTGGGAATCATGGCCGCCGCCGCCGCCCGTTTGACCGAGGGCACCCGTTATGAACGGGGCGGTCAGTGGCTCTGCCTCGTGTCGCTGGTCGTCGTTGGGGGGCTGTGCGGCTGGAGTCTTCAGTTTGGCCCAGGTTCGAGTGCGGCATGCGCCGTCACGCTCACGCTGATGACGCTCATCGCCATCATCGATTTTCGCTAGCGTAGCCAGGATTTTCGCTAGCACAGCCAGCTTGAAGACCGCCGCCGCGGCCCGCGATCTCTTGCCCGTTCTGCCCCGCCTGCGCGGCTTCGCTGACGCGACCGGCGTTTTCGTTGGCAGCGGAAAAAAACTCCCCTTCGGCATGATCGTGCGCCGAATAGATACCGGGACATAGGTTGGGCATGCGTGCCCTCCCGTTTTCCGAGGGGCTTGCAGCAATTTTTGTGCGGGCCGCAGCTGAATCGATCCAAGGAGTCATGCATGTCCATTCTGAGGTCCGCATTCGTGATGGCCGTGGTCGGCACATCGCTCGTCCTGCCGGCGGCACGGGCCGATGACCTGGCGGGGTCCGTGGCCGCGAAGCTGCGGGAATCAGGTTCGTTGGCCGGCTATAAGGTCAACGTGAAGGCGAAGTCTGGCACCGTCTGGCTCGAGGGTCGCGTTGCCGATCAGAAGCAACTCGCGGCTGCCGTGAGCCTTGCTGAAAACACTCCTGGCGTGGAACGCGTGGTCAATCGCCTCGCCATCGGCAAGCAGGCGGAATCGGCCGGGGGAACGCCCGCATTCAGCATGCCGTCCTCGTCTTGGGGCGTCGTCGGCATGCCTTCGCCAGCAGCAGCGAAGAATGCCTCAACCCCTGCCGCAGCGGCAAAGTCGTTGGCTGGTCCACCCCAGCCGGCGGCCCGCGGTCAGCTCGCCTTCGGCGGCCAGGAGGCCCCGGTGCAGCTTGCTCAGGCCTTGGCCCCCACGACCAAGTCGCAGGGTGCCAACGCCAGGCCGCAGGGTGCTGCCAGCGGCCGGCAGACACCAAATTCTCCCCGCCCTCTCGCGATGACGTCGTCACGGTCCATGCAGCCCGTCGCTGGCCAGCCCCGCTCCCAGCCGATGCCTGGGCAGGGCCGCGACCCACGGATGGCGATGCGGGGCCCTGTACAGCGGACCGCGATGCGGGGCGGCATGCAGGCAGACCCGATGCACCTGCCATCGCCCGGTGGGTATGAGGGGCCGGTGGCCGATGGCCAGATGGTGCCTGGTTCGATGCGGGTCGTCGAAGGGGGGGCCGTGAATGGCGGCATGGCCGACGGTGGCATGGCTGATGGTGGTTATGCCAGTGGCGGTCAGGCCGGAGCGGGCGGCTACGCCAGCGGCGGCCCCGGGTATGCCGGTGGACCGATGCCGATGGGTGGCACGGGAGTTGGCATGCCGCCGATCCCCGGCCGGAGCGACGGCCCCAACATGCCCAACTACGCATGGCCTAGCTATGCTGCCTCGCCCAACGTGGCTGCCGTGCAGTATCCGACCCAGTATTCCCCGACCGCCTGGCCTTACATCGGTCCGTTCTACCCCTATCCGCAGGTGCCGCTCGGCTGGCGGCGGGTTTCGCTCGAGTGGGACGACGGCTGGTGGTGGCTCGACTTTGACGAGCGGCACATCCACAGCCACCATCGCTAGGCTGGAACAGGCCACCTTGGGGCCATCTGGATCACACAGAACCACTCCTCCGGACTCCCGGGGGAGTGGTTTTTTATGCGCGGCGATCCACCTCCGCCGGACTTCCTGCCCAATCGGAAAATTCCGCAAGTTGGCAGG
>CANHCU010000201.1 GCA_947459185.1 Planctomycetaceae bacterium | reverse complement strand
GGCCGTCGGTGGTAGTGATGGAAAACGCCCGGTATTCGGGCTTCACGAGCCGATCGGGCCAGAGGAGCGACTCGACAATCTCCTCCGGCGTAAGGCATTTGGCGACGGTGGTGAGTTCTGGGCCGACGATACCACCCTGCCCCGCGACCTTGTGGCACGACGTGCAGGCGCTCGTGGCCACGCTGAACACCCCAGCGCCCCGCCGCGGATCACCGTTGGCCCGAGCGTCGGTGAGGATCTCGGCGACGAGTTCCTGGCTCCACTCAGCCGCCGCAGGCATTGCGGCTGGCTCGGCCAGCGCCGACGGCAGCACCGTGACAGTCGCCAGCAGGGCAACCAGCAGCGTCTTCATGGTCCTGTGTTTCATAGGGAAAACGTCCAGCGTGTTACTCAACCAACGCCCTCGTGCCGGTAGCCTACCACCCCATCTGCCGCCCTCAGACGCCAGCGGCAGGTTTTCTTGCTCCAAACGGCTCTGCACGTCATACTCAGAGGGGTGGCGGTACGACCATCGTGCCGCTCCCTCCCTCCCGCCGATCGATCGTCAGACAGCAAGCCTGACGGTCCGCGATTTGAGCAGTCCTCGTTTCATGGGACGCTTCGAATCGGCGACGCGGGTGACCCTGACAGGAAACATGTTTCCATGGGTTGCTCGAAAGCAGTATTGAAGATACGCCGCTCGGCTGCCGCTTTCGCGGCTCTAGCCCTGATGGCGGCCATCTGGGGCCCGACCGGGCTGCTCGCTGCACCGGTAGAGTCGCCGGCCCGGATCTCGTTCAACCGCGACATTCGTCCGATCCTGTCGGACAACTGCTTCGCCTGCCACGGTCCCGACAGCGGCAATCGGCAGGCCGGCCTGCGGCTCGACATGGCCGAGCAGGCCTCCGCCGAACTCGACAGTGGCGCGCGGGCGATCGTGCCGGAGGACGTCGATGCGAGCGAACTCGTCGCCAGGATCATCTCGACCGATCCCGATTCCGTGATGCCGCCGCCCGAGGCCAAAATCGGTCGACTCACCGACGAACAGGTCGATCTGCTCAAGCGATGGATTGCCCAGGGGGCGCCGTACGAGCCGCACTGGGCGTTCGTGCCGGTGGCGAAGCCGGAGCTTGCCGAGGCTGTCGCGCCGAGCAGTGAAGCAAGGCCAGCGCATCCGATCGACAGGATCGTGCAGGCCAAGCTCAAGCAACGTGGCATCGCGCCGCAGCCCGAGGCCGACAAGACCACGCTCATCCGTCGAGCCACGTTCGACATCACGGGCCTGCCCCCCACGCCCGCCGAGGTCGCGGCGTTCGTCGCCGACACCTCGCCTGATGCCTATGAAAAACTCTTGGACAGGCTGCTGGCGAGCCCGCGGTATGGCGAGCGGATGGCGGCCGACTGGATGGACCTCTCCCGCTATTCCGACAGCTACGGCTTTCAGGTCGACCGCGAGCGACCGATGTGGCCCTGGCGGGACTGGGTGGTCTCCGCTTTCAACAAGAATCTGCCGTGGGATCAGTTCACCACCTGGCAACTCGCTGGCGACCTCTTGCCGCATGCCACTGACGAGCAGATTCTGGCCACGGCGTTCAACCGTCTGCATCAGCAGGAGTGTGAAGGCGGGTCGGTCGAGGAGGAGTATCGCGTCAACTCGATCAACGACCGCGTGACGACGTTTGGCACCGCGTTCCTCGGGCTCACGCTCGAGTGCTGCCGTTGCCACGACCACAAGTTCGACCCGCTCTCCCAGAAAGAGTTTTATCAGTTCTTCGCCTTTTTCGACGACGTTGACGAGGCGGGGCTCTACTCATTCTTCACACCGGCCGTGCCGACGCCCAAGCTGCGGATCGTCGATGAGAAGATGGCAACGGCCCTCGCGAAAGCCGATGAGGCCGCGGCTGAGGCGGCCGTTGATCTGGAGCGGTGCGAGGCGGAGGCCCGCGGTCGCATTGCCGACTGGATCGCTGGTACAGCGGAGACGCCGGCGGCCCTGGCAACCGATGCGGCGGCCGTCATTCCTGGCGAACTGGTTCGCTATTCGTTCGACGAACGCGCCGCCAACGGCACGTTCGCCAGCCTGCTGGCCGCCGACAAGGCCGCGACGTCGCCGCCGGAAAACACGCTCGTCGAGGGTCACGCCGGCCAGGCCGTGCACCTCACGGGCGACCATCCGGTGCAGACGCCGGTGGGCAACTTCAGGCGGAGCCAGCCCTTCACGGTTTCGCTCTGGCTCAAGGCAGCGAGTCGCTATGAGCGGGCGGTCGTCTTTCACCGCTCGCAGGCCTGGACCGATGCGGCGAGCCGTGGCTATGAACTTTTGGTGCTCGACGGCCACCTGCAATGGTCGCTCGTTCACTTCTGGCCGGGGGATGCGATCTCCGTCCGCGCTGCTGAGCCGCTGCCGGTGGGCGAGTGGGTGCATGTGACCGTGTCGAGCGATGGCTCGAGCAAAGCGGCAGGCCTGAAAGTTTTCGTGAATGGGCATCCGGTGGCAACGGAGGTCGTCCGGGACAGTCTGACGCGGGAGATCACGGGCGGCGGTGGCGACCACATTCGCATTGGCGAACGGATGCGGGATCACGGCTTCAAGGACGGCCTGGTAGACGACTTCCGTGTCTTCGACCGGCGTCTGTCGAGCCTGGAGGTCCGTGACCTCTTTCAGCCTGGTGCGATCAAGAATGCCGTCGCGGCGAAGCAGGATGGCGAACTGATCGGCGGCTATGTCGCTGCCGCCTTCGACGCGGCGGCCGCAGCCAAACGGGCGGCGGTCGAGGCCGCCCGGCGGGTTCGCGACGACCTCGCCGAGAAGCCGCAGGAGATCATGGTGATGCGGGAGTTGCCGCAGCCGAAGATGGCCTACGTGCTCAACCGCGGCGATTACGACAATCGTGGCGAGCCGGTCGAGCCCGACACGCCGGCCGTTCTGCCCCCCTTCCCTGCCGATCAGCCGAAGAACCGGCTGGGACTGGCACGGTGGCTCACCGATCCCGACCATCCGCTTCTGTCACGCGTGACCGTCAACCGGGTCTGGCAGTCGCTCTTCGGACTCGGCCTCGTGAAGAGTCCCGAGGATCTGGGCAGCCAATCAACGCGGCCGGAATATCCAGAACTGCTCGACTGGCTGGCGTGGGAATTTTCGCACGGCTTCCGAGAATACGGCCCGGTCGGCACCGCCTGGGACATGAAGCGGCTTCTGAAGACGATCATGCTCTCGCAGACCTACCGACAGCGGAGCATCGCCGATGCGCAGATAATGGCCGACGATCCGCTCAATCTCTGGCTGGCCCGCGGTTCCCGCCACCGGCTGCCCGCGGAGATGATCCGCGACGGCGCACTGGCCGCGTGCGGGCTCTTGGTTGAGAAGGCTGGCGGGCCACCGGTGAATACCTACGACCTACCGGAATCGTTCAAGCCCGCTGCTGCCGGCACAGGAGATGCCCTCTACCGTCGCAGCCTCTATACGTTCTGGCGGCGGACCGGACCCGCTCCGGTGCTCGAGAGCTTCGACGTGCCGAAGCGAGTGGTCTGTGTGGCCAAACGCGATGCGACGAACTCGCCGCTCCACGCCTTTGTGCTGATGAACGGTCCGCAGTTCGTGGAGGCCTCGCGGGTGCTCGCCGAAAAACTCCTGGCCGAGACTTCCAGTCAGACGGACGATGCCCTTCTCCGGGCGTTTGAACTGCTGACGAGCCGCCGCCCTGACGATGAAGAGATGGCGATCCTGCGGCGGATGCACGCGGAACAGGCGGAGTGGTATCACTGCCGTCCCGAGGAAGCCTTCGCGGTCGTGGGGGTCGGCGATAAGAAGCCGTCATCGACCCTGTGGGCCGCCGACACCGCGGCGCTGGCTGGCGTGATCAATGCCCTGATGAACTACGACGGCTGTGTCGTGAAGAGGTGATCTGATGCAGGCATATTCAATGAACCATCTCAATCGGCGGGACTGGCTCAACTCGTTTGGCATGGGGCTCGGCGGCATGGCGCTGGCCGACATGCTGGGGCGGACGGCTGCAGCCGAGGGGACGGCCGCAGAGGGCACCGGCGGCGTAATGGGTGGATTTCACTTTCCGCCCAAGGCCAAGCGGGTGATCTACCTGTTTCAGTCGGGCGGGCCGTCGCAGCTCGATCTCTACGACCACAAGCCGTTGCTCGTCGAAAAGAGCGGCGAGCAGCTTCCCGACACCGTTCGCGGCGGGCAGCGGCTGACCGGCATGTCAGGCAACCAGAGTTCGATTCCACTCGTCGGCTCTCCATTTAAGTTTGCGCAGTACGGCGACAGCGGCGCCTGGCTCAGCG
>CANHCU010000200.1 GCA_947459185.1 Planctomycetaceae bacterium | reverse complement strand
GTCACCGCCTCGGGATCCTCGGCCAGCAGCTTGCCGCGCAGGTCCGCCAGCACCGGCGGCTTCCCGTCGCTGCTCGGCGGTGCCGCGATCCGCGACGCCCCACTCCACTGCCAGGCAAGCACACCGGCGAGACAGGCCGCCGTCCACCAACCGGCCGCCGCGAGCCAAGACTGACCGGCAGACCGACCAGCAGACTGGCCGCCCACAGACTTCGGTGCCGGCCTGGTCTCGATGGCGGTGACCCGCGGCAGGTACGCCGGCGCCGCGCGGCCGATTCGACCGGCAAGCTCATCCGGCAGGGCCGGGAACGGGCTGCCCGCGCGGCGGACCAGTGCCAGTTCGACCGCCGCGGCGGCGAACTCCCAGTCGCTCGGAATGCTTCCGGGGGCCAATGCCCAGGAGGCATTGTCGTGTTCGTTGTCGAAGCCGCTCATCGCGTGCTCCTTTCAGTGGTCGCCCGCCCGTGGCCGGCTGCTTCGAAGGCATCCCGTCGGCGACCAGCCAGCGTGCGACGCAGGCTGTCGAGTCCGCGTCGAATGTGCGACTTGACCGTGCCCAGAGGGAAGCCTGTCTGTTCGGCGATCGCCGCATGCGAGAGGTTGTCGTAGATCGAAAGCCGAAGCACCTGCTGCTCGTCGGGCTTGAGCCGCTGGAGATGCTCGTCGGCGATCCGGGCCTCTTCGCCGAGCTCGAGCCGCTGGCCCACCGTCTCACAGCCCGCTCCATCGACCACACCAGACACGCCCGCGTCGTTGATCGAGACTGCCTGCGGCAGCACCGACCGCTGGCGGAGCCTATCGATGACGCGTCTCCTGGCGATCATCGCCACGAAAGTGATCTCCTCGGCAACCAGCGGGTCGAACCGGTCCGCAGACCTCCACAAATCGACGAATATCTCCTGAACGACATCCTCAGCATCCTCCCGGTTCGCCAGCCGACGCCGCGCGAGCGTCCAGATCAGTCCGCCATACCGGGAGATGCAGTCCGGCACGGCCGACTGGTCTCCGTCGGCGATCCTTGTGAGGAGCGAGTCTTCCAAGACGAGCCTCTGCGTGTCCGATGTCGTGCTGCCGCCGTTCGCCATGCCAGCCCGCCGCCAGCGGCAAACCGGCTTCATCGTAGTCTAGGGGGGCGTATGCGTACCGGCGGCGGGGCAGGCTCATGCCCACCCCGCGGCCGACCGCGAATCTGCTTACTCTCGACTACTTGCCAGCAGGGGGCAGGATCACCGCGTCGATGACGTGGATCACGCCGTTGCTCGTCTCGATGTCGGTCTTCACGACCTTGGCGTTGTCGATCATCACCGTGCCGTCCGCAACCTTGACCTTCGCCTTGGAGCCCTGAACCGTCGGAGCCTCGGTGAGCTTGACGACGTCGGCCGCCATCACCTTGCCCGGGACCACGTGGTAGGTGAGCACGGCGACGAGTTTCTCCTTGTTCTCCGGCTTGAGCAGCGACTCAACCGTGCCTGCGGGGAGCTTGGCGAAGGCCTCGTCGGTGGGGGCGAAGACGGTGAACGGACCGGCGCCTTTGAGGGTCTCGACCAGGCCGGCGGCCTGCACCGCCGCCACGAGCGTCTTGAAGCTGCCGGCGCCGACGGCCGTATCGACGATGTCCTTGCGGTCGGCGTTGAACGCCACGGTCTGCACGTGGGCCTGTGCCTGAGCCTTGGCTTGGGCCATGGCTTTGGCTTTCTGCGCGGCGGCCACTGGGCACTCGTCGGCGACGGCCGAGGCTGCCATGGGCAGGACGAGGGCGGCCGCGAGGGCGAGACGGAACGATGAGCAACGCATGAGGATTCCCTTCGAGGAGAGGTGAACGCGAGTCAGTCGACGCCACGCGGCCCCGACGAAGAGGCATTCGTTGCCGCCAGGCGATCGGATGCAAAAAAATTTCGGACCGGTGCGATATGCTCCCCGCGGTCGCGATCCCCTCCCCGATCCCTTCTCGGAGTCCACACGCATGAATACCCCTTCTGCCGGGCGCCGCCGACCGGCCCGCGTGGCGTGGGCCGCGACGCTGGCCATCGCCGTCGGACTCGGATGCGGTCGTGCCGGCGCCGACACCCCGTGGGCCCAGTGGCGGGGCCCGAACCGCGACGGATTCGTGGCCGGCGCGGCCTGGCCCGACGGCCTCGACCAGTCGCGGGTCGAGAAACGCTGGCGGACCGAACTCGGCCCGAGTTACTCAGGCCCCGTGGTCGCGGGCGACACGGTGATCGTCACCGAGACGCTCGACACCACGACCGAACACGTGCGGGCGCTCGACCGGGCGACGGGTGCGGAGCGCTGGCACGTACAGTGGGAGGGCTCGCTCCGCGTCCCCTTCTTCGCCGCCTCGAACGGCTCCTGGATTCGCTCCACGCCCTGCGTCGACGGCGATCGCGTCTACGTGGCCGGCATGCGCGACATGCTCGTCTGCCTCGACACGGCGACGGGCCGGGAGGTGTGGCGGGTCGACTTCATGGCCGCGCTGGAGAGTCCGCTCCCCGCATTCGGATTCGTCTCCAGCCCGCTCGTGATCGGCGACCATGTCTACGTGCAGGCCGGTTCGGGCTTCGTGAAGCTCGACAAGCTGACCGGGAAGATCGTCTGGCGGGTGCTCGACGACGGCGGCGGCGTGATGGGCAGCGCGTTCTCGTCTCCCTACCCCGCCACGCTCGGCGGCGTGCCGCAGATCCTCGTGCAGGCCCGCGAGGAACTCGCCGGCGTCGATCCCGAGAAGGGAACCGTGCTCTGGAAGACCCCGATCGAAGCCTTCCGCGGCATGAACATCGTCACGCCCACCGTCTGTGAAGGCCGCGTGTTCACGACCAGCTACGGGGGAGGCTCGTACCTCTTCGCCGTGGACCCGGCTCGCACCGACAAGCCGGTCGAGCAGGTGTGGAGGAACAAGATCCAGGGCTACATGTCGACGCCCATCGTCATAGGCAGCCACGCCTATGTGCACCTCCGCAACCAGCGGTTCGCGTGCCTCGACCTCGCCACGGGGAAGGAGTCGTGGATCACGAAGCCGTTCGGCCGCTACTGGAGCCTGGTGGCCCAGGGAGACCGCATCCTCGCCCTCGACGAGACGGGCGATCTCCGGCTCATCCGGGCCTCGCCCACGGAATACGTGCCGCTCGGCGAGGCGAAGGTGGCCGCGGAGGAGAGCTGGGCGCACCTCGCCGTCGAGGGGGACGAGCTCTTCATCCGCGATCTGAAGGGACTCACGTCGTACCGCTGGCGCTGACGGCACCGTGGGCGGAGGAGGCCACGCCGCCCCCGCCCGCTGGTCGATGAAGCACTCCCCCGTTTGCCATCCGCGCTCGGTGGGGTTCTATCTGCCCTGCTGCCGTCTCTTCTGCCGCGATTGAAACCCTTTGGGGATCACGAAGTCGTCCGTGGGGCTGCCGTCAGGCTCCTGAATCAACTCCAGCGTCTCGATCAGAGGGATCTCGACATCCTCCTTCTCGATCAGCGCTGTGAGCGTCTTGGGGGAGATTTTCGTGAGGTTCCGGAGTGAGAGCGGGCCTTTGCGCGTGGCGAGGGCGGCGGCGATCTCGACGGAATCAGGAGATTCGAAGGCGCTGATGCGGGGCAGTTGCCCATCCCATGCCTTCGACTCCGCGAGCGGCTTGGCGGTATCGGCGTCGAGCGTGGTCAGGCCGTAGAGCCACAGCCTGCTGCCCTTAAACTCTGCGAGCGCCTTCGCGGTATCGGCGTCGAGCGTGGTCAGGCCGCTGAGGGACAGCCCGCTGCCATTGAACTGCGCGAGCGCCTTCGCGGTGTCGGCGTCGAGCGTGGTCAGGCCGCTGAAGGACAGATATTGGCCGTTGAACTCGGCGAGCGTCTTGGCGATGTCGGCGTTGAGCGTGGTCAGGCCGCCGAGGACCAGCCCTTTTCCCTTGAACTCCGCGAGCGCCTTCGCGGTGTCGGCGTCGAGCGTGGTCAGGCCGTCGAGATTCAGGGAGCCCTTGAACTCCGCGAGCGCCTTGGCGGTGTCGGCGTCGAGCGTGGTCAGGCCGTTGAGATTCAGGGCACAGAATTCGCCGCCCTTGAACTCCGCGAGCGCCTTGGCCGCATCGGCGTCGAGCGTGGTCAGGCCGTTGAGCTCCAACTTGCCGCCCTTGAACTCCGCGAGCGCCTTGGCCGCATCGGCGTCGAGCGTGGTCAGGCCGTTGAGGATCAGGGTACAGAACCCGCCACCCTTGAACTCCGCGAGCGCCTTGGCCGCATCGGCGTCGAGCGTGGTCAGGCCGTTGAGGTAAAGCACTGGGTCCTTGAACTCTGCGAGTGCCTTGGCGGTGGCGGCGTCGAGCGTGGTCAGTTTCGGGAGTCGACCATCCCACTTTTTTGGTGACTCCGTGAGCGCCTTGGCGGTGGCGGCGTCGAGCGTGGTCAGGCCGTTGAGTTGCAGCCTAACCCTCTTGAGCTGCGTAATCACCTTGGCGGC
>CANHCU010000199.1 GCA_947459185.1 Planctomycetaceae bacterium | reverse complement strand
TCCATGCCGCCGGCCGTGCTGGCGATCAGCACCGGCGAGCCGACGCGGCGGTCAACGAGCACCGCGCAGTAGAGCTCACGGTCGATCGCGCAGCCGCTCTCCACGAACACCTGCCGCACGACCTGCCCCTCGGGGCCGGTCTGAATCGTGACAAGCGTGTTGCCCAGCAGGCCCTTGGCGATCCGCGCCGCATCGTCGGCGGTCTTGGCCAGTTCCACACCACGCTGGGTGGAACCAATGACCTGTCCCTTCCCGCGACCACCGGCATGAATCTGGGCCTTGACGGCACAGACGGGCGTGCCGAGCGCGGTGAACGCTGCGGCCGCCTCTTCGGGTGTCCGGGCGACGCGGCCGGCCAGCACCGGCACGCCGGCTGCCCGCAGCAGATCCTTAGCCTGATATTCGTGGATTTTCATGGGGTGTTTTGTCTGAAAGGGCGTGGGTGATGCGAAACAGGCCACTGGAGCGGGCGAGCCCGGCCGCCACTCCAGGGGCCACCACTATGGCAGGAACCTCCCCGGCTTCCAAGCCGCCAGCGATGGCCGGGCGATGCGGAGCAGGTGGCTGCGGATGAGGCCCACTTCGTAGGGGGTCGCTGACTGGACGCCCGCCAGCACGTGGTCGAGGTCGAGTCCGTAGTGGTTGACGCGAAACAGCCCAACCTTCACGAAAGGCACACCGGCTTCGAGCAGCCGCTGCCAGACCAGCTCGCTGGGGTTGTGCGGCATCCGGCGAGCCTTGCGAAAGTGCCGCCGGGAGCGGGTGAGATGCCAGAGCGACAGATTCGGTCGGAGTTCCTGCCAGGTGATCGGACCGGCGGTCGTGGCGTCATAGAGGCCGGCAATCTGGAATCCCGCGCGGGAAAAATGCTCTGACATCCCGATTTCGTAGCGGTCCACGATGTCGTCTTTGGTGGGCAACGGCACGACCGAATTCCAAAACTCGGTGAAGGCCGGCGATGCCAGCAGGGGCTTCCGCATCGCGAACCACCACGACTGCACGTGCGGGCATGACACCCTTCCGCGGCGTTTGGTGCCCTGCTCCGACAGACACATGCCCCAGAGGTCGGCGGCGGCCACGCGGGGATCGGTGAAGGCCGGCTCCAGGTCGAAGAGCGGCCCGTAGACGCTGTCGTTGGCGCAGATCACTTCGTCGAACCGGTCCAGCGGCCCCAAGGCCTCGAGGCCCGCCCGCCAGCTGCAGAAGTCGTAGCCGACGTTGTCCCGCGGGATCAAGCGATCGACGACCGACGTAAGGCTTGCGGGGAGTTCCCTCGCGCTGGTGGAGACGACGACGATCTGGTCCATGAACTGACGGTAGCTCCGCAGCGCCGTGACGATGTGGGGATCGAACACGCCGTCGTGATCATGGTGGGCGTACACGAGGGCGCGAGGCATGGGTGCGGCTCCCGCGACGTGTGCGAGACATCAGGCCACGCGACGGGCGGCGTTGACATGGTGCTCGGAACGCGTGGCGACTTCGAGCAGACGGGGCACGTATGACATCGTGTGACGGGCGGCGGCCGCATCGCCGTTGGCCAACTGCCTGGCGGCCGCGCGGCGGGCCGAGCCGGCATACCACGCAACGCTGCGATGCACGAGGCGGGCTCGGGATGCTTCCGGGAGCGAACAGGCGTTGATGGCGATGGCCCGCAGCAGATCTGGCCAGACGCCGTCACTGGACGAGAGCCGGGACGACTCGCTGGCCGCATGACGACAGTAGACGGCGAGTGACCGGGGCTCGTAGCCCACGTCGAAGCGAGCGGCGATTCTGACCCACATCTCCCAGTCGAGCGCGAGGCGGAGATCCAGACGGTAGCCACCGACCGCCTCATAGGTGCTGCGGGCCACGACGGCTGCCGGGCACTGCACCCGCTGCCGCTCGGCGATCCGGGGGAGCCAGTCGCGGATAGTGCCTGGAGTCCAGCGAATTCGGGAGGAGATTTTGATCCGCCGATCGTCTCCATCGACGATGCGGCACCGGCAGAATGCCATGCCGATCGATGGCGTTCTGTGAAACATCCGGTCGATACGTGCATAGAAGCCGGGCAGCACGTAGTCGTCCTGATGCAGCAGGTGCACCAGGTCTCCGCGTGCCGCTGCGACGGCACGATTCCAGTTGCCGCCGAGCCCCAGTCGGCTGTCGTGGCGGATCAGTTCGACCCGGCCCGCCGGATCCGCTGCCTGTACGAGCGCTCGCACATTGGTCCGCTCTGAGGCGTCGTCCACCACGGCGATCTGCATCTGGTCGTCGGACGGCGCCTGCGCCAGCACCGACTCAATCGCCCGCCGCAGTTTTTCATCCGGCTCGTACGTCGGCAGCATCACGGAGAACCGTGGTCTGTCGGCATGCGAAGCAGAGGTAGGAATCACGATGGCGGCGGTCATACGCGAGGCTCCGCGTCCGGAAAATGCAGTCCCCGCAGCCGAAGGCTTGCGCGGATGAACTAGGGAAATAAGGCCACGACCCACGGAGCAGCAAGATGGGATTCTCAAGTGCCCGCAGGCCACCCACCCTGCCCAGACGCCGAGCAATCGATGGCACGAGCGCACCCACCAAAGGACCAGGGACTGGCGTAGACGCACCGGCCGGGCCACACGATAAGGGCGGCGGGAGCACCGCTCCCGCTTGCGGCACTAAGGAATGGCTATGCACAGTTCGGCCGACGCTTCAGCCGCTCGCCCCGGCATGCCCTGCCCTGCCCTGTCGGATCGCAGCCGGCAGCTGTTGGCCGGGCTTTCAACAGAGGATCGCCTGATCGAGATCGGGCCGAGCTACAACCCGGTGGCGGCCAAGGCGTCCGGCTGGAATACCGTGGTGGTCGATCATGGCAGCCGCGCTGAACTGGTCGCGAAGTACAGCACCGCCCCCGAAGCCCCGACCGAGCTGATCGAGGAGGTGGATGTCGTCTGGCGAGGCGGGCCGCTGGATGACGGCTTTGCGGCGGGCGACGCGGGCACCTTCACGGCGCTGGTCGCCAGCCATGTCCTCGAGCATGTGCCCGATCCGATCGGCTTTTTCCAGTCTGCAGCAAGGTTGTTGCATCCTACGCGTGGCAGCATCCGCCTGGCGCTGCCCGACAAGCGGCTGTGTTTTGATCTGTTTCGGCCGGCCGCCACGACCGGCCGCGTGCTGGCCGCCCACCGCGGCGATGGCGCACGACACACGTATGCCGATCTCTTCGATCACGTCGCCTATCTCACGAGGCTTGCCGGCCGGGCTGCCTGGTCACGCGAGCCTCTCACGGCACTTTCCCTCGACCACACCGTGGAGCAGGCGCGGGGCAACGCGGAATTGGGAGCGGCTGCCGGATCGGCCTATATCGACTGCCATGCCTGGCAGTTCACACCGGCGAGTTTTGAGCTTCTGGTGCTTGAGTTGGGCGTGCTCGGCGAGATCGACTGGCGGATCGACTGGCTGGAGCCGCAGCCCGCGATGGAATTTCTCGTCTCACTCTCGCGGCCGCGGGAGTCGTTTGTCTCAGCCGATGCTCTCCAGTCACGGCGGCTAACGCTCTTGCGGCGGATGATTCTGGAGCTGCGGGAATTGACCGATCAATTGCTCGACACCCTGCCTGCGAGCTGACCGCGTTCAGGCGGCTGTTCGGTCGGCTTCGGAGGCGAGTAGTTGGCCCGATCCCAGCAGGCTCTCCCAGTGGGCGATCGACTCGCGGGCGATCTCATGCAACAGCGAGAGCCGCCGCTGCTGCACCGCTTCCGGGCTTGGGAAGGGGGCCACCCCCGGCCGGAGTCGTCCCAGGAATTCCACGGCGTCCGCGGGACGAATCCAGTCGACGTGCCAGTCGCACGCGCCCGCCAGCGAGAGGTCGAGGATCAAGAGTTCGAAGCTTGCCGGCGTGAACTGCCAGGCGTGGGCGTCGCGATAGACCATGTCGGTCATGCTGTCGTCGAACAGCTGACGGGCCAGCCCGAGCCGGTGGGCAAACGCCACGTCCACCGCCGGCTCACCAGCGCTCCAGCCGGGACGCCCATGCAGCGTGACGGCATAGGCGACCTCGTTGAAGAGCGTCGCGGGGCTGTGCCGCGTGCGGCGCTCTGAGTGGGCCACGAGGACATCGCCCGCCAGCGACACCGGCCGGAAGAAGTCGAAGCACCAGCGTTTGTCGGGCAGCGCGAAAATCAGGCAGCCATGGTCCTTCACCAGCCGGCGGGTGCTGTCGAGGAAGGCGATCAGGTCGGGCATGTGTTCGAGCACATGAGAGGCCACCAACGCGTCGAATGTGCCGAGGCTGTCCGGTGGAAAAGCCTCGTGGAGCGGACCCTGTTGCCAGAGCACGTCGACCTCTTCGATCGCCTCGGGCATGACATCGGCCGCGGCATACTTTGCGATCAGCCCAGCCCGGGTGTCGTGATCCACGACGCAGGTGATCCAGCCATCCCGCTTCGCGGCCAGCGGACGGAACGACGCCCCCACCTCCACGATTCGCGCCGACCGTGGAAT
>CANHCU010000198.1 GCA_947459185.1 Planctomycetaceae bacterium | reverse complement strand
CCAGGGATCAAGCCAGGACCCAAGCCAGGGATCAAGCCAGATGCCAGCCCAGGGACTAAAAAATGATCATCGCACTCATGCTCTTCGCGATCCTTGCTGCCGTCACCGGCTTGCTGGTGCGCGAAGGACTCTGGCGATCGCTGCTGATGTTTTTCAACGTGCTGCTGGCGGCGGTTGTTGCCACCGCTTGGTACGCCCCGCTGGCGAATTTCCTCGAAGAGCAACTGCCCAGCTACACCTACCTGCTCGATTTCCTATCGATCTGGCTGATTTTCTGCGGGGTGTTGGCGTTGGCTCGCGAGGGTACCGACCGTCTGTCACCGAACAAGGTGGAGTTTCCACGGCTCGTGGAGAGGATCGGCGTCGGGATACCAGCGTTCCTGACGGGTTGGGTGATGATGGCATTCACGGCGATGACGCTTCACACCGCCCCCGTCACCCGTGATCTCGTGCAGCCCACGCCGGCGTCAAAGATGTTTTTCCTGGGACTCTCGCCGGACCGCGCGTGGCTGTCCTGGGTTCGCGGGGTATCGCGGACGGGACCGTTCTCGAGGCCTGATCAGGTGTTTGACAAGGATGCGGACTTCATCCTGCGGTATGCCGACAGGCGGCTGAAGCTGGAGGGAGAAGAGGGGCTTCGCAAAGCGGAGAACTGATCTACCCATGGAAGCCTCTGGTGACACGATCAGCTACCGGCCGGTGAGCAAACTGGCCGTGGCGGCGGCAGTGGTGGGAGCGTTGTCGAGCCTTGCGCTCACGACACCACTGCTCTGGATCATCCCGCTGCTAGGAGTGGCCCTGGCGGTCTCAGGGCTGGCGGATGTGGCCCGTTCGGGCGCGGAGAAGGCGGGACGGGCAGCTGCGCTCGTGGGCCTCGCGCTGTCGGTGGGTTTTGGGGCTCAGGCTGTGACGACGAGCTTCGTCTCCCGTTGGATCATGGAGAGCCGCACCAGAGCCGTGATCAACGCCTGGCTCGACGCCCTTGCCGAAAACCGACTGGCTGACGCCCGCAGCATGATCTCCCCGCAGCTGCTGCCGCAGGCGGAATCGGATGGCCATCGGCATGGTGATCCGGGGCATGGCCAACCTGGTCATTCCCACCACCCAGGCGAGGATGCCGGCGCCACTGGCTCGATCGACTCGCTCCCGGCGGTGCAGGCGATTCTCCGGTGTGGCACTGCCGCGGTTCGCGACGTGCGGTTCACAGGACGCGACGAGGAGACTGGGAATGAATGGTGTGCCCAGGTCCGACTGTCGCCTTGCGCCGCCGGCGGCGCCGTGGATCTGCGTTTGCAGCTCATGCCTCTCGTCGCGAAAGACCCAACTGGACGCGTGGAACGCTGGACGATCACGAAGATCGACCTCGGCTTCTAAAAGGGGACGCTATTCCCTAAAGCAGCGAACAGCGTCGATCGAGTCCACGCCTGCCGCGAGCATCACCAGTCGATCAAAGCCGAGAGCGGCACCGACTCCTTCCGGCATCGCCGTCCCGTGGGCGGCCAGCAGTCGCTGCGGTAATGGCAGGATGGCTCGTCCGTCGGCGGCACGGATCCTGTTGGCAGCTGCGATCCGTGACTCGAGCACCGCGCGGCTGGTCTCCTCCTCCCAGCCGTTGGCCAGTTCGACACCGGTGACGAAAAGCTCGAACCGCCGGGCAGCCCGCGGATCGTCCGGGTCGATGCGGGCGAAGGCTGCCTGGGAGAGAGGCCATGCCTCGAGCATCGTGGGCCGCCCATGGCCCAGTCGCGGTGTAATCACCTCAGCGAGCAACTGTTCGAACAAGCGGTCCCATTGCTGGTCGGCGGGGCCGGGATCTCCTGTGGACGGCGGCTCGAGCCCCGCCCGCCGACACGCCGCTGCAAGATCGGCGAGCTCGGCCGAGAGCGGATCAACGCCCGCCAGTTCCCCGAAGGCCTCGGAGCAGGTGACCCGCTCGATACCGCTGGTGCCCAGCGCCGTGCGGCAGAGGTTCTCCACGAGCACGGCAGCGTCGGTAAGCGTCGTGCCGGGGGCATACCACTCGAGCAGCACGAACTCGACGTCGTGATGCCTGCCACGTTCACCGGCACGAAACGACCGCGCAAACTGATAGATCGGGCCCGAATCGGCAGCCAGCAGGCGCTTCATCAGCGCCTCGGGGCTCGCCTGCAGATACTGCGGAGGCCGATGCGGCCCATCGACGTGGACGGCGATCGGATCGATGTGCGCCTCCGGCAGCACCTCGGCCGACAGCACCGGCGTATCAACCTCAACGAAACCATGGCGATCAAACAGATCTCGCAGCCCTGAGCGAATGCGACTGCGGAGTTCGAGGATCGGCCGTGTCGACATGAAAGGCTTTTGCCACGGGATGGTCAGAGGTGGAGTGCTTCAGCCTTCCGGTTCACCAGTGTCTCCGCCGCCGCGCGATAGACAAGCACCGCGCAGGCGGCCCGCCTGACGACGGCCTCCGCCACGCTGCCCATGAGCATGCGGGTCATGCCGGAGCGGCCGTGCGTGCCGAGCACGATCAGTTCGGCCCCCTCCTCGGCGGCGATCCGGACGATCTCGCCGGCAGGATCACCCATCGTCAGCCGGTGCCTGAATGCGACCGTCGGATCGGAGGGCTTCACCTCCTCCAGCATCCTGAGAATCCGTTCCGAGGAGGGCTCGGGCAGGCCGTAGTAGAGTTCGCCGCTGCTATACGAAAGCGGCGGCTCCTCGACATGAAGGATCAGCAGCGACGCCGACTTCTGCTTGGCCAGCGCCTCCGCATGCGGCAACGCTGCGTCACTGGCGGTGGAGAAATCGGTCGGAACGAGAATGATGGGCCGCGTCATGGCGAGGACCTCCTCGGGGTAAAGACGTCCGTTGCCGGGAACGAAGGACCACTGAAACGTGAGTCTATTCTATGCCCGGCCAAGTGTCGCAGTTCGGTCGGGCCGCGGTTCGGGGCTCCCCGTGCCCCATCGCCGGACGTTCGCTCCGGCATCCTGCCTGCGCTCACTCGATGCTGACTGCGCTTCGGCATCCTGCCTGCGCTGGTCAGCAACGCCGGCTCTCGGGACACGGGCAGCCCCTCACGGATACAGCAGAATGCATAGAAGCCCGGAGCGTAAGCGATGGGATGATGTGCGCCAGGCCCGGAGGGCCGGGTGAGCACCAGCGATCGGAGGTCGCCAAGCCGAGACGGCCTGGATGGCCGTGCTCGGCGTGAAGTCACCGCAGCCGCATGCCTGGCAGGGCGCCGGAGTCGGGGGAGAGCAGGTAGACACCCGTGGCTCCCGCACCGCTGGCGGCCGCGACCATTCCCTCGCTCAGCCCAAACTTCATCTGCCGCGGCGCGAGATTCGCAACCACCACCACGAGCCGGCCGACGAGTGACTCTGGAGTGTGAAAACCCTTGATGCCGGCGAACACCGTGCGGGTCGCGTCGCCACCGAGGCTGATCGTGAGTTTGAGGAGCTTCTTTGCCTCGGGCACCTCCTCGGCAGCGAGCACCCGGGCCACGCGGAGATCGATCTTCGTGAAATCGTCGATCGTGCACTCGGGGGCAAGGGGCTCGGCGGCGAGGGCTTCGCCCGAATCGATCTGACTGGCGGCAGGGTCCATGGACATCGTTCCTTTCGTGGGAGGCGGGTTGGTGGCGGTATGGGGCGTGGGTGCTTTGGCCCGCGATTCCTGTGCCTGCGCGAGCGACGCCGCCAGCATGCTCTCGATCTGGGCGGGTTCGACGCGGCGCATGAGCGAGCGGAAGCTGCCGACCGGCTGGCCCGTGAGCGGCCGCTGCGACTCCTCCCAGGAGATGATTGGGCCGCCGACCAGTTCGCCGACCTGCGTTGCGAACGCCGGCAGCACGGGCGCCAGGTAGACGGCGATCTGCCGGAATAGATTGATCGCTACGCTGGCGACGTCGTGCAGCTTCTGGGCCGACTCCGGTCCGGCCTTGGCGAGCTTCCAGGGCTGCTCGGCATCGACGTAGGCGTTGGCGCGGTCGGCGGCCTGCATGATCGTCCGCATCGCGCGGGCGAAGTCGCAGGCCTCGTAGGCCTCGGCGATGGCCGCGCCGTCGGCGGCCGCAGCAGCGAAAAGGCCGCCGTCGGCGGGATAGTCCGTCGCGAGGCCCGTCTGCTCCAGCCACCGCGCGGTGCGGCTGGCGAGATTGACCACCTTGCCGACCAGATCGGAATTCACCTTCGCGGTGAACTCCTCGAGGTTCAGGTCGAGGTCGTCGATGCCACCGGAGAGCTTCGCGGCGTAGTAATACCGCAGCATCCCCGGATCGAGATGGTCGAGATAGGTTCTGGCCAGGAGGAACGTGCCCCTGCTCTTCGACATCTTCTGGCCGTTGACTGTGAGGAAGCCGTGGATGTGAACCTGTTTTGGCAGCGCGAGGCCGGCCGCCTCCAGCATCGCCGGCCAGAAGAGCGTGTGGAAATAGGTGATGTCTTTCCCGATGAAGTGGTGGATCTCGGCGGCCGTTGCGGAACCGTCGCGGTGCCACCACGACTCGAACGCCCCACCGTTGGCGGCACACCACTCGCTGG
>CANHCU010000197.1 GCA_947459185.1 Planctomycetaceae bacterium | reverse complement strand
GACGCCGAGGCATGGGCCGGATCACGCATGCCCCGGTCAGGCGAGACGATCATCCGCAAGGAGCCGTCACGTCACGCCAAACGTTCGGCGCTCGTGCCAGGCCCCGTAGGCGTCTCGCTGGATGACGAACTGACCCGCTTCGGCCTGGCTGTGTCTGAACGTCAGTCAGATCGCCCGGCCGCCTGAAAGGGAGCCGCGTGAGCGTCAGCGGCCAGACTCGATGCGTTCGAGCCGCCGTTCGATCTGCTCGAGCCGGTTGCTCATGCGACGGAGCAGTTCCTCCAGCCTGGCCGGCGCGGTGGGCTCGTTCGACTGCTCGTCCGACTGGTAGCCGGCGGTTGGCTGCACCCGGCGGGTCGTCATTGGGGCCGGCTGGAGCGAGGGCGGCGCTGCCGTCGGGCCAGTCGCCTGACCAGTCTCTTCGCTCCCGATCAGCGCCCGCTCGAGTGGTTGTTCGAGCGACTGCAGCACCACGTCGGCTTGCTTGGACTGCCCGCCTGGGAGCACGTAGTGCAGTGGCACGGGCGTGCCCACGGGGCCGCGGGCCACGAGATGCGTCAGATCCTGCGGTGAGCGCACAGGCTGATTGTTGATGGCGACAATGACGCTGCCGGGAGGTACGCCGGCCTTGGAAGCCGGCAGATCCTGAACCACACCGATCACGAAAGCACCCTGAGCATCGGAGAGGCGAAACCGCGTCTGCACGGTCGGATCAACCGGCACGGTGCGCACGCCGAGCGCTGTTCTGCCGCCTATCGTCGGATTCGCAGTCGCAGTCGGGGTCAGATTCGCAGTCGGGGTCGCAGACTGATTCGGAGACGGGGTCGGAGCGGGCAGCACGCCGAAAGAGGTCGCTTCCGGGACCAGTCGAGACGGGGCCACGAGGCCCTTAGGAGCGGCGGGGGATGCTGAAAGGGCGACATTCGGCGGCGTCATTTGGCTGGCTGTGGCCGATTGCCAGTCACGCGCCACCGCCGCGGGCGGGCGTGATGAAGCCTGCGCCACGACGTCCTCGACCCGATTGTCGCGTCCCACCGCCATCTTGACCCGTTGGCCCGGCACGATGGCGGCGAGTGCCGCCGCCAGTTCATCGCCGGTTTGCAGATGATTGCCGTTGATGGCAAGCAGCATGTCCTGTGGCCTGACGCCAGCCTTTGCCGCCGGCCCGTCCGGCGATACCTCGACGACCACCAGTCGCCCGGTCACCACGGTGTCATCTACGGCGAATCCCAGCCAGCCGGTTCCTGCCGCGGCCGGCGGGGCGATGCCGAGGCCTGAGGTTGCTGGGCGGTTCGGAGTTGGGCGATCTGGGGCGGGGCGATCTGGGGCGGGTGGGGCGAGCGGTGTCGCAAACGGCAGGGTGATTGGCTCGCCGATCGAGATGTCTTCGGCCTTAAAGGCAGGCGCTGTCGGTGCCAACGCGGGCTCCGGCAGGGTTGTGTCGGCTGCGGGGGCGGCGTCGGTCGCTCCTGCGAAAGCTCCGCCACAGACTGTCGCGGCCATGATCGACATGATCGACATGATCGCCGGCGTCGCAAGCAGCCCGATTCCGTCGCAGGCATGGCCTGGGAAGCGCCGTTTCGAAATCTGGAGAAGGGGCATCGATCGCATCCTGATCCGTGCCGTGAACGAGACCTTCAACACCATCACAATCGGAACATGGCAGTTCCAATCCCTACGATCCGCACGACTGCCATGCCGCGGCCTGCAACGCCCGCGACGAGGCAGTATATAAAAAAATTCACGATGCGTGTGGCACGCGATAAAGCAGCGTTTCTTTTGGTTTCACACAATTTATGCACCGCGTGTTGGGCCGCCGTGGCGTCGTTCAATGCCTGCAGAGATGGCTGCTGAAGGCAGCGAAGTGAGGCGGTCGTCGATCTTTCGGCGGCAGTGCTGTCATGGCTTTGACAGCACTGCTAGCACTCCTATACTCGCCGCGCTGAGAGTGTCGGGAAGAACGTTTCACGGATGAACCCAACGACGCCCTCAGGGCGACGGTCAGCAGGCCGTTGCCTTGAGAGCGTTTGGTGCACGGAGCAGCCATGGCAAAAGCGGCGGTCATTGCAACGAACGGTGGCAATGGGCCGAACTGCACACCACCATCTCTGCCGGGCAGCGAGCCGGCGGCCGGCATCCGACTGCTGGCGAGACGGGTGGAGGACGCCCTGCAGGAACGGCTCGGAGCCGAGCGGTATGCCGTCTGGTTTGGGGATGCCGTGACCATCGACGTCGTCATCGACGCGGAGTCTGTGGGAACCGCGGCGGCTGGCGGCTGCATCGTCGTCAGCGTCGGCAACGCATTTTCCCAGGAATGGCTGAAACGCACCTTTCACGCCGATGTTGAGGCTGCGGTGCAGGTGGCCTGCGGCGGGCCGCGGTCCGTCGTCTGGCGGACTTCTCCGACCCCGCAACTGCCGGAGGTGCCCGCGGCTGCGGCGACCCCTTCCAAGGGCATGCTGCGGCCGGTTGCTGCGGCCCGCTCGCCTGATGCCGTCACCGTGCGACGCAGCCGGGCGATGGCCCCCGCTGCCAGTCGGGGCAACGCGGCTGACGCGGCGGTTCGGGAAAACCGCGGCGGTGTCGCAGCGCGTCGGCCTGCCGCCAGCCTCGGTGCATTCGTGGCGGGGCCCAGTAATCGGATGGCGTTTGCCGCCGTCGAAATTGCGGCCTCCCGTCCAGGCGAGATGTCACCGCTGGTTATTCACGGTCCGAGCGGTGTCGGGAAATCGCACCTGCTCGAGGGCATCTGTGGACGGTTTCGAGAACTGCATCCGGGGGCGACGACGCTCCTGCTGTCGGCCGAGCAGTTCACGACGAGTTTTCTGCAGGCTCTCCATGGCAGCGGACTGCCCGGGTTTCGCCGTGGCTGCCGCAATGCCGATCTGCTCGTGATCGACGACCTGCAGTTCTTCGCCGGCAAGAAGGCAACGCTCATGGAAGTGCAGCAGACCGTCGATACCCTGTACCGGCAGGGGAAGCAGATGGTGTTTGCCTCCGATCGCGATCTGACGGCGCTCGACGGCCTCGGCCCCGATCTCCTCACGCGGTTGCGTGGCGGCATGATCGCCCGCATCGAGTCGCCCGATTACGACGTGCGACGCGGCATCGTGGCGGGCGTGGCCGCCACGCGTGGCCTGTCGCTGCCCGACGAGGTGATCCACTACGTCGCCACCCACATGACACGCCATGCGCGGGAACTCATCGGCGCCCTGAATCGACTCGAGGCCACCAGCCACATGCTGGGCGTGCCAATCACGCCTGGCATGGCGGAGGAGGCTCTGGCCGACCTCGTGCGTTCGAGCGCCCGCAGCGTGCGGCTGGCCGACATCGAACGGGCCGTCTGCTCCGCCTTCGGCATCGAGGCTGGCAGTCTGCAATCCTCGCGGAGAGCCCGCACCGTCAACCATCCGCGGATGCTGGCGATGTTTCTGGCCCGGCGGCACACGACGTCGGCATTGACGGAGATTGGCAGCTACTTTGGCCGTCGCAGCCATTCAACCGTGATTTCGGCCCAGAAGACCGTGGTGGAGTGGGTGGCGCAGCGGTCGCGGATCGTGCTGGCCGACACGACATGGGATGTGGAAGAGGCGATCCGCCGCGTGGAAGACGCCCTCCGCGCGGGCTAGAACGCATTCGTTCGCCGGCGGGGCATGTGCTGCACCTCCCCGTGGCGGCAAGTTTTCAACTTGTCCGTGAGTTGACGCAGCCTGTGCCGACTGGTCGAAGTCGCATGTCCTGCACCGCCGGGACGGCAGAAGTCTCGTCGCTACGGCTTTTTCTCATTCCACGACCTACGGCAGCGCGCTCCTCAGAAGGTCGAAAAATCCTAACGCTCCTCGAGCTTCCGCCGATCCCGGCTCCCGCTCTACGATTGCGTGGCAGGATGACACGCTCGCGGCAGCGGGCGGAGGCCCGCCAAGAAAAAATCGCACGATGCGATGTTTTTCGTGAATACAGCTCCTCGAGCTTCCGCCGATCCCGGCTCCCCCCAAGACTGCTTCGCAGGATGCGAAGCGCAGCACCAGCAAACTGCGTTTGCCAAGAAAAAACGACACGACGTCGTGTTTTTCGTAAACACAGATGCTGAGGAGCCGGCGGAGGCACGCGAAGGAGTCCGGTGAATTCTGCGACTCACGAGCGATTCGCGATTCGTCCAAGAGCCTCCCGTAGCAGAATCCGCCGGCGACGAGCATGCCGCAGCCGGCGAACCAATGCGGGTAACTTCAACGACCATGCGGAGGAGCAACTGTCGTGCCGAACACTACTATCTGCTTCTCCGGCTCTCCGCCTACCGCTTCTCCACCAGCCGCTCTTCGAGGCTCGACTTGTAGCGGACGCTCGATTCCGGGCCTTCGAAGCCGACGACGCGGCGGTCGATGCCGGTGGCCCGGCGGAGTACGCGGCCGCGGTCGATGTCAAACTCGACCGTGCCGTCCCAGATCCGTTCGAGCAGTCGGGATTCGAGCCGCGGGTCGTCGATCGGTGTGAGAATCGTGGTGTCTACGCGGATCGTCGCGACGCCGTCTTTGATCGACGCGATCTGATAGCGGAGACGTGTGCGGACTGCCTTCCGCGGTCCGCCGGCGACCTCCACCACCACTTCCTGCGGCACGGTCCACTCAGTTCCTTCAGCCACCGCTCCCTCCGGCAAGGGCACGACCACGAGGTCTCCCGTGCTGGAGGGCGGGCAGGGGCGGAGATCCTTGCGATCGAGCACGCGGCCGCTGCGGTCCACCACCAGCCGCGAAAGCGGCACGCCGAGGCTCGCCTTG
>CANHCU010000196.1 GCA_947459185.1 Planctomycetaceae bacterium | reverse complement strand
GGCACGTTCACGCTCTGTGCGATCGCCATGCTGGCGATGGCCGGCGTGGCCCAGGGCGACGCGGGCCGCATCATTGCAGCGACCGCCTACGGGCTTGGCGTCGTCGCGGGGATGCACGCCTGCGGGCCTCTTGGCCCGGTTCATCTCAATCCGGCCGTGACGCTGGCGATATTCGCCACGGGCCGCGGTAGCATCGTGCGGGTGTTGGCCTGCGTTGCTGGGCAACTCGTCGGCGGGTGTCTGGCGGGCCTGCTCGTGATGTGGCTGCTGGCGGGCGAGGGCACCGCGATGGGTATGCCGGTGGGCAGCTTCACGAAGACTGATGCGGTGAAGACGGTGGTCGTCGAGGGCCTGCTGGCGATGGTCTGGTCGGCCGTGTTTCTGGGCTGTGTGTTTGGTGGCAGGCTCGGGCCGGCGGCACCGCTGCCGGTCGGTCTGGCCGTCGTGGCCGCGGCGCTGGCGGGCCTGCCGTTCACCGGTGCCGCGATGAATCCCGCGAGGGCCCTTGCCTCGGCGGTGGCGATGCTCGACTTCTCCACGCTCTGGATGTACGCAGCTGGGCCACTGGCAGGGGCTGCAGTGGCTGGCCTCGTGGTCCGCCTGTTTCTGGTCGATGGCAGCGACGCGGCTGCGCGGCGCGGCTGAGGTGCCGATGCGAGTCTGCAATGTCTGCCTGACGCATGACCCCGCCTTTGGCGGCCTCTACCGATCGGTTCAGGATTTTTCGCGGGCGCTCTCGGCGCCGATCGTGTCGTTCGACAGCGGGCCTTTAAAATATGGCGAGGGCGAACGGCTGAGCGTTGAGGAGGGCGTGTCGGTGCGCCGGCTCTGCTGTGGCACGGGCTGGCTCTTCCGCGACTGCCATGTGATGTCGGCGGCAACTGCCCGCCAGGCCGATGCGGCCGTGGCCGATGCCGACCTGCTCGTCGTGCACTCACTGTTTCGCGGTCACGCGACATGGGCTCAAGCGTGGGCCAAGCAACCCGGCCGACGGTATTGGGCGGTGCCGCATGGCTGCCTCGATCCCTGGGGGCTTTCCCACCGCGGCCTGCTCAAGCGGCTCTGGCTCGAGGCCCGCGGCCGGTCGTTCCTGGCCCATGCCGATCGGATCGTGGTCTCGTCGCGGCGGAGTCTGGAGAAGTCGCTGGCCTGGATTCCAGACGGGCGACCGGCCGATCGGGCGGTCGTCGTGCACTGGCCGGTCGATCTGCCGCGGCTGGATGAGGGGGCGACGGCCCGGGCCGCGTTTCGCCAGCAGCACGGCATCCCGGAGGCGGCAAGGCTCTTGCTCTATGTGGGCCGGCTCCATGCCGTCAAGCGGCCGGTCGAGATGGTGCGGGCGTTTTGCGAGGCCACCGCTGCGGCGTCGCAGGAACACTGCCATCTGGCGATCGTGGGAATGGATGGCGATCTGACGGAGGCGGATATTCGGGCCGCGATTCCGCCCGCCTGCCGGGACCGCGTGCACGTGATCGGGCCGCTGGCGGGGGCCGATCTCGCTGCGGCGCAACTCGCCGGCGACGGCTTCATCTCGCTGTCGTTTCAGGAGAACTTTGGCTACGCGGCGGCGGAGGCGATGGCGTATGGACTGCCGGTGATTCTCTCACCGGGGCACGATCTCGCGCATGAGATGCCGGCTCTCGCTGGACGGTTCGCGTCCGGCTGGCTGCTCGGCGACGATGCGCAGGCAACCGCGGTGGCGGCGATCCGCGAGTTCGCAACGGCGTCGGACGCAGCGCTCGCCGCGGCGGGAGCGACGGGCCGGTCGTGGGTGGCGGAGACGTTGGCGTTTGAGCGGTTTCGCGACAGGCTCACGGCGCTTGTGTAACGGCGTGATCCCGTCGCGTCATTAAAGCCCCCGGCGCAAGCCGGGGGATCGGGAGCGACGTGGGGATTCCATAAAAGCCCCCGGCGCAAGCCGGGGATCGCGCACCGCCGAACGAGAGATCCCGTCGCGTCATAAAAGCCCCCGGCGCAAGCCGGGGGATCGCGCACCGCCGAACGAGAGATCCCGTCGCTTGCGCTCAGGGCTTTTATGGATTCCGTGGCCGATCCTGGCACTCCAAAACGTACTCAACCGTCGCCTCAATCGCACGATGATCGTAAAGCCGCCGCATACTCCCGCCCTTTGTCCACCACCGTCGTCTCCCTTGCACACCATCCGATAACCGCCGTGAACACCAAGCCTTGAAGCTGCCCATGACACGGTGTGGGATACGTTCACCGGCAGAGACGACGACATGGACGTGGGTAGTCCTGCAGTTGACGGCATGGAGCGTCCAGCCTCGAAACGTGCATTCCGCGACGATCGCTTCCTCGACAGCATGCCGCTGATGAGTTGTCAGCACGACCGAGTGCTCGGGCATGAGGCGACGTGCGTGGTGGGCCAGTTCGTGGCTCGGCTCGCGTGTCAGGCCGCGATCATCGACCCAGCCGCGTGAGTCGCCGGGGAGCCACGAGCCGTAGGTCGTCCATGTGAGGAAGATTGCCAACGGTTCGGGAACGAACGTGTGATTCGGAGTGTGTGGCATGGCGGAAGAGAATATACATACGTACAGTTTTGTGCAAGGGACGGGGAGGAGATCCCGTCGCCGATAAAAGCCCCCGGCGCAAGCCGGGGGATCGCGAGCGAGGAGATCCCGTCGCCATAAAAGCCCCCGGCTCAAGCCGGGGGATCGCATTACCGGGCGAGGAGATCCCGTCGCCGATAAAAGCCCCCGGCGCAAGCCGGGGGATCGCATTACCGGGCGAGGAGATCCCGTCGCTTGCGCTCAGGGCTTTTATGGGTTTGCCGGGACGGGTTCGGCTGGGTCGGCGGCCTGATTGCTTTCGCGGACTGTGACCGTGATCGCACCCTCGATCGGGATCGTCTTCTGGTCGGTGACGAGCACGGCCGTGAGCGTGAGGTCACGGTTCACCACCGACACGCCGTCGGCCGTGGTGACTGTGCCCACGCTGTCGAGGTATGGCTTGATCGCTCCCCGCAAGGTCTTGTCGGTGGCGGGCCGCGACGTGTCGCCGACAAAGTTGCGAAGGTCAGCCCCGGCGAGCACGTATTCCTGCGTGCGGGCGTCGAAGGGCGGGGCGGGAGTCGAAAAGGTGCCGGCTGTCGTGCCGGTGGCGGTGTCGCGGAGCGTGAAGGTGATCGTCGCCTTCGTCGGCGCGGTAAACACCGACGGCACCGCGATCCTGATCGTGTCGGGAGACGACTCGAAGAACTCATTCACACGCCACGTGCCGGCTTTGTTCTTTGTGGCGGTGAGCCGCACGACATTACCCGAGGCGATTGCCAGCACACAGCGGTCGCCTGCGTTGAATTCGCGGTCGGTGCCGGTGACGGGAATCAGCAGGCGGCCGCTCACGCCGTAGGGCGTGGCCAGATGCACGTCCACCACTTCGCGGGCGTGGCAGTCGGGCGTGCAGCCGCAGGAGTCGGCGGGCAGGCCGGTCGCGGGAGCCGGCCCGGCGTCGACTGGCGGGAGCGAAAGCCGGAGCGACTGCCGGGGCTGTGCGGAGGGTATTTTGTCAGTGGCACCGGCGGTTCCAGCCGGTGCGGGCAGGGGCTCGGCGTTGCTGGCGAGGCGGATGTCTGTCGGACGGCGGCGGGCGGCAGACGTGCCACAGCCGACTCCGCCGCGGCACTGGGCCGCGGGGGTGATCGTCTGCACCCCCGGCGGGATCTCGGCCCGCAGCAGCTGCCGACTGAGCAGCGTCGTCTTCACGGGGCGGCCGCCGGCGATGACGTTTGTGTCGTGCACGCTGAACCCCTTGCCAACAAGAAACACGACGGTGGTGCCGGTGGGATCGACGCCCTGTGCCCCATACCAGCCGATCAGCTCCGGCGCGAGGTCTGTAATCCCCGTATTGAAAAGCTCAAAACCGCCCGCGTTGTTTTCGTAGGGTATCGGCGCGACCATCGTCTGCAGCGGGAGCGTGCGGTCGAATTGATCGATGCTGCGGAGCAGCTTGGCCATCTCGCTGTCGCGGCACGGATCGCCCGAATGGCAGCTGCGGGCCGCGGTCTGCTGCATCGATTTGACGCTGCGGGAGAGCAGCATCGCCTGCCGCATGCTCTGATCGGTGACCTTCGGATGCGTGAGCGAGAACCAGTTTGTCCTCACGTCGAATGTCACGAAGGGAACGAACGACGGCATCACGACGATCGCGGTGCACTCCCGCATGCCCGGCTCGAGGCGACGTGAGGCGAGGTCGCGAGTGGTGGACGACGTGCCGCAGAGGGTGTCGGTGAGGGTGGCGAGGTTGCCGCGTGTGGGGGGCGGCTGGATGCGGGGATAGAACCGCCAGCCGAAGGTGTCGGTGCCATGCGTGAAGCCGACGGCGGTCTTATTCAGCGAGATGGTGGCCAGGTCGGTCTCCAACCGGCGGGCGTAGCGGGCGAGTGCCTGACCGTTGGCCCGGCCGCTGGCAAACGCCATCGCCATCGCCATCTGCATCTCGCGGCGCTGGGCATACTGCTCTTCGACGTTCTGCTCCTGGGTGACCGGATCGAGGGCAAACACTCTGATCGGCCAGCGGCGGCGGACATAGTCGTTGAAGGCCGCCCGGGCTTCCGGGCTGGGGTGAGGCCCGTAGAAGGGGCCCGCGCAGGCGCCGGGCATGTTGCTTGCGTGGCCGGCGACGCCGCTCTCCCGCATGTCTGCGGCGAGCCGCTCATCGAGCAGGGCCGATTCCACGAGGATCGCCCAGGCGAGCACGGCGGTGGTGGTCTCTGCGACGCCGAGCGAGTCGAAGAAGGCCTGCCGACGGAGGGCCAGTTCGTCGATCCGTCGGCTGCGGATGAGTTCGGCGAGGTTCCAGCCGGGCAATTC
>CANHCU010000195.1 GCA_947459185.1 Planctomycetaceae bacterium | reverse complement strand
GACTCCCGCTCCCATGCAAGCCCGAAGCGCAAGCGAGAGGACTCCCGCTCCCATGCAAGCCCGAAGCGCAAGCGAGAGGACTCCGCGACGATCACCGTGAGGCCACCTGTATTCCCTTGCTCGCGCTGCGGGCTTGGATGGACGGGTAACCGTCACGCGGGCTTGGATGGACCGCGCGGGCTTGGATGATCCACTCCGTCTGCAACCTACTGCCGGGCGCCGGCCTCGATCTGCTTCTGGATCTTCTCCAGATTGAACGACCCGGGCGTCTGGCTCGGCGGATATTCCTTCATCGACATCAGGAACTTCCCAGCCAACTGCTGGAGCGGGACGACGACGAACGGCCGGTCGAGGAACCAGTCGTTGTAGGTGTTGGAGTTGTGCTGCGACTTCTCGAAGGGGTCGCGGCGGAGGTTGAAGAGCAGCGGCACACGCAGTTCGGTAAACGGCTCGCGCCAGACGCCGAACGCCTCGCCACGGTTCTCCAGAAACACGACCTTCCAGTCGGCATAGCGGATGGCCACGATCTGGCCGTCGTCGTTGACGTAGAAAAACTCGGTGCGAGGCGACGCGTCAGCCTTGGCCGTCAGGTAGTCCAGCTGGTTGTGGCCGTCGATGGCATTGCGATACTGCCGCCCGTTGAGCGAGACGCCCTTGGCGAGCTGTTGCTTGATGTCGGCGCTGCCGGCGGCGGCCGCGAAGGTCGGCAGCCAGTCTTCGTGTGACACGATTCCGTTGAGCGTCACGTTAGCGGGAAACTTCCCAGGCCAGCGGACGAAGGCGGGCACGCGGTAGGCCCCCTCCCAGTTGGAGTTCTTCTCGCTGCGGAACGGCGTGGTGCCGGCATCGGGCCAGGTGTTGTAGTGCGGGCCGTTGTCGGTCGAGTAGAGCACGATCGTGTCGTTGGCGATGCCGAGATCGTCGAGCGCCTGCAGCATGGCGCCGACGTGGGCGTCGTGTTCGACCATGCCGTCGCTGTATTCGTCCTGGCCCGACTTGCCGAGGTTGGCCTCTTTCACGTGCGTGCGAAAGTGCATCCGCGTGGCATTCCACCAGCAGAAGAAGGGCTGGCCAGACTTCACCTGCCGCTGGATGTAGTCCTTGGCGGCGGCGAGCGTCTCTTCGTCGATCGTCTCCATCCGCTTCTTCGTCAGCGGACCGGTGTTTTCAATCGACTGCCCGCCCTTGCCATCGGCCTTGCACTTGAGCACGCCGCGTGGGCCGTAGGTCTCCAGAAAGGTCTTGCCGTTGGCGAGCTTCATGTCGCGGGGATAGTCCCGCTGCTCCGGCTCTTCTTCGGCGTTCAAGTGGTAGAGGTTGCCGAAAAACTCGTCGAAGCCGTGCATCGTGGGGAGATGCTCGTCGCGGTCGCCCTGGTGGTTCTTGCCGAACTGGCCGGTGGCGTAGCCGAGGCTCTTCATCACCGTGGCGATGGTGACGTCGCTCTTCTGCCAGCCTTCCTTGGCGCCAGGCAGGCCGACCTTTGTCATGCCGGTGCGGACGGGGACGTTGCCCCCGAGAAACGCGGCCCGTCCGGCCGTGCAGCTCTGCTGGCCGTAGTAGTCGGTGAAGGAGATGCCTTCGCGGGCGATGCGGTCGATGTTGGGCGTGCGGTAGCCCATCATGCCGCGGCTGTTGTGGCTGATGTTCCAGGTGCCGATGTCGTCGCCCCAGATGACGAGGATGTTCGGCTTCTTGCCAGCCGGTGGCTGGGCCGAGGCAGTGCCAGAGGATCCGAAGGCCATGCCCACGGCCAGCAGGGTCAGGGCAATCGATCGCGCACAGTACAGCATCTCAACAATCCTCCGCCTCGAGTGAAAACCTTACGTGACAACCCTTACGTGACAACCGTTCGCCACCCTAACAAACAGGGTGCAAAACAAGCCCGGCATGATACACGATCGGCCGCGACCGCCAAGCGCTGGCGTCCATTACCGGCCTGGCACCGGCCGCACCGAGAACCGCACCCGCACGTCGGGATGCGTGGTGTAGAGCCGGTGCCGGGTGCCATCGGGCACAAGGATGGAACTCGACCGCCCGGGATGCTCGGGATCGACCGGCAGCACCGGGTTGCCGGCGTATTTCACCCAGTTCAGAAGATCGTCGCTGGAGGCGATGCAGGTGCTCCACTCCCGGCCCTGCTCCAGCGCCGAGGCATGGTAGTAGGCGTAGTAGCGGCCGCCGTAACGCACGATCTGATCGACCGCAATCTTCTGGAGGTCGTAGGCCTCTGGTCCGCAGGCGAGTACCGGTTCGTCGCTGACGTTGGTGAACGTCTTCAGGTCGCGGGAGGTCGCCAGCCACACGCCCCGATCCATGCGTTCATAGAAGAGGTGCCAGACGCCGCGCTCGAACCAGACCGCCGGTGTGCCGCGTGGGCCGTCGGGGATTGGTTGGCCAGAGGCGAGCCGGATGTCGAGCGGCCCGCATTCCTGCCAGTGCCTGCGATCGATCGACGTGAGCAGGTGGGCAATGTCGTTCTCGCCTTCGGCAAACATCCGATAGCAGCCGCCCTGCTTCAGCACGCACATGTCCTCGACCCACGCATCCTTGAGCAGCGGATCGGCCTGGGCACGGGTCCAATTGAGACCGTCGCCGCTGGTCGCGTAGCCGAGCCGCCGTATGGGCATCTCTCCACCGCGCAGGTCGGGATTCGAGCCGGTGTACCAGAGGTGCCAGCTGCCGCCTTCCCGCATGATCCAGCCGCGTTCCCGCAGGTCGCGGTCCCAGGCCCCCGGCCCGCCACCGGCAAAGAGCGGATCGCGTGAGGCGGGGCCGAACTCCACCAGTTCGCTGGGAAAGAGCGGCTCGTCAGACCGGGCACCACAGGCCAGACTCCAGCCCGCCAGCCAGAGGGCCGTCGCCACCGCACCGACATATCGGGTCCTGTATCGCATCCTGCGCATGCCCGCACGATACCCCGGCGCCAGACCGGAGGCCAGCGGTCAGGCGGGCCCGCGAGCCCCCCGCAGGGCCATGACCATCCGCTGAAAAACGCCTGCGGAAACAATGTTGACATGCCGCCGGCCGCAATTAACGTCAAAAAAAGGGCCGTTCATGGCATCTCCGTGTAATGGCATCTCTCTGCTGACCTTCCCATTTTTTCATTGAGACGTTGGATGTATCGGACGCTTGCTCTCGCTGGTGTGGTGGCTGTGATGTGCGTGGCTTTCGCTGGCGACTGCCTGGCTCAGGGCAACGCATCGCGATTCTCGGTTGGCGGTGCCCGGATGCCCACACGCAGTGCGAGCGGCGGCGGCCTTCTCGCCCGCCTCAACAAGCCCCTTGTCCCGACGATGCCGGGCCTGCCGACGGCCAGCCCGCTCGGCCTGATCGCTCCGCGGATGAGCAACGCGGTCACGATCTTCCAGAAAGGCGGCTTCAGCACCCAGGCCGGCCGGCTCGCCGGGATCGGCGTGCTCTCGCCCCGCATCAGCCCAGTGGTTGCGCTCTTCACCACACCGCCCAAGACCCCGAAGGCCATGTGGACCTATGGCCTCACGATCCTCTCTCCGCGGGCAGCCGTCGCGGTGGGCATGATCCGCGGAGCGATGGGGATGACCGCCGGCATCCGGTAGCCGTTGCGCGGGAAACCGCAGCGCTAGGCTCGTTTCAACAACGGACTCGTTTCACACTGATGGCGTTGGGAATCAGCAGATTCCCAACGCCATCTCTCTTTTTGCAGACTTGCTGGCTGGCACCATTTTCATTTGGTGGCTGGCATTCGGGGGAGGTTGCTTCCTATGTGGGCAGGAGTAAGATTGTCTTACTATGAAAACAACGCTCTCGAGCAAGGGGCAGGTGGTCCTCCCGTCCGCGGTTCGTCGAAAACTCGGCCTGTTACCGGGGGCGACCCTGGAGGTATCGCTGGAGGCTGATCGCATCGTCCTGGCACCGGTCTGCGAGACGCCACGGTTACCAACGCTGGGGCTCGACCGTAAAACTGGTCTCCCCGTGCTCAAAGCACGACCCCGCACGCCTCTGCTGACTTCCAGACAGGTCAGCGAATTGCTATCGGACTTCCCGTGACCTGGCTTCTCGACGTCAATGCGCTGATTGCGGCCCTCGTGGCGGCGCACGAACATCATGAGCGGGTCGCGGCGTGGCTGGCCGCATTGCCGGCTGGCGATCGGCTTGCGATCTGCTCGATCACCGAACTGGGCTTCGTGCGAGTTCTCAACCAGGCCCCGCACCTTCGTGTGCCGGTGCCGGATTCCGTGCGACTGCTGTCGCGGTTTCGCAGCAACCGGCGGCGCGTCGTTGTCCAACTTCACGACGACTGCGGTGCCACAGATCTACCTCGATGGGTCAAGTCGGCCAAGCACGTCACGGACGGCCATCTCGCGGGGCTTGCGGCGCGGCATGACGCCCGGCTCGCAACCCTCGACGGCGGCATCGCGGGCGGCCTCGTCATACCCCTGACCTAAAAATCGGACCTATAAACGGGGACGGGAGCGATTTTTTTGGGGACGCGAAGGAGTTCGGTCCGTGGCCACGAGTTTTTAACTTGTGGAATCGATGCCGGGGACACGGACAAGTTAAAAACTTGCCGCCACGGAGGACAGCACACTCCGTGCCACGAAAATCGCTCCCGTCCGCATTTTTACGGAATCGCGACGACTTCGCCGCCTGCCCGGCTGGTCAGCGATTGCAGCAGGTCAACCGCGATGTCCTCAGACACGGGCCGCACGCCGCCGTCGCCCGAGAGCACCTGGAACACGCGTCCCGGCAGCCGCGACCGCGGCTTGAGCGACGTCTCCAGCGGTGATGACCCCGCGCCTGCGCCCAGGCCCGTGAAGCGGCCGACGTCAGACACGTAGGGCCAGGAGTAGCGGGGCTGCGTCCATGT
>CANHCU010000194.1 GCA_947459185.1 Planctomycetaceae bacterium | reverse complement strand
GTTGGCCGCCAGCGACAGGGTCGACAGTTTCGGCACCGGGTCGCGGCCAGATCGCGGCGATCGCATCGACGAAGCCCTTGTGAAAGCGACGCCGACGCCAGCCGCCGAGAGATCGTGCCCAAGTCGTCACTCCGGCACCACGAGCAGATTCATGGCGTCGGTGATCAGGATGTCCTTGAGGCCGTCGAGGCCAGCGGGCGACTCAGTGCCGCGCATCCGCATCAGGGAGTGGTGCCCGCCGTTTGTTCCAGCACTCGCCAGAGCCGTTCTCCTGCCGCCTCCCAGCGACAACGGCGACCGCGTTCCCGTCCTCTTTGGGACATTTCCGCACGCAAGGAATCGTCGCCGGCCATCCGCACCCAGGCCGACCGCAGGTCAGCCACACTCAGGGGATCGAACATGACGCCCGCGTCACCCACCACCTCGGGCAACGCACCAGCGCGGCTGTATAAGACCGGCAATCCACTCACCATCGCCTCGACAGCAGGCAGGCCAAACCCTTCCCAGAGCGAAGGGAAAATCAGCGCCTGCGCCCTGCGATAGAACACGGCCAGTTCGTCGTCGGGCACGAAGCCCGCAAACACCACTCGTTGGTCCACATTTCGATCGATGGCCTCGCCTCGCAACTCCGCCACGTGCGACTGACACTCGCCATCGACGGCCCCCACGAGCACCAGCGGACCGACGTCTTCCGGCAGGCCGGCATAGGCCTCGATCAGACGCGACAGGTTCTTGTTTGGAAGCGGGCTGCCCACGGTCAACCAAAATCGGCCGTGCTCGGGTATGCCGTATTTCCGGGCAACCAGGGGCCATGGCGGCAGCGCGTCGTCGGCCTGCAAAAACGTCGGATCCACCCCTTCGGCCAGAACCGCGATCCGTTCGGCAGGGATGCGGTAGTACCGCGACAGATCGTCTCTCGCCCTTTCCGAAACGGTCGTCAGCACACTGACATTCCAGCGAGCGGCCTGTTCCTTCGCCCACCAGAGCCACCTTGGCACAACCGTAGCAAAAACAAGCTCGGGCCGCTCAACGCCCAATGTGTCGTGCATCGTCAGCACGGTCTTCCGCCATGGCGGCTGCGGAAAAAACGTCATCGACGTGGGGAAATAGAACACATCGTAGTGGGCCGCATACACCGCCCTGCTCATCGACCACATGTCCGCCAGCGAGCGGCTGCTGCGGTCCTCGGCGGCCTCGCTTTGGGGCTGTCGGGTGTTCACCACCCTCAGCAAAACGCCCTCGGGCACGATCACGCTGTCTGCCGACCGCCGATCCACCACGACTTCCAGGCTGTGCCCCGGATTGGTAGCCGCGAGGCCTGCCAGGATTCCCCTGGCAAATCGCCCGAACCCACGCCGGTTGGGCAGGCACGTGCCTTCGATGCCAACCGTGATGTGGCGTCCGGTTCTGATAACGCTCGATGCAGGATCGCGATTCATTGCGAACAAGTCTTCCGGCTTGAGTGGTTCTCCACGTCTGGTGAATGATCCGGGGAATCACCCCTGGAAGCTATCCTTGATCATCCCCCGTCGCCAACACAGCCTCGGCACAGGCCCGGCCGCTGGCGAGCGCCCCGTTGATCGAGGCCGTCGTGCAATGGTCGCCGCAGATAAACAGGCCGGACGCCACCCGCGGTGATATCGCGCGGCTCCGCCGCGGCGCAGGTGATTCATCCGGCAGGGCGTGATCGACGCGGACCGTCTTCAAGTGCCGCCAGGCGTGAGCCGACTGGCCAAACCAGCCCGCTGCCTGCCGCCGCACGGCGTCGTGCAACTCGCCATCGTCCCCCTGCCAGTCCTGCCGGACGGAGACATAGACCACGGCTGCACCCGGCGGCGCGTAGCCTCCGGCCACGTCGGAGGGCACCGTGACATTATCAATCGGCCCACCCTCCTCGGCGCTCACGACGACCGTGGGGCTTGAGAGCGGCGAACGCCTGGCGGCGAAGGCCACCATCCGCGTCGATTTCCAAGCACGCGACACCACATGCCCCCGATAGCTCTCGGGCAGAATTGCCGCAGCAGCCGAGCCTTCGGTGGCCACCACGATGTTCTTGGCAGTGAGTTCGCGGCCGTCGGCCAGCACAACGAGCCCCGGCTGCACGCGCTTCACGGCCGAGTCGAGCAGGATCGTGCCCGCCGGCAATCCCGCCGCGAGCTGCTTCGGGATCGCTTCCATGCCACCACGCGGCAGACAGGCGCGTCCCAGCGAGAACATGGCAAACGTGAACTGAAACACCGCCGCCGACGTATCGAGCGAGCGCTCCAGGAACACGCCGCCAAAGAAGGGCTCGAAGAACCGGCGAATGAACGCCTCGGAAAAGCCGCGGGCATTGAGCTCCTCGCGGGTCGATCGCTCGGCCGCGGGGCTGGAGCGATTCGGATCGGCGGCACCGTCGCGAAACGCCCGCAGGCAGTCGCTCCGCAGCCGCGCCGTCCGCAGGCCGTCGGCTATCCCAACGCTGCCGTTGAGGACCGAGCCCACAGCCGCCAGCGGCCGCCGCCAGGGATCGCTCACGCCGCGCAGCCGACCCCCCTGGGCCACCAGTGCGCCCGGCTCGAAGCAGCCCAGTCCAAGCGCCGCCAGGTCGAGTTGCCGCCGGCCCTCGGGATACGCATCGAGATAGACCTGAAAGCCACGGTCAACGCGGAAGCCGTCGACCGTGTCGGTGGCCACGCGGCCCCCCACTCGGTCGGCTCCCTCGACTACCAGCACCTGCCGGCCCGCCCGCACAAGTGCTCGTGCACAGGCGAGGCCGGCCAGGCCAGCACCGACGATGATCGTGTCAGCGGTCACAGGGGTCACAGGGGACGCACGATCGACTGGCTCCGCCAGTAGTCGAAGAGCGTTTCGATCGAGTTGACGCCGCCGCCCGTGCCACTCTTGTTCACGCCGCCGTAGGGCACGCCCTTCGGAAAGAGGTTGTGGGCATTGATCCAGCTGTTGCCTGCAATCATCGACTCGGCCACGCGAGCGGCCCGGCCGAGGTCGCTCGTCCAGACGCTGTTGGCCAGGCCATAGTCTGTGTCGTTGGCCATGGCGACCGCCTCGTCTTCGTTGGAGAACTTGGCGAGGTAGGCCACCGGTCCAAAGATCTCCTCGCGGGCGGCGATATTGTCGAGCTTGCCCGCCAAGAGCGCCGGCTTCACGTAGAAGCCCTGGCGGCCCGAGACCTCGGCCGGCCCGCCGGCCACGATCGCCTCGGCCCCTTCCTTCGTTCCCTTCTCCAGATAGGAGAGCACCCGCTGCCGCTGCTTGGCGTTGACCACCGGCCCCATCTGCGATTGTCCGGCGAGCTGGTAGCCCACCTTCACCTGCTGCATCCGTGACCGGCACTCATCGACGAACTTATCGTAGATCGACGTGTGCACAAGCCAGCGGGTGGCATCGCAGCAGACCTGTCCGGCGTTGAACGTGATCGCGCCAACGAGTTTCTCGGCGGTCGCAACGACGTCGACGTCGTCAAACACGACCGCGGCGCCCTTGCCACCGAGTTCCAGCTTCGCCGGCACGAGGTTCCGGCCGCACGCCTCGCCCACGAGTCGGCCCACCTCGGGCGATCCCGTGAAGCTCATTCGCTTGATGCCGGGATGGCCCGTAAGCGCGGCACCCGTCACCGCTCCGGTGCCGGGGATGACATTGATCACGCCGTCAGGGATGCCGATCTCACGGGCCAGCCTCGCCAGATAGATCGCCGACATCGGCGTGTCTTCGGCCGGCTTGATCACGACCGTGTTGCCCGCGGCCAGCGCCGGGGAGATGCCCCAGCCGATCAGCAGGAAGGGAAAGTTCCAGGGGAAGATGAAGCCGCAGGGGCCCCACGGGTTGCGGACGGTCCACGCCTCGTGCCCGGCGACGGCGAGCACGTTCCGCCGCTGAACGTGCTGGGCCATGTCGGTGAAATAACGCATCGTGTCGACGAAGTTCTGCACGTCACCGGCGGCCTGACCGAGGATCTTGCCGGCATCGAGCGACTCGATCTGGGCGATGATCGGCTTGTGCTTCTCGACGGCATCGGCGAGACGCTGCAGGTGCACGCCCCGTTCGTTCGGAGCCATGGTGGCCCAGCCCGACGTCTTGAAGGCACGGGCCGCCGCATGGATCGCCTGGTCAACGTCGGCTGCCGAGAGCACGCAAAACTCGGCGATCGGCTCGCCCGAACCCGGGTCGAGCGTGGCCATCGTCTTTCCATCGGATCCCGCCACGTCCTTGCCGCCGACGACGCCCTTGAGCGGGGCGGTGGCCAGGAACTTCTTGACTTCCGGCAGCAGATCGGTGGACGGTGCGGTGGCGGTGGCCATGATGGAAAGCTCTCCCCGGAAGATAAGGTTAGGTGCAAACGCGAGAGCACTATTGTGCCGACTAGACGGCCAGCCGTGCAAGTCTTGCGGTCTGCCCACGCCTGCGCGGATTCCTCGCTTGCGATGACGGGAACCGTGCAGGCCCGCACGGGTTGCCCTACTGCACTCGCACCCACTCGACGGTCTTCGACATGAAGCCGGAGCCGGCTACCATCTCAAATCCGTTGGCGGTGATCTTGATCGTCATCGGCACGAACTCGCCCCGCTTGAGTGCAAACACCTCGCCCCGCCACATGCTGCTGGCCGGATCGTACTGAATCTCGCGGAGCATCTCCGTGTTGACCAGCGCCGGATTGACGGCTTTGACCACGCCGCCGACGTACTTGCCGTCTTTGGGAAAGATGCGGATGTCCACGTCCATGTCGGTCGGCTTCCAGTCGCCGACGATGGCGTCGGCTCCGCTTGCCTGCTGGGCGACGGCGGGCAACACGTCGGCGGCCTGCACGTCCCCGACACCAACGATCGCCGCCTGCAGACAGAACGCCACCGCCATCGAAGTTGCGAACGAACCAAAGTGTGTGGTG
>CANHCU010000193.1 GCA_947459185.1 Planctomycetaceae bacterium | reverse complement strand
TCGAGGTGATGAGCTGGGTCGGCCACAACATCTTCGGCAACATGGATGGCAAGGTGCTCGACGATCCGCGGAACAAGCAGGCCAAGGTGCGAAGCAAGGACCACCTTCTGGCCGCCATCCTCGGCTACCCGCCGCAGACCCACGTCTCGATCGAATACATCAAGAGCCTCGGCGACTGGAAGACGGCCTGGGACCACATCCACTTCCGTGGCTTCCTCGGCACGCCGATGACGATGCAGTTCACCTGGCAGGGCTGCGACTCGATCCTGGCTGCTCCACTGGTGCTCGATCTCGTGCGGCTGGTCGAACGCTCGCATCGCGCGGGTGAATACGGCGTGCTGGAGCACCTCGCCTGCTTCTTCAAGAGCCCGCTTGGTGTTGGCGAGCAGGAGTTTGCCAAGCAGTTCGACATGGTGACGGCATGGGCGACACGGCATGCATGCGACGCCAATCGCGCGACCTCATCACGCCACGCATGACCGCGCGGCATGTGTCTGCAGGTGGCAATCGCAGACCAGACGCGAAAAAAATCTGAAAAAATTTCTGAATGTCTCTTGACAGTTTTCGCTGTCATCCTTCACAACACCCTTGCGCAGCGCGATGACGTGTTGCCACGCATCGTCTCAACACGGTGTTTGGCACGCTTCGACGCGAAGCGCAACGTCGACTGTTCCCTCCCACAGAGCACCCGGGGGAATGGTCGTGTAACAGTGCGGGTGCTCACGGCAAGGAGCCATCACAATGGCGAAGAAGAAGAAGAAGGCTGCCAAGAAGGTCGCCACCAAGAAGAAGAAGGGCCACGGCTGAGCAGGTGGTTGATTGAGTTCTTTCGGGAACTCTTTCAACCATGGCGAAACGATTGTTTCGCCGCCCCGCTCCCGTTCCTTTTCCGCGTTCAGACGAGAAAGGCCGGCCCGGGCCCTTGGGCGCCCGGGCCGGCCTGATTTTTTGGGTGTACGATTGGGGCATGTCTGAACCATCACCCACGAGCGCATCCCCCCGTCGCGATCGATCTCCAGCGACGCCCGCACCTGCCGTGCGGGGAACTTTTCTGCTGGCGACCTGCCAAGGGGGCGCCGAAGCGAGCCTCGTCAGTCGGCAAGAGGCAATCCTGCCTGAAATCTCGAAGGCAGCCTGGCGGCGGGGCGTGGTGACGTTCCGACTTGGCGACTTTGATCCGCCCGACGATTTTTTTCCAGACCTTCTCTATGCGCGGACGGTGATCCGTTCGCTGGGCCAGGTGGCGGGGGCGTCTGATCCAGAACGGATTGCGTCGATGCGGACGCTGGTGGCCCATACCGAGTGGGACACCATCCATGTCTGGCACCGCGACCAGCGGCTGGCGGCCCAGACTGATTCACCGGTTGATCCCCTGGCAGTCCGCGGTGCGCTGCTGGATGCCTATGGCCTACCAGCCTCGCTTCCTCCGGCGGCCCGCCCGGGCGATCTCGTGCTCGACTGCGTCATCGATGCGGCCGACCGCTGGTGGGTTGGCTGGCACCGCGCCGGCACTGCGACGAGTTGCCAGCCCGGCGGTATGCATCCGAAGGAGTTGCCGTCAGACAAGGCCTCGCGGGCGTGGCTCAAGCTCGACGAGGCAATCGCCACGTTTGGCGTGGACCTGCAGCCTGGCCAGCGGGCCGTCGAACTCGGGGCGTCGCCGGGAGGTGCCTGTCAGCGGCTCTTGGAGGCCGGACTCACAGTCGTCGGTATCGATCCCGCCCTCGTCGATGATCGCGTGGCTGGCCATCCGAACTTCGAGCAGTGGCGGATGCGGGCCCGCGACGTGAAGCTGAAGAACTTCCGCGGCTTCGACTGGATCGTCGCCGACATGAACATCGACCCGCGGAGCACGCTGGAATCGATCGGCAGGATCGTGACGGCCGCCGGCGTGAAGCCCACTGGCATCATCGCCACGCTCAAACTGCCCGACTGGTCGCGGGCTGCCGAACTGCCGGGCTGGCTCGATCAATTCCGTGAGTGGGGCTTCGCACCCCGCGCTCGGCAGGTCTCAACGGGTGGCCGCGAGGTCTGCGTGGTGGCACTCAAGTCGCGTCGGAAGTGAATTGACCTCAGTCTCCCCGCCAGACATCGGCCGGATGCGTGAGGCTGCCGGAGGTCACGTGCACCCGGCCGGATGACGTGTCGAGCATGAGCGTGCCGTCGGCCGCGATGCCCCGGCAGAGCCCCGTCAGCCGTTCGTCTCCGCGGTAGACGGTGACGGGATGGCCGTCGAGACCGCACCGCACCCGGTAGCGGGCCACGAATGCCTCCGGATCGGCGACCGTTGCCGCCAAGAGTGCGAACAGCCTCGGCAGAAAGTCCATGAGCAGTCGTTGCCGCGGCAGCGGACTGCCGGTGAGATCGGGCACCGTGACGATCTTCTTGTCGAGCGGCGGCGGCGCATGCTCGCAGGAGCCGGTCGTGTTCACACCGATGCCGAAGATGGCCCGGCCGCCGGGCGTGGTCTCGACGAGGATGCCGGCGAGCTTGCGGCCATTGGCTTCGATGTCGTTTGGCCACCGCACCATCGGCTCAACCGCGGGTGCAAGCGTCGCCACCGACTCCGCCAGCGCCACGCCGCAGGCCAGCGACCAGATCGCCGGCGGCACGGACATGGCCTCGCCCTCGACCGTTGGCTCGGGCTTGGCCTCGACCACCACGCTCACAGCCAGACTGCCGGGCGCCTGCCACCAGCGGGCTCCCCGCTGTCCACGGCCGAGCGACTGCATGTCGGCGACCACCACGGCTGGCAGGGGGCAGGCCGCATCCAGTGCCAGCTCTCGCGCCCGCTCCATCGTCGATCCGATCGCAGCATGGTGCTCAAACGTGGCCACGCCGGCCCGGGCCATGAGCAGAGCCGGGTCGATCGGGTCGGGCGGGGGCGGCGTTGATTCGGAAGGGATCACGCATAAAGAAGACGCTGTTCCGGCGATTCGGGCAAGCACGGGGCTCTGGCGGGGCTCCGGGACATCACTGGGGGGCGCCCGGCCTTGACCCTCCCGCGTCACGCGCGGTACCCCCCGTCTGTGCCGTGGTCGACTGCGGCGGTGTGTTTCAATCCGGCGGCAAAAACCCGCCCGGAGTGGCGTAGGCTGTGCGCTCAAAGCTGCTTCTCTTCCTGACGCTGTTGACTGGCGCGTGCGCGGCGTGCTGGTGTCGGTCTGCCGCTGCGCAGACAGTCAGCTTGCCGCCGCCCGCCGCGTCGTCGCTCGACCGCATCGCGCAGGCTTCGCCCTACGGCACGCCGATGCCGCCGCCCCCGGCCTGGGACGCCTACGCACCGCAGGCCGGCCAGGTGTTTCCCGCGCCCGCCTCCAGCATGCCGACCCCATCGACCTGGGCGCCCTCGGCCATCAATGGCCAGCCTGGCTATCCAGGTTATTCGACCGCCGCCCCGTCGCTGACTCCCACGCAGGGCCCGCCGAACATGAGCGGCTCGCTCTTTCCGCCGGGTTATCCGTCGCAAAGTTCGAGTTTTCAGGAGACGATGCGGCTCTACCAGGGCGCCCGCGGCAGCTGGGCCTATCTCTTTGGCAACGGGCAGGGGACAAGTGTCGGCGTCAATGAGCTCGACACCACGGCCACGTTCGCTGTGCCGTTTTTCCACAACTCGCAGGCCAACCTGAACCACGCACCGCTCCTGATCACGCCCGGCTTCGGCCTGCAGCTCTGGGATGGCCCGCAGACCACGCCGACGATGACCGCCGACCTGCCGCCGAGCACGTACGACGTCTTTATCGACTCCGCCTGGAACCCACGGTTCACGCCGCTGTTTGGCGCCGAACTGGGCGTGCGGGTCGGCATCTACACCAACTGGGATGTCTTCGTCTGGCAGAGCTGGCGACTCATGGGTCGCGCGGTGGGCACGCTGCAGCTCACCCCCACGGTGCAGGGCAAGGCGGGCATCGTCTACCTCGACCGCAACCTCGTGAAGCTGCTTCCGGTGCTCGGCTTCACCTGGACGCCCGACGCCGACACCCGCTACGACATTCTCTTCCCCACGCCGCGGGTTACCCGGCGGCTGACGACGCTGGGCAATCGCAACGTCTGGGGCTATTTCGCCGGCGAGTACGGCGGTGGTGCGTGGACCTTCCGACGCGATACGTACAACCCCAACGGCGACAGCATCTCCCCCTTCGACTACAACGACATTCGTGTGACGGCCGGCACGGAGTTCGTGCCGGTCGCCGGCCACGGCCTCACCGGCAACATGGAAGTGGGCTACGTCTTCGCACGGCAGCTCTTCTTCGTCGACGGCCCGCCGCAGGGGCAGTATCAAGACCTCGATAGCACGCTCATGCTCCGCGTCGGTCTGGCTTATTAGGCTTGTTCAAAGACATGCCAAACCGAGGCCGCACCGTTTCAACGTGCCGAATCCGTGTTGCGAGGCACCGGACGCGGCTATGGGCCTGCTGCTGTCTCGTGCTCGTCGCCGCTGCAGCCGCCAGGGCCGACGACCCGGCCGACAGCGTGATCACACTGCTGCCGCCGGTCGACGAGGAGGTGCTGAAAGAAATACAGCCGCAGCGGGATCAGACCATCTTCGACCGCATCCGGCTGGCGGCCCTCGGCGACCCGCAGGACCTCACCGAGCCGCTCCTGCCCGACGACGTGGCGCCGCCGGGCCAGCCCCGGCAGGAGTTCGAGCCGCCAGCGGGCCGAAAGCTGCCTCCCGGAGCCAAGCCGGGCGCGTTGCAACAGTTGATCTTCACGGCCACAGAACTGCCCAGGCTCGGCTCAGACGGCCTCGGCCTCACCACCCTCGACACGAGCCTGACCATCGGCCTTCCGGCACCGACGGTCAATTCCCCGCTTCTCGTCACCCCAGGCTTCGGCACAACGTTCGTCGACGAGGCGACCGGGCCGACCGATCCGGGGCTGCCGTCGCAGCTCTACGAATCGTGGCTGCAGGCCCGCTGGCTGCGGAAGATCGGC
>CANHCU010000192.1 GCA_947459185.1 Planctomycetaceae bacterium | reverse complement strand
GACAGAAATCGTCGGCCGACCGTCCTGCGCCGGGCGGCCCTCCTGGTACATCGTGGTGTTCATCGTGTCGGGCCGGCTGGTCCTGGTGTTCCGTGGTGTGCTTCAGCGTTGGGCGGTTCGAGGAGACCAGCTGGCTCGGGAAATCCAAGCCGCTTGTCAACCAGATTCCGCAGACTTCCGCCAGCCAGATACCTGCGGAGATTGTCGCAGAAAAAATCGGTCATCGCATCAATTCGGCGGGCCGATTGGCCGGCGACGTGGGGTGTGATCAGAAGTCTGGGGGCCCGCCAGAGGCGGCTTTCCGGCGGCGGCGGTTCGACGGGCGTGACATCGACGGCGGCGGAGTCGAGGTGGCCGCTCTCGAGGGCGTCCACCAGCGCGTTTTCGTCGACCAGTCTGCCGCGGGCCATATTGACGAGGATCGCGCCGCGCTTCATCTGCGCGATGGCGGCGGCATCGATCATGCCGCGGGTCTGGGGAGTGAGCGGCGCGCAGAGAAAGAGGATGTCGGCCTCCGCGAGAACTTCCGGAAGTGTCTCGGGTCCTCCGAGCCGTTCGACCGCGGCCGGCTTGCGAACCGGGAAGTAGTCGGTGGCGAGGATCCTCACGCGGAACGGCGCGAGCACCTCCACCAGCCGCCGGCCTACACCCCCCAGTCCCACGATGCCGACCGTCGCGTCGGTGAGGTCGCGGGTGGGGCGCCGGACAAACTCCTGCCGCTGCTGTTGCTCCAGGAAGAGGGGAAGCCGCCGGGTGCAGGCGATCGCCAGTCCGAGGCCATGCTCGGCGACCTGGTCGGCGAGCACTCCGGAGGCGCTCGTGACAATGATGTCGGAGCCGATCACCACCGGCACCAGGCAGTGGTCGAGCCCGGCCGCTGACGACTGGATCCAGCGGAGCCGGCCACCAGCGACGACGGCCTCCCAGGGGACCGGCACCTTGGGGTGGCCGCAGAAGATGTCGGCGGCGGGCAGCTCGGCCGCCACCCGCTCCTGGCCGGCGTCAACCAGTTCGGCGTGCGGGGCCACCGCCTGAATCTGGGCGATGTGGTGGGGCTCGACGGGATAGCAGAGGACGATGCGCATGCCCACGGTTTTCGCCCGAAAGGGCTGAAATTGGCAAGTGGAGGAATGGAAAACGCGGGGCGGCGGCGAGCCCGCGGCTTGCCCAGACGGGTTTTCGTGGTTCAATTACAGTCATAGGAATGAAGGGTATCGGCCGAGGGTGCCGATAGTCTGTGATTTGATCGGCTTTGCCCCAGCGAACCGTTCGTCGCCGGTCCCCTTCCTCCTCCCGAACAGCTGACCTTCCCGGTGCATCCCATGCGTTCCACGCTACTGGCCGTCGCGGCCCTCGCCTTCCTGAGGATCGTCGTCGGGATGCATTTTTTCCTGGAGGGCTTGAGTCACCTGCGGGATCCGGATTGGTCGAGTGCCGGGTTTCGCAAGGCGGCCGTCGGCCCGCTCGCCGATTTCTACCAGTCCGAACTACCCCAGACGGGTAACTGGTCGGGGACGCTGGGCACCATCGATTCACGGTCCCTTGACGATGCCCTCGGTGCCTGGAAAGACAGTGTCGTGGCAACCTGGCAGCGTCGGCTCGAGGAGCGGCAGAAGCTCGTTCCGCTGGATGAGGCCTCGATGGCCGAAGCCAAGCGGTCCCTTGAAGCCGCCAAGGACGAACTCGATGCGTATGCCGCCGACAAGATGCTCCTCCTCGGGGAGTACCGGTCCGAACTCGCCCGGCGTTGGGAAATGGAAAGCTCGCCCGAAGCCGCCCGCGTGCCCTTCATTCGCGACCTGATCGCCAAGGGCCGGCGGGCATTGGCCGCACAGCAGGCGGAATGGATGCGCGACGCTGAGGCGATCGGTGCCAAACTGGAGTCGAACTGGGACGAACCGCGGACCGGTGCCGAACGACAACGGCTCTCCGGAGGCATCACGCCGACGCGGCTCTGGCAGGCAGACCGGTTCGTGAGCTGGTCGCTGGTCACGATCGGGGCTTGCCTGGTGCTGGGCGTCCTCGTGAAGTTCAACGCCATGGGTGGCGTCTGCTTCCTGGCCAGCATTGTCGCTTCGCAGCCGTTCTGGGTGCCTGGTGCCCAGGCCACGTATAACCAATGGGTGGAGATTGCCGCCCTGCTCGCGATTGCCAGCCTGCCGACCGGCGGCTGGAGCGGCCTCGACTTTTTCTTGGGAAAATGGCTTGGAAATCTCTGTCCCCTCACCGGCTGCTGCCGGACGGAATCCCGCGATTAATCCCCTGTTGCGCGATTCATCCCCTGTTGATTGATCCCCTGTTTTGGAAGGTGACGCGATGAACCTGACGGAAGACCAGAAAACGATCGGCAAGGAGAATTTCTCCGACGCGATCAACATCACGCGGCGGGATTTTCTCACCGGCACGCTCGCCGCTGGCCTCGCCACGGGTGCGGGCCTGGGATCGATCTACTTCGGCTATGGTAAGAGCGTTGGCGACCCGCTCCGTGTCGGCGTTCTCGGCACGGGCGACGAGGGAAGCGTGCTCCTGGGCGCCCACAATCCCGACTATCTCAACGTCGTCGCCATCGCCGACATCCGTCCCTACAACGTCTTCCGCGCGTTCCACGGAGACGTCTCCAGCCCCAGTGCCTATACCGCCCGCCCTGGCCTGATGGCGAAGTACAAGTGGTCGAGCGAGGACGAGGCCCGCAAGCAGGTGAAGGTCTACGGTGCCTACGAAGACCTTCTGGCCGACGACGATATCGAGGCCGTGGTGATCGCCCTGCCCCTCCATCTCCACGCCGAGGCGGCGATCAAGGCGATGCGGGCCGGCAAGCACGTGCTCACCGAGAAGCTGATGGGCCACTCCATCCATGAATGCAAGGAGATGAGCCGAGTCTCGCGGGAGACGGGCAAGATCCTCGCCACAGGCCACCAGCGGCACTACAGCGTGCTTTACGATAACGCCGTGCACACGATCGGCAGGGCCGGACTTCTCGGGCAGTTGCATTCGATTCGGGCGCAGTGGCACCGTGGGAATCTGCCCGGCAACGACAGTTGGAAGCCGCCGATGCCCGACGACGAGTCGCTCGCCAAGAAACTGGTCAGCTGGAAAAAGGACCTCGAGACGGCCAAGCCTGCCGATATCGTGCAGCTGACCAAGCGGATCGCGCAGCTCGAGGCGCAGATCTCCGACTCGCTGGTCGATGCCGCCAAGTATGGCTACACCCCGATGACGCTCGGCGACGGCGAGGCGCGATCGCCTCTCCAGGAACTCATCCGCTGGCGGCTCTGGAACCGTACCGGTGGCGGCCTGATGGCGGAGCTCGGTAGCCACCAGCTCGACGCGGCAGGCATCTTTGTCTCGGCGATGCACGGCGAGGGCAAGAAGGTGAAGCCGCTCACGGTGACGGCCGTCGGCAATCGCAGCATCTTCCCGGCCGATCGGGAGGTCGACGACCACGTCTACTGCATGTATGAGTATCCAGCCCCGGGCTACGAGGAAGACAAGAACAAGAAGATCGTCGTCACCTATTCGTCGATCAACGGCAACGGGTTCGGCGATTACGGCGAGGTGGTGATGGGCACGAAGGGCACGCTCGTGCTCGAACGCGAGCAGGACGTGATGCTCTACAAGGGCTCGGCGAAGGACACCCGCGTGACGGTCACCAAGAAGAAGGACGGCTCGGCCGCGCTCGACACCACGGAGAGTGGTGGCGGTGGCGGCGGACCGGCGGCCGGCGGCAAGGTAACGGGCGACGGGGCCCCCCCTTCCCGTGGCTACACCGAGGAGATGGAGCACTGGGCATGGTGCATCCGCAATCCGTCGCCGGAGAACCAGCCGCGGTGCAAGCCGGAAGTGGCGATCGCCGACGCGGTGATCGCGCTGGTGAGCAACATCGCCCTGGCGAACCCCGAGACGCAGGCTCGGATTCACTTCAAGCCGGAGTGGTTCGACATCGCGAGCGACGAGACGCCTGAGGGCGTGAAGCCCGACACGGGCCGCGACAACTACAAGATCTGACCGGGCGGGTTGACCGTGCCCCGTCGCCGGACGTTCGCTGCGGCATCCTGCCTGCGCTGGTCAGCAACGCCGGCTCTTGGGGCACGGGCAACCCGCCCTCCCATCCAAGCCCGAAGCGCAAGCGAGAGGAATCCGCGCCCAGCCCGTCAGGCCACTCGCATGCCCTTGCTTCCGCTGCGGGCTCGAATGCCGGCCAGTCACTCCGCCCAGGCTGACACTGGCACGCAGCTGCAGAACAGATTGCGGTCGCCGTGGACGTTGTCCACTCGGGCGACCGACGGCCAGTATTTGCCGCGCTTGAGCGACGGGACCGGAAACACGGCAATTTCGCGGGCATAGGGCCGATCCCAGTCCTCTGCCGTGATCGCGGCGGCGGTATGCGGAGCGTGCTTGAGCGGGTTGTTGTCCTGCGGCCAGATCCCCTCCTCCACCTGTCGAATCTCTTCGCGGATCGCGATCATCGCCGCGATGAACCGGTCGAGTTCGGCCAGGGGCTCGCTCTCGGTCGGCTCCACCATCAGCGTGCCTGGTACTGGGAAACTTAGCGTCGGGGCATGAAAGCCGTAGTCGACCAGCCGCTTGGCGACGTCTTCGGCCGTCACGCCGCTGGACTCTTTCAGCGGACGCAGGTCGAGGATGCACTCGTGGGCCACGCGACCGTTGTCGCTTGTGTAGAGAGTCGGGTAGTGGCCGCGGAGTTTGGTGCTGACGTAGTTGGCGGCCAGGATCGCGGCCTCGGTGGCGTGCTTGAGCCCCTCAGGACCCATCATGCGGCAGTACATCCAGCTGATCGGCAGCACTGCGGCATTGCCCAGCGGCGCGGCCGAGACAGCGCCCACGTCGCCGACGGGCAGGCCTCCCGTGGCATGGCCCGGCAGGTAGGGCACCAGATCGGCGACCACGCAGACCGGGCCGACGCCGGGGCCGCCACCGCCGTGCGGAATGCAGAACGGCTTGGGGTGGTTCAGGTG
>CANHCU010000191.1 GCA_947459185.1 Planctomycetaceae bacterium | reverse complement strand
CGTCGTTCCGGTCACCGAAAATCATCAGGCGATCAAGAAGCCCATCGTCCCCATGCGTGTTTCGCAGTTGTGGGAAAATTTCCGGCTGCGTGCCCGCGATGAGCGTCACGAAGCATCGCGGGATCGTGATGATCGGCGGCTTTCCGCTGCGCCGCGATACGGTGGTGCTCTCCGCGTTCCATAGCTCCAGCCAGATTGCCCGGTCGCATCCCTTGCCGGCCCCCTTGAACAAGCTCACCGCTTCATCGACTGCGACGACGATGCCACGCGGGTTGTGGATCAAAGCTTCCCGTACGCCCGGAATCGTTGCGTCGGTCAGGTGGAGGTGGCGAACGGGAGCCCGCACGGCCTCGCCTACGGTGTCGCCGTCGTCGTCATCAGTGAAGCCGTCCCCGAATTCACGCGTGTCGCCGAGACCCATAGCGTCTGCGAGACCTCCGCCAGTCATGTCGACGGCCTGGTGCTGCCGGCAGCCGAGGATGGGCTGCAGGGCGGCTTGCACACGTGCCGCCTGTTCACGGCGGATTGCCTCCAACGTGTTGCTCAAGGCGGGCGATTTGCCGGAGCCTGGCGGCCCAACCATCAGCATATAGAGACTGGTCGGGACGAATCGCTTTGTGCCAAGTCGGCCTGCGACGGAGTTTCCGACGCCAACGCTGAGGGCCGCAAGCATTCCTGCTGAAGCAAAATCCCCGCGGACAGCCGTATGGCTCATGAGGTCCTGTCGGTACTGCTCGATGACGCACGGAAAGTAGGTCGTCGGGAATTCAATCGGGAGCTCGAGGTCTCGCACGAAGGCAAGATCAACGGTCTTCATGGTTCCATCCGTGCTCGTTCGGCACGGTCCTAGGTTCACCTCTTCAGCACGCACCAGCGAGGTCAGCCGGTGATCGCAACGAGCGTCGCGATCGATTGGGCGTGATGGGGGCAGTCTGACGTGTTGGCATGCCGCGTCCATGTACAAACGCGATGTGGATTCGCATGTACATCCGACGGCGCGAACGCCCATCGCGCGACCGGGGAATGGACATCGCAGCTCCTGCCCGCGCGTGCTCAGATCAGGGGAGCACTTGATCGTGGTGCTGGGCATGTGCCCCGACGATCAAGGCACCGTGCTCAACAGCCGCTATGGCGGCAGGAGGAAAAGCAATGAGCAGGTACAGCAGGCGATTGGTCGATATCCTGAACGGGGAAAGCCGCGAAGACTTGTCGCGGCGTTTCAACGAGACCGAAGCGGCTCCGGAATATGCGCCTGTCCCGAAGGGCGTGTATTCCACCGATTTGTCCAGCGGCGAGCTCACCAACTCCGGATCGGGCACGCCGGGATACAACCTTGGGTTCACCATTCGTGAGGGCGAATTTACTGGCCGGCGCGTCTGGCACACGCTGTGGCTGACGCCGGCGGCGATGCCGATGACCAAGCGTGACTTGGCCAAGCTTGGAATCACGCGGCTGGACCAGTTGGAACGACCCGTGCCGCCGGGAATCGTGTGCCAGCTCACCGTCTCTTTGCGGACGGATGACGACGGTGAGACCCGTAACCGCGTCACTCGGTACGAGGTCGTCGAGATCCGGCCGGACTCCACGGCAGACGCGGACTTTGCCGACCCCGAGGCAGGCACCGAGAGCGGAGGTGCCGCATGATTCCAACCGACTATCCGTATGCCTTCCGGATCCTGGGGCCGCTCGACGGCCCCAGGAAACGGGTGGATGCAGAGGCCGCCTTAGCCGCCTACTGCCGATGCGATGAGCGAGCCCACGTTGGCATGGAGGCCTACCTCTCCCACTTTCGGTTCGACGAGTCATTCCGCGAACATCTGGCCACGACCGGCTCGACCCGTGACTTCAACGGGAACACATGGGCGGAGGAACTTGTATTCGACATCGACGCTGAAGGTGATCTTCCAGCCGCGCTCGAACAGGCGAGAAAGCTCACGGCCACACTCACCGACACATACGAGGTGCCACCGAAGGGTTTCAACAGACACTTCAGCGGCAGCAAGGGATTCCACATAGCCCTGCCGACGCGGCTATGGCTCGCCAGCGGAGGGCCGAACTTTCATCGTGTGGCCGGCGTGTTCGCACGTCGGGTTGCGACGGCAGCGGGGGTGAAAATCGACGTCGGCGTGTACGACCGAGTTCGGGCTCTGCGAGCGCCGAACAGCGTGCACCCGAAGACGGGGCTGCACAAGCGTTACATTCCGCCCGATGTCTTCGAGTCAATTTCGGTGGAACAGATCGTCGAGCTGGCCCGAACCCCTGCTCCCTTTGATCGGGTGAACTGCAACTACATGCCAATCGTCGATGGCCTCGCATGGGAATGGAAGCACGCCACGGAGATCATGGCCGAGCGCGAGGCAGCCGCCGAGCAACAACGAGCTAATCTGGCAACTGGACTCGTGAAGCCGACGTTGAATCGCTTGACGCTTGAGATCATCCGCGGGGAACCAGTCGAGCCCGGTGACCGCCACCGCCTTATCTACTCAGCGGCGCGAGACCTCGCCGAGAAGGGTGCGCCACGGCATCTCGTTGATGCCTTGCTGCGCGAGGTATCACTCGACACCGGCCTGCCGCCACGTGAAGTCGACCGGCAGCTGGAATGTGGGTTCAACGACGCTCTGAAGGCAACGCCATCGGTGACGACGCTGCTAGATGGTCCAGCCGATGATCCAGAGGACGGCGACCACGAGGAGAAAGCACCGTGAAGAATCCTGAGGCTTCCGACTTCTATCGCGTTTGCCGCAGCCTTGCCGTTCCCCGCAGCGACCGGTTTCGTAACCGCGGCATGAACGTCCGGGCACACTCCGGAGACGTGACCGGCGGCCGGGCACGGCGTCGTCAAGTAGCACGTCGATATCCAAGGAGGTCTCAGCCATGACGCGAGACAGGCAGCCCCCGTTTGTGTCATCAGCGTCAGGCGCTCGATTCATCACCGGAGAGAGCTTCTTTGCGGAGTGGTCGGACAATGTCCATTCGGGAAGTGGGCCGGTGCTTTATAGGCACGCGTTTCCATTTCCGGAGATCGGACCGGGACTCGTGACCATGATTGGCGGCGCTCCGGCCGCGGGCAAGACGACCTTTTCCATGCAAATGGGCGTGGAGATGGTGCGGTTCAATCCGGAGATCCGTCTTCTCATCTGCAACTGCGAAATGACGCCCGCGGCCTTGATGGACAAAACGCTGTCGCGATTGTCCGGGATCGATGCCCACGATGTTCGGCACCGTCGATTCGGTGAAGAGCATGCAGATCGGCTCGCGGCAGCGCTGGCGACGATTGAAACCTTCGTAGATCGGATCGCATTCATGACCGCCCCATTCGACATTCGCAACGTCGCCGCCACCGCGGACGCGACGGGGGCGGACGTGATCGTGATCGACTACATCCAGCGATTCACGATTCCGTCGGATGACAGTGAGGCCCGCCACCGCGTGAACCGTATGATGGACTACCTCCGACGATTCGCGTCCGCGGGCGTGGCCGTGGTCGTGATCAGCGCCGTCGGCCGAAGTCGTGACCGTGCGGGCAGGTCGTCATACGCGAGCGAAGGTCTGTCTCTCGCGTCGTTTCGAGAGAGTTCCGAACTCGAATTTGGCGCTGACGACGCCCTCATCCTCGCGCCTGTCGATGTCGACGACCCGGAAGTGGTCCGCCTAGCCCATCTCAAGGCCCGGCACGGTATGCAGGTGACGCAGGACTTGATGTTTGACCGTCGCGTCCAGTCCTTTTCGCTGATCGACCCCGCCCCCGTGGCGCCATCTACGCCGGCAGTTGCTCCACGGCGGCGCACGTCTTTGGCCGCCGAGATCCGTCTTCTTTGGGAATCCAGCGCTCCGGCCGCCGACGATGCTTCCAGAGAGGCGGGCAGCCAATCACGCCATGGGGACGGCGATGACGCAGGAGAGGCCCAGTGACGCCGACACGCCCCAAATGCGCCCCGCTGCCGCCCGGTGCTGTCCTGCCTCCGATGGCGGCTCCTGAAGCCATCCAAGGGCTTCCGCAGACACATAGGGCCGCAGACGCCGGAGCGGGAAATGGCCGCGGAAGGCGGCGACCAAACAAACCAAACCAAACACGCCAGTCGTCCAATTCACGGGGTAGAGAGCCCCGTCACAATCCCAGCCGGTTCGAGACCATCAACACCTTCGTCGACGTCACGCTGCGCGGGCTGTCCGGCCGGGCTGCACTGGCGTGGCTGGTGCTATGGCGGGACACAAAGCCCAATGGACTGGCCCGCACGGGCGTCACGGACCTCGCTCGTCGCATGGGCTGCTCCACCGCCACAGCCAAGCGGGCGCTGGCGGAACTGCGGTCGCGAAAGCTGATCGAGGTTGCAGATCGCGGTCGACTGGGTGGAGGGCCCAGTTCCTACCGGATCCTTGAGGCAGCATCCCACGACACCGCGGACCATGGGCTCAGATCTGCACCGCATTAGGGCTCATTTTGAGCGTTTTGCTGGTGTCACCAGTGAGCCCTATCCCATAAGGGTCCCATAACCGCGTGCATGCGTGCTGACGCACACGCACGCGGGCTGTTTTCACGTCTGCTCGTTCAGTTCGTCGGCAGAGCCCGGCGAAGAGCCAATCGCCTCCACTCTGTCGCCGCCCTTCGTCAGGTGCTTCAAGTGCGGTTGATTGAGGCTGGCAACATACCGAGCCAATTCGACTCCGCTATCTGTGAGCCGCACGTCAGACCAATATTCCTGAACTTGTTCCTCTCCACCATGCTTCTCATGGAGTGTTTTCTTTCTTGTGGTGATTCGGGCGTCGATGTATTCGCGGTCGTACAGCAACTTTCTCGCGGATCGAGCCGTCCTGTTGTCTAGCTCCGAGTTTTCCACCATGAACGCGGTCGGCTTCTCAGCGGCCTCGTGTGCTCCAGCTATCAGCATTTCCACCAGAAGCGTTTCAAGACTAGTGAAGGTAATCCGCGAGAATTTTTCGTTAGTAGCATCACCATGCTTTGTCTGCTGTTTGAGAAGTTCGTAGTCAGCGCGGGCGTATCTAAAAAGGGGAGTGCGGTCGTATTGCTTGTCTCTGTCGCG
>CANHCU010000190.1 GCA_947459185.1 Planctomycetaceae bacterium | reverse complement strand
GGAATCCGCGTTGCGCAGTCCGTGGGGTGAAGTTGCCCGTATTCCCTTGCTTGCGCTGCGGGCTTGGATGAGGAGCGGGCTTGGTGGCGGCCCAATCCCATGCAAGCCCGAAGCGCCAGCGAGAGGAATCCGCGTTGCGCAGTCCGTGGGGTGAAGTTGCCCGTATTCCCTTGCTTGCGCTGCGGGCTTGGATGAGGAGCGGGCGCGGATGGCGGAAGACTTGGATGAGGAGCAGGCGCGGATGGCGGACGGCTTGGATGGAGGCGAGTCACGCAACCACGCGCTTCGCAAACCGCCGCGTGGCGGGAAATGCGAATCGGCCTGGGTGTAGGATCTCCGCGAGCACTTCGAGTGAATCGACGAGCCGCGGACCAGGGCGGTTGAAGAGATGGTGGCCGTCGATGGCGAAGACGTTCCCGTCGCGGCAGGCCCGCAGCGAGTCGAGGTGCGGCCGCACGGCCCCCGAGCCGGCCTCGGCGACCACGCGGTCGAGGGGGAATCCGCACGGCACAAGGATCACGACGTCGGGATCGGCGGCGGCGATGTCGTCCCACGTGATCCAGTGCGAGTGATCGCCGGCCCTGCCCAGCACGTCGACGCCGCCGGCTAGGCGAACCATCTCCGGCACCCAGTTGCCCGCGGCCATCGGCGGGTCGAGCCATTCGATCACGGCGACGCGGGGCCGATCGAGAAATGTCTTTACCCTGCAGGCGAGCGAGTCGATCCGCGCGTGCAGCCGGGCCACGAGTTCACGGGCCTCTGCCCGTCGGCCGGTCGCCTTCCCCACGGCGAGGATGTCGGAGAAGAGATCGGCGAGCGTGGCCGGCGAGAGTGGCAGCACGTGCGTGTTGACCCCCGCCTTCCGCACCGCGGCCTCCACGTCGGCTGCCGAGATCGCACAGACATCACAGGCCGCCTGCGTGAGGATGAGATCAGGCTTGAGGGCGGCGAGCGTGTCCACATCGAGCGTGAAGAGGGCGGCTGAGGCGCCGGTGTGGCAGGTCGCGCCGGCCGGTGCCTGCGATGACAGCGCGCCCAGTGCCCGGCCCACCTCCGTCACCTGGTCATGGATCGCGCGGCTGGGGGCTGCGGCATCGATGCGGGCGGCCGTCAGGGCAGGCAGGGCGGCCACATCGGCCGGTTCGTCGCACTCGTGAGAGCGACCGACGAGATGGTCACGGAGGCCCAGGCGGGCCACGATCTCCGTGGCGGCCGGCAGGAGCGACACGATGCGGAGAGCGGAGTGGGGGGGATATTCCATGAGCAGCACCGTAGAATTCGTCGGCCCCCATTCTACCGGTTCGGTGGTCTCGTAGGCGTCACTGGTTTCATTGGAAAAATCCCCGGAGGCTCGTCCCATGCTCAAGTCATCCTCGGCCCGCGATTCCTCCGATCGGCTGACGGAGGCCGCCCGGTTTCACGACTACCGCTATGCGTCCAATCCGATCGCCGACGGCACGCTGGGGGCGATTCCCGGTGCACGCTTCGGGGCCGAGCTTCACGAGCAGGGGATGACGCGGACGCTTCCGCTCGACAATAGCTCCATTCTCGGCTGTTCTGGCCCGGCCACGTCGCCCGGTCTCTCTGCCAACTTCATCCACATCTGTCCGGGCGACGCGATCATCACCGATGCCAATGCCACGAGTCAGCTGTTTTTCGTGATGCGGGGCACGGGTGTGACTCGAGTGGAGGCTGATACCGCGGCGGCGACCGGCGGCGGGGAGATCGCGTGGCAGGCGGGTGACCTCTTCATTCTGCCGGCGCGGAGTCGGGCAGTGCACGTGGCTGGTGACGATGCTGCGATCTACTGGGTGCACGACGAACCGCTCCTGCGCTACTTGGGCGTGGAAGCGACCAGGCGCCAGTTTTCCACGACGCTCTACAAGCGGGAATCGATTCACGATGCCCTTGAGACCGTGATCCGCGATCCCGCCAGTGCGCAGGCCAACCGGCTGAGCGTGTTGCTCGGCAACCAGTTCTTTCCCCAGACCATGACGATCACGCACGTGATCTGGGCGATGTTCGGCCGCCTGCCGGTCGGGGCGGTGCAGGCGCCGCACCGGCACCAGTCGGTGGCGGTGGATCTGGTCGTCGATGCGAAGCCGGGTTGCTACACGCTGGTGGGAAAGACGCTGGGGCCGGATGGACGGATCAAGGACGGGGAGCGGTTCGACTGGCAGCCGCACGCGGTCTTTGTGACGCCGCCCGGCCTGTGGCATTCCCACCACAACGAGTCGGGATCCCCGGCCCACATCCTGCCGATTCAGGACGCGGGCCTGCACACGTATTTAAGGACGCTCGACATCCGCTTTGCCCGGGCTGCCGCGGGCGGCGGCAGCGAGGTGGTGGAGAGCGCGGGCTAGCGGCAAAGCCGTCTCAGGCTGCCTCGTGCCCTCGACTCTTCCCTGCCTACCGCACCACGCGGAGGTTTCGGGAACTGCGGAGATTATACTGAACGGCTGTCGGCAGCGTTCTCAAAAACACGGTTCTGATCACGGACGAGCCAGTGCAGAAGCCGGTGGCGAAGACGCCGGCCCGGGTGCTCCCGGAGATCGTGTTCCGCTGGCCGGCCGCCGTGCCACCGATGATCGCGCCGGTGGCCGAGGTGAGCTTGATGGCGAACGGGTTATTGGTAAACGTACTGCCCCGCACCGTGGTTCCGGTGCTCCTGCCGGTGATTCCAAGGCCGGTGCCAACGCCCGTCCAGTTTCCAATTACCGTAATGCCGGAGATCGCGACATTCTGGGCCGCGTTGAGCTGGATGGCCGTGCCGCCGAAGCCGCTGAATGCAAGGCTCGAGATTCGGCTGCCGCTGGCGGTCGGGTTCAGGACCAGACCGTTGGTCACGCCGTTGCCGGCGGTCAGCATGAACATACCGCCGTTTCCACGCAGCGAAACCGGACGGTCGATGGTGAGCGTCTGGTCGAGCGTGAGATTGGCACCGACGAGGATCTCGTACGTCGATCCGCTGATAACCGGCAGCGTGTTGATGGCCGCGACCGCCGAGTCGAGTTCGGCAGTCGAGGTGATGTTGCCACCGACCGCGATGTTCTGCCCGTTCCCGATGATCGTGGGGGCAACGATCTGTCCGCCATTGACCAGAGCGATCGGGCCCTGAACGCCGGCGAGGTTGATCTGCGTCGCGCTCTGCAACAGGCCACCCGGCTGCGGGCCGACAACGGAGAGTCCGCCGCCCTGGGTGGTGATCACGATGTTGCCCGTGGCAGTCACCGTGGTTTGATTGATCGACACGGGACCGGCTGCGGCGATCGAGAGCGATCCGCTCGCGATATTGCCGAGGGAGAGATCGCCGGCAGAGTCTGTGAAGGCGACGCTGCCCGCATCATTACTCGAGGCGAAGGACGTCACGGCGTTGGCCGGATTTGTGAGGTTGATGTCGGAGCCATTGCCATTGACGGTGAAGGCCCCAGCGTTAACGGCTGCCGACTGCGTCACAATTCCGGCAGCGGTTATGGTGACTGCGCCGGTGGTGGTGATTCCATTGAGGCTCAGGCCGCCGTCGGTGTCATTGAACGCGATGCTGCCCGCGCCATTGCTCGAGGCGAAGGAGGTGACGGCGTTGGCCGATGTGGTGAGGTCGATCGCGGAGCCATTACCGTTGACAGTGAAGGCCCCGGCTTCGACTGCCGCCGACTGCGTGACCGCCCCGGCGGCATCGATGGTGACCGTGCCACCGGTGATACCGGCGAGGTCGAGATCGCCCTCGTTGTCCTTGAAGGAGATGCTTCCTCCACCGTTGCTCGACGCGAAGGAGGTGACGGTGTTGTTTTGGGTGTTGAGAGAGATGGCATTCTCAGCCGCGTTGACGGTGAAGGCCCCGGCATTGACGACGCCCGTCTGCGTGACCGGCCCGGCGGCATCGATGGTGACCGTGTCTCCCGTGATGCCGGCGAGGGCGAGACCGCCCGCGGTGTCCTTGAAGGAGATGTTCCCAGCCCCGTTGCTCGACGCGAAGGAAGCGACGGTGTTGTTCTGAGTGTTGAGCGTGATGGGGTTGCCATTCGCGTTGACGGTGAGTGCCCCGGCGTTGATAACGCCGGTTTGGGTCACGGCCCCGGCGGTGGTGACCGTAACCGAGCCGGTCGCATTGATGCCGGACAGGGCGAGCGAGCCCGTGGAGTCGTTGACGACCACGTCGCTGCCCTTGGTGACGGTGACCGTACCAAGACTGTTAGAGCCAGTGAGACTGATCGCCGTGCCGGCCCCGGTCGCAGTGAGAATCGTGGCGTCGATCGTGCCCGGGAACGTGATAGCCTGGCCGACCGTCAGCGAAGTCGACGCCCCGGAGACTTTCGTACCGGAAAGTCCAGTGACCGTGCCGGAGGCGGCCGACAGCGTGGTGAAGCCGTTCAGGGCCGGGGCATTGTCGATGGCACCGGCGCTGACAAAGGCGATGGTGCCGGTCGTGGCCGTGATGGCGACAGTCTTACCAACGCCGGTCGTCTGGAGCACGCCGCTGATCGTGACACTCGTGCCGCTGATCGTGATGTTGCCGTCGGTCGTGTAGCCCCCGAACGTGATGGGGCCTGATTGCGAGATCGTGAGGTCGCCGTTGGCTGCGACGATGGTGGGGATCGTCGTGCCGCTGCCGAAGTTCGGAGCAGTATCCACGTAGTAGACGAGCATGGACGCGTCGATGACGACGCCATTGGCGAGCGTAAAGGTGCCGTTGCGGGCCTCGAGCGTGACGCGGTCGTTGACGGCCGACAGGTTGCCGTTGACGTTAATGTTGCCGCTGACCGACTTGAGCAGGATGTTACCGTCGCCCACGGCAGCGGTGCCGGCGGTGATCGCAGTGGTGGCGAAGGTTTCCGCGTTTACGAAGCTCACGTCGCCGCCTGGATTGGAAACCGCGCCGAGAGTACCTACGCTGTTGCCCGCATTGGTGAGCGTGACGGCTCCGGCGGAGGCGGTAATGTCGAGTGAAGAGGCGTTGATGGCGGCCGTCTGCGTGAGGTCGCCGCCGACTCGGAGGAAGGTGGCTCCGGCCTGAAGTCCCGTGACCTGCAAGGCGGTGTCGGTGCGAACGATGACGGGCCGGTTACCATTGGATGCGAGCAGGCTTCCGATTGTGTTGCCCACGGCATCGAAATCGATCGAACCGGCTGTGTCGG
>CANHCU010000189.1 GCA_947459185.1 Planctomycetaceae bacterium | reverse complement strand
GATGCGGGTGCTCGTGGACTATGAACGCAAATCCTGGACCGTCCACTCCTGCTATCACTACAAGGGCTTGGCCGATGGGCTCGTGGGCGACAGCTGGAACGAGGCGGGCTACTTCAGAGTCTATAAGCACGGCAACGCCACCTACCTCGCGATCGAAACGCTCCCCACGATCCTCAAGGTGGACGAGAAGAACTGGAAACTCGTGCCCGCCACGGTCTGCGGCATGGTTGGCAATGCCACGCAGGCCATCAAGGAGTGGGCCGGCAAGAACGCCTCCTATCAGTGGAACGACGCCAATGGCGACGGCCTGCCGCAGCAGGCGGAGGTCGCCTTCTCTGAAACGGGCATTCCGAATAGCTGGGAACCACACACCGCCGCCGACTTCAGCTGCTTCATGGCGACTGGCGACAACAAGAGCCGCTGGGTCAGCCGCTTCACGGTGACCGGCTGGAACGACGCGGGCAGCCCGATCTACGGAACGATGCCGCAGGGCGAGCGTTTTGCCGCGATGCCGGAGCGGTTTGATCCTGGCCACTTCGCGGATTCCCGCTGGTCGGTCTTCATGGGGCGGGACCCGAAGAGCGGAAGCCTCTATGCGGCCTTGAACGATTGGACCCGCAATTGGTGCGACTACGACGACTCCTTCATGCAGAAGTGGTCGGCAGACGGGACCGCCCGGTGGACGGTGGGGCAGCTCGGCAAGGGCTTCGCAGCACCCGGAGAAGTCCGCACACATCTGCGCGGCATTGCTGGCGTCGCTCACGATTGTGTGATCGCCATCGACAACGACGGCGGTTCAAACACGCAAAAGCTCTACGGCAATCTGTCGTATGTCTGGGATGCGGACGGCCTCTTTGCCGGCGGGCTGATGGATACCACTGAGCTCGAAGGCATCGCCAAGCACTGGTATCAGCTCGGCGGTGAGTTTTGCCACGCCTCCGTGGCGACGCTGCCCGACGGCGACGTGCTCTTCTTCGGCAACTGGGAGAACGAGATGCGGGTCTACCGCGTCTCGGGCTGGAACGGCTGGCAGCGGCAGTCGGGCACGATCCACATCGAGAAGCCCGCGGCCGCGCATACCGGCCAGGGGCTGACGGCCGTCGCGTTCGAGGATGCCGCGATGACGAAGCCGCGCAAGGTGGTGGTGACCCCGGGCATCGACTTCTCCTGGAGCCAGAAGAAACCCTCGCCCGCCGGTATCCGCTGGACCGGCACGCTGCTGCCGGCATATGGCCCTGCCTACAAGGGGCCGTGGAGCGAGCAGAAGGACAAGGAGTCCTTTGACGGGGCGACTCGCGGGTCGCGCGACAACAACGCCAGCGTCGTCTTCCGATTTCGCGGCACGTCGATCCGCGTCGTCGGCAAGATCGGCCCGAACTGCGGCTTTGCCGACATCGCCCTCGATGGCCAGGCCCAGCCGCAGTTTGATTGCTACAGCGCGGAGGCGAGGCGAGACGCCGCTTTCTTTGAGAAGGAGGGCCTGCCCGAGGGCGACCACGAGGTGAGCGTCACGGTCGTGGGCTGGCATGGAAAGCCGCGGAATAAGGCGTCGAGCGATTCGTGGGTGCATGTGGACAAGTTCGTCGTGGATGGCAAGGACTACGACGACGCGGGCCTGCCGCACACGTTCACAGCGACCGCCGACGGCCCGTTGACGCTCCTCGTTAATCGCGAGCCGGTGTTCGAGCAGAAAGAGGCGAAACCGGCGCAGGAAGAGATCGCGGGCAAGCCGATCAAGCTGCTGCGGCACCGCGTACCGATCGAGGCGACCTCCACCGCGGGCCAGGACGGCGGCGGCATCACGCTCAAGTGGTCAACGCCGTTCCAGCCCCGCGAGCCGATCCCCGCGGCGAGCCTCTATCCAATCAATCCCCGATAAAATCCCCGCTTGCCCAGAGTTAGCACCTGTCGCCGGATCTGGGGTGGCCACAGATCCTGCCGCGAGGGGGCAGCCAGCTGTTTTTAAGCATTTTTTCCGTGGCCACCGATGAAAAGAAGCGTTTGGAGACGTATAAAAGTAGCGTAGAAGGCCGTCGAAAGGTAGCCTATGCTGCCATGCCACCCTCACAATACCTGCGTCGCACCGTCGATGGACCGCTGGACCAACTGCTCGGTGGGCTCGCTGCCATTGCGATTGAGGGCCCCAAGGGCGTTGGAAAGACCCGCACGGCCCGGCGCCGGTCGTCCGCTTTTTTCGACCTTTCCGATCCGACGACACTCGAACTCGTCAAAGGCGATCCGTCGAGGCTGACCGCGGCTGCGACGCCGGTGGTCATCGATGAGTGGCAGTGCTTTCCGCCGGTCTGGGACTGCGTCCGCCGTGCGGTCGACGACGACCCGACGCCTGGGCGTTTTCTGCTCACTGGTTCTGCGTCGCCCGCGATGCCGTCCACGCATTCCGGTGCCGGCCGGATCGTGCGGCTGCGGATGCGGCCCTTGTCTTTGGCGGAGCGGGGAATCGTCCGGCCGAGCGTGTCGCTGGCCAGCCTTCTCGGCGGCTCACGGCCGCCAGTGCGTGGAAGTTGTTCCATGCGACTCGAAGACTATGCCCATGAAGTGGTCGCCGGAGGATTTCCGTCGCTGCGACAGATGCAGTCGCATGCCAGAAAAGCCTCGCTAGACGGCTACCTCGATCGAATCGTCGATCGCGACGTTCCCGAGGCAGGGCAGAGCATCCGACGCCCCGACTCCTTGCGGCGGTGGCTGACTGCTTACGCGGCGGCCAGCGCCACGACCGCGACCTTCGAAACGATTCGCGACGCGGCAACCGGCGGCTCTTCCAACAAACCTGCCAAGACGACCGTGCTGACCTACAGAGACGTACTCGAGCGAATCTGGATCCTCGATCCGGTGGAAGCATGGCTGCCAACGCGTAATCACCTTCGGACGCTCACCGCGGGACCGAAGCATCATCTCGCAGATCCAGCCCTCGCCGCCAGGCTGCTTGGCGCCGATGCCGAGGCGCTCCTCCACGGCCGGACGGGCGGCCCCACGATGCCTCGCGACGGCACGCTGCTGGGGTCATTGTTCGAATCTCTCGTGACGCTTGGAGTCCGCGTGGCCGCCGAGGCGGCTGGGGCGCGAGTGCGTCATCTGCGCACGGCGGAGGGTAAACGCGAGGTGGATTTGATCGTGGTGCGTGACGATCATCGGATCATCGCGATCGAAGTGAAGCTGTCACAATCGGTCGGCGACGAGGATGTTCGGCATCTTCGGTGGCTCGCCGATAAAGTCGGCGACGATCTTCTCGATGCGGTCGTGATTACGACGGGGAGCGAGGCCTATCGGAGAGCCGACGGCATCGCCGTCGTGCCGGCAGGGGCGTTTGGCCCATGATTGGCCCATGACCCGCATTCACTCGGGCCTCACAGGCGCCGCGTTCCGCAAAATCGAAACGATTGGCGGAAAGTGAAAGTCGGAATCCTGTAGCCTCGGCCGGTGAGTTTCTGGCAACGAGCACCTTCAGGACCCTCCGCCATGACCACGCACGATCCACGCGGCGTTCGCTCCGCCCGCATGCCTGTCATCCGGCTGCTTCTCCTGCTGCCAGCCTTCGTGCTGCCGGCGGTTGTAGTCGCTGCTGCCACAGCCGCAAGTGCCGCGGAGCCGGCGGGCGGCAGCATTGCTTTCACGCTCGAGAAGCCGGGCCGCACGTCGCTGGCGGTCTACTCCGCCGACGGGGCGGTGCAGCTGCGGTCGCTCCTCGTGGGCGAGCGGCTCGAGGCCGGGAAACACGATGTAGCCTGGGATGGGCTCGACCGCGACGGCCGCCCCGTGGAGCCGGGCAGCTACCAGTGGAAGCTCGTCACGAGCCCCGGGATCGAGGCGACGTTTTTGAACTCGGTCGGCGCCAACCCCAAGGCGGGGCCGTGGGCGAAGTGGGTCGGCAACCACATCGGGCCCTCCACGATCGCCGTGGGGCCGCTTGGCATCTGCGTCGGGTCGCCGATCGCCGAAGGGCCGCCGAGCATTCATATGTTCGATCCCGATTTCGCCACCACCCGCTGGCTCTCGCCGCACTACGGCTGGGATGCCTTTGGCACACGCGCGGTGGCACTCACCGATGAAGCCGTCGTCGGGCTTCGGCAGGATGCCAAGGTCGTGGTACGGGACGCGAAGACGGGCACCGTCACCAAGGAGATCGACGTGCTCTGGGCCGGCGACAAGCGGCCTGACCACTCGGGCAGGGAACTCGATGTCGATGCCCATGGCGACCGCTGCGCGATTCCCTACGCGGCCCACGACGCCGCCCGGTGCTACGACCTGAAAAGCGGCGGCATCGTCCGCGAAGTGAAGGTCGCGAAGCCGACCCGCGTGGCGATGCTGGCCGACGGCTCGATGCTCGTGCTGGCGGAACAGGGCGTCGTGCGGATCGATGCCGACGACCGGCAGACGGTCGTGGTCGACGCCAAGAAGCTCGTGCAGCCTGTCGCACTGGCATGGGACGCGGCGACCAAGACCGTGCTCGTCGCCAACGGCGCGCCCGACAACCGCATCCTGCGGTTTGCCGCCGACGGCAAGCTGCGGAAGAGCTACGGCGTCGAGGGGGGCCGTAAGCCCGGGCCGTACTTCCCCGACCGCTTCGCCGAAGTCGCCGACCTGGCGGCCGATTGCATCTCCACGGAAAAGGGTCGGTTCTATGTCGTAGAAGGGGGCGATGCGGGGAACGGGCTGCGACGGATCACGCACATGGCCGCGGACGGCACAATTCTCGACGAGCGGTTCGGCGGCGCGGAATTTTTCTCGTGCGCCGCGGCGGTGCCCGGCAATCCACGCGAAGTTTTTTATAGTTCCAGTCCCGCCACGATAGGCCGCTACGACTTCGATCCCGCAACCGGGCAAAACAAGCTTACGCACATCCTCGCGGTGCCGAAAAAGAGCTGGGGCGACGGCCTCTTTCCGATTCCCTACAGCTTCCCGCACTACCGGCCGGTGGTGCGCAAGGGCCAGGTCTATCTCGTCTCCAACGGCCGCTTCATCCTGCGGCCCAACCTCGAGACCGGCGAACTCATTCCGGTGGCGCTGGCGAGTTTTAAGCCCTTCAACGGCTGGGCGAAGGACGCCGTCCCTGAGCCGATCGCGAAGGCGGCGGCCTTCCACAAGCTCGACCTCGCTTCCCCAAAGACCGACGCCTTC
>CANHCU010000188.1 GCA_947459185.1 Planctomycetaceae bacterium | reverse complement strand
CTGAAGTTCCTCGTCGATCGCCGGATAGTGGCGGCACCCCTCGCAGAAGTCACGCCCACCGCTGCCGACGCCGCTGGGACAACCGATGCCGCCTCGAACGACGCCGCCCCAGCCACGCCCTCGCAAGCGGCCGCCCCGGCGCCCACCGCTGCCGAGCCGCTGCCGACCGGGGCCGCCCTGCTGACGCACCTGGAGCAGCTTCGCACCACCGTGGCCAACCAGTCGGCGGCGGTGCTGGGAATGAAGTCGGTGGCGCGGGCATTTTCCGGCGGCGCGCGGGCGGCGGCCATCATGCTGCCGCTGCTGCTGGGGATCGGGGCCGCCGTGGCGACCTACCTGCAGGTGCCGGAGTCGTTGGCTGCCGATCTGAGCACCCGGGCTACGGCAGCGATTGCGGCGTTGGCCGCCGTGGCGGTGGCCGGGATCGGGATCGGATTCTGGTTCATTGGCCGGATGCGAAAGACAGCCTCCTCTCAGGCAGTGGCAGCGCGGGATGAACTCGTCGGCTCCATTGCCCGCACGCGGCAGTGCCTCCTGGCGAGCGGCAGCTACGTCAAGGCCCGCCACGACGCGCAGCTGGCGAAGCTCGATGCCACGTTCGCGGAGGAATCGAATCAGCGGAGGCTCAAGGCTGAGGCCGACATCGCCGGGGCTGCGGAGAAACGCGACAAGCTCCTTGCCGACCTGGCCGCGAAGTACGAGGCGGCCGTCCAAGCCATCAACAAGAAACGCACCACGGCCCGCGAGGCTGCAGACACGAGATACCCGGCGCGGCTGGAGATGTTGGCCGCCGGACGTGGACAGGCCGTGGCAGAACTGGTGCGGACTCGCGACGAGCGGCTGTCTGCTGCCGACCGCCGTCGGGCCGAACGCTGGCAGGCGATGACCGAAGCCTGGCGAACGGCTCGAACGGAGACCGCAGCGATCTACGAAGATGCCGCCGCCGTCGATGCCGCTGCCTTCCATCCCTGGAGTGAGCTGTCCACTGAGGAGTGCGCGCTGCCTACACTGCCGCCGCCGGGCCTGCGATTCGGGCAGGTGGCTCTCTCGCTGGAAAGCGTGCCAGGGGGCGTATCGTCGCAGCCCGACCTGAACACCTTCGGTCCGATCGCCTGGCCCCAGCCGGCAATCGTGCCGTTCCCCACCGCCGCGTCGCTGGTGATCCGGGCCACCGGCGACCAGAAGGAACCCGCCTCCGACATGATGCAGGCGTTCATGCTGCGGATCGCCAGCGGCATCCCGGCCGGCCAGAGCCGGTTCACGATCATCGATCCGCTCGGTCTTGGCAAGCAGTTCGCCGGCTTCATGCATCTGGCCGATTACGACGAACTTCTGGTCACCAGCCGAATCTGGACGGAGCCGCCGCAGATCGAGCAACGCCTGGCCGACATCACCGAACAGATCGAACTCGTGATCCAGAAATACCTTCGAAACGAATACGAATCGATCGGCGGCTACAACGCCGACGCCGAGGTGCCTGAGCCCTATCGCTTCGTTGTGGTCGCGAACTTTCCGGCCAACTTCACCGAGAACAGTGCACGGCGTTTGGCCAGCATCGCCGCCTCCGGCGCTCGCTGCGGCGTCTACACGATCGTCTCGATCGACACATCGCAGCACATGCCGTCGAACTTCAGCATCGCCGACCTCGAGAAGCATGCCACCGTGCTCACGCTCAAGGACGGCGTCGCCACCTGGACGAGCGACGCGGAGTTCTGCAAGTGGCCCCTTGCAGTCGAGCAGCCGCCTTCGGACGAGGTGTTCACCAAGATCATCCAGCGGGTCGGAAAGGCTGCCAAGGCGGCCAAGCGGGTCGAGGTACCCTTCGACCGCGTGGCGCCAAAGGAGGAGGAGTGGTGGACGGGGAGCACCGCCAGCGAGGTGCTTGCGCCGCTGGGGCCGGCCGGCGCCAAGAAGCTCCAGTTCATCAAGCTTGGCAAGGGAACGAGCCAGCATGCCTTGATTGCAGGCAAGACGGGTTCGGGCAAATCCACGCTCATGCATGCGCTGATCACGAGCCTCGCCCTCAACTACAGCCCCAACGAGATCCAGTTCTACCTGATCGACTTCAAGAAGGGCGTCGAGTTCAAACTCTACGACCACTACAAACTGCCGCACGCCCGGGTGATCGCCATCGAGAGCGAACGGGAATTCGGACTGTCTGTGCTTGAGCAGCTCGACCGCGAACTCAAGCATCGCGGTGATCTGTTCCGCGAGTGTGCCGTGCAAGATGTCGCCGGCTTCCGCCAGACGGGCCACCCCGACCCGATGCCGCGGATCCTGCTGATCATCGACGAGTTTCAGGAAATCTTCGTCGAAGACGACAAGATCGCCCAGGATGCCGCCCTGATTCTCGACCGCCTCGTCCGCCAGGGCCGAGCCTTCGGCATGCACGTGCTGCTCGGCTCCCAGACGCTCGGCGGCTCCTACAGCCTGCCTCGTGCGACGATGGGGCAGATGGCCGTCCGCATCGCACTGCAATGCAACGAGGCCGATTCGAGCCTCATTCTCAGCGAGGACAACACCGCGGCCCGCCTGCTGACCCGCCCCGGTGAGGCGATCTACAACGACGCCAACGGCATGGTCGCCGGCAACAATCCATTTCAGGTGGTGTTCCTCAATGACGAGCGTCGGGAACGCTATCTCGGCGCGCTGCGGCGTCTTGCCGACCGACGGACCGACATCCCGGCACTCCCCCGCATCGTGTTCGACGGCAACGAGGCGGCCGCTCCCGCCGGAAACCCCCTGCTTGCCGAACTGCTCGACAAAGGCACGGTGGCCGGCAAGCCCGAGCCGGTCCCGCTGGCGTGGCTGGGCGATGCGATCGCCATCAAGGATCCGACGGCGGCTGTCTTCCGTCGCCAGGGAGGTGCGAATCTGCTCATCGTGGGGCAGCGCGAGGATCTTGGCGTGAGCCTGCTGGCGATGTCGATGGTCAGCCTGGCTGCGGCCCATGATCCCCATCCCGGCGGCGGCCTGGGCCGCGCCGGACGATTCGTGCTCTTCGAGCCGGCGATCGCCGAGGAGAAGCCCGACATCCTGTTGGCCACGCTTGCCACCGCTCTTCCGCACGAGACGGAAGTGGTGGGCCGGCTCAGTGTGGGGGATGCCGTGGAACGCCTCGCCACCGAGGTCCGGCGACGGATCGAGGAACAGGTGCTCGACGGCGAGTCGGTCTACGTGATCATCCGCGATCTGGCCCGCTTCCGAGAGCTGCGGCGGAACGAGGCCGACTTCGGCTATTCGTCATTCGGCGGCGACCAGAAGGCGACGCCCGCGCAGAATCTGGTGAACCTCCTCAAGGATGGCCCGCCGGTGGGCGTTCATGTGCTCATCTGGTGCGACTCGCTCACGAACCTGCAGCGGACGTTCGAGCGCGGTTCGCTCAAGGAGTTCGAACTCCGCGTGCTCTTCCAGATGAGCGGCTCCGATTCCAGCCAGTTGGTAGACAGCCCCGCGGCCATGAAGCTGGGGCCGCAGCGGGCCCTGTTTGTCCACGAGGAGACGGGCACGCTCGAGAAGTTCCGCCCCTATGCATTTCCGTCGGGCGAGTGGCTCGCCGGAGTCTCGGCCACGTTGCGGGCCCGGCCTCAGGGCATGCCGGTGGAGCGACCGGTCGCCGCCCCGTCTGGAGCGGCCTCGCCCGCCAAACCGACGCTGCCGGGTGCTACCCCCGGCGACGACTTCGGCTTCACGGGCAAGCTCGGCGGCGGCTTCGGGGCCGACGAGTTCAACTTCGCGAAGTTCCTCGACGACCCGCCCGCCGAGGGCTCGCCCCCCGGCGACGCGACCCCCTAGGGGCTTCGAGCCCTACCTCGGCCGGGAGCGACGTTGCGTTTCGTCCGGTTCTCCCCTAGAGTGAGAGGGTAGGTTTGAGACGATGCTATCTGTTGCAGACCGGCCAAACGGCCGTTTCAGCCGCTTTCCAGCTCGCCTTTACCCTCTGGCGGGCTGCCACTTTCTGGCCTTTTCGACGTGACCCCGAAAGCATCAATGGGTCACTGGTAGGAGTTTTTGTGTCATGGGTAAGAAACTTTATGTCGGAAACCTTGCGTACAGTGTGACGAGCGAGTCGCTGGAGCAGATGTTCCTTGAATTTGGAACCGTGGTCAGCGCACAGGTGATTCAGGATCGCGACACCGGTCGCAGCAAGGGCTTTGGCTTCGTCGAGATGCAGTCCGACGACGCTGCCCAGCGGGCGATCAGCGGCATGCACGAGAAGGATTTTGGCGGCCGGGCTCTGACCGTCAACGAGGCCAAGCCGCGCGAGAGCGGTGGCGGCGGCGGTGGCGGTCGCGGTGGTTACGGTGGCGGCGGCGGTGGTCGCCGTTACTAAGCCGCACGATTGAAAAGCTATTGAGGGCCGGAGGGTATCGCAAGAAACCCTCCGGCCTTTCTGCTGGCATTCCTGAAACGGAGTAGCCGGCACATTTTTCTCTGGCACCTTTTTCCCATGACCGTCATTCACGTCGTCGATGCTTTTACCGACACTCCATTTCACGGTAATCCTGCGGCCGTCTGCCTGCTCCCGGAGCCAGTCGACGAGATCTGGATGAAGCTCGTGGCCCGGGAGATGAACCTCTCCGAGACCGCGTTTCTGCACCCCGTAGAAGGCGGTTTCTCGCTCCGCTGGTTCACACCGACGATCGAGGTCAAGCTCTGCGGCCATGCCACGCTGGCGAGTGCGCTCGTGCTGTGGGAGACAGGCGTTCTCAAACACGACGCGGCGGCCCGCTTCCACACGCAGAGCGGATGGCTCACATGCATTCGCGACGGCGACTGGATCGCGATGGATTTCCCTGCCCGGCCGTGCGAGCCATGCGATGCGCCAACCGGCCTCGCGGAGGCGATCGGGGGCGATCCGGTCTTTTGCGGCGTCAACGGCATGGACTACCTCGTGGAGGTCCCCGACGAGCGCACCCTCCGTTCCCTTCGGCCGAACCTCTCGATACTGGCGTCACTGCCGGTGCGGGGGATCATTGTGACGAGTCGTAGCGAGCAGAAGGGGTTCGACTTTGTTTCACGATTTTTCGCGCCAGCTGCCGGCGTCAACGAAGACCCCGTGACCGGATCAGCCCACTGCGCACTTGGTCCGTATTGGCAGGCCAAGCTCGGCAAGACGGAATTCACGGCCTTTCAAGCGAGTGAACGCGGCGGTGTCGTGAAGCTGAGTGTGCGAACTGATCGCGTCATCCTGCGCGGCTGCGGCGTGATGATGAGCCGCGTGGACTTGCTGCCCGAAAAAGTCGACTACTTGTCGTGAGGGCGGCGGCCGACTCGCACGGTGATCGTTGTCTGCTTACCGTTGCGAATAATCTCGAGGGGCACCTCCGACCCGACGGGCGACCGCGTCAGCAGCAGGACAAGCGTCGCGGGCTCGCCAATCTCCTCGCCGTTGAAGCTGAGCACCACGTCGCCCGGCTT
>CANHCU010000187.1 GCA_947459185.1 Planctomycetaceae bacterium | reverse complement strand
GAGGACGCACCCGCCGACATTCCACGCCTGCTGAAAGAACTGCGGGAAAACGCTGCCGTGCGGATCGTTTTCGCGGAACGGCTCAAGCGTTCCGAGGGCATGGTGTTTTCGTTCTTCTACGCCCTCTACCGGATGGCACACTGGGTTCTGGTAGGGCATCGGGTGCGTGTCGGCAACTTCAGCGTCATGAACCGGGAGTGCCTGGAGAGCCTGTGCGTGTCGCCTGAAATGTGGAACCACTATGCCGCCGCGGTCTATGCCAGCCGCCAGCCGAAGGCGTTCGTCCCGACACGTCGTGCCCAGCGGCTTGCGGGCACATCCAGCATGAACTTTCCGGCTCTGGTGACGCACGGCCTGAGCGCGCTGTCGGTCTTTTCTGATCGGATCGGCACGCGACTCCTGATTGCGTCGCTGATTGCCGGATTGATGACTGCCGCCGTCATGCTGGTCATGGCGCTCGTGCGGCTGACGACCGGCTATGCGGTGTCGGGCTGGGCCGCCACGATCGGCGGCACCGTGCTCCTGTTTCTCGTGCAGATCATCGCGCTCGTGTTCACCTTCTGCTTTCTCGTTCTCATCACTCGCGGGCAGCATGCCTTCATTCCGGCGAGGGAGTACGGGATTTTTGTTCGGAGCTGCACCGAGGTCTGGCACGTGAGCGCGGCCGATCGCGATTTCATCACCGGATAATCGGCATAACCGGTTGCTATTCGCCCACTCACCACACGGAATGGTCGTTCTTGCCAGGGGTGCGTTTGCGAAAAGCTGGGTATGCTCGGTTTTGGTGCCGGAAAAACAGCAAAAAATCAGCAGCCCATGGTGTCACCCAGAGGAACGGAGTCTGCGCCTATCCACGGCGACTGCCCGTCGGAGGAGGCTGGCGTCGTGACCTCGCGTCGATCTGAGCAGAGGACTGAACTGTCGGAGGTCTCTCGGATCATCATCGTCGGCGCCGGGGGCTTTGGTCGCGAAGTCCTGCAGTGGGCCCGCGAATCCTGGCCCGAGCACGCGTCGCGGATCTCCGGTTTCCTGTCCGCAGAACGGGATCGGCTCATTTGTCATGACGGCAGTCTCGAGATCATCGGCGACCCAGAACGCTACGAACCGCAGACGAGCGACGCCTTGTTGCTCGCCATCGGCATTCCGATCGTGCGCCGACAGGTCGCGGAGTCGTTGACGTCGCGAGGGGCGAAGTTCCTGACCTTGGTTCACCCGACGGCCATCGTGGCTGCCACGGCGGCGATCGGCGAGGGTGCCATCATCTGTCCCTATGCAATCGTGAGTGACTCGGCCCGGGTCGGGGCGTTCGTGCTGATGAACTACCACTCCTCCCTCGGCCACGATGCGTCGGCCGGCGACCATGCAGTGCTCTCTCCGTATGCCACGCTCGGCGGCAACGCCCACATCGGCGACGACGTCTTCATGGGGCTGCACGCCTCGGTCGGGCCGGGCAAGAGGATCGGAGCCCGCAGCAAGGTGAGCGCCAATTCGTGTGCGCTGTCCGACGCTCCGACGGAGTCGATCATCTACGGCGCTCCGGGCCGCGTGGGCCCGCTGATCCGCTGATGCGGGCGAATCATTCATGGAACCGAGATCGACCATCATCTTCTGGCAGCCGATCGCCAGTCCGCACCAGGAGGCGTTTCTGGAAGCGGTCGCTGAGCGGTGCGCTGCTGCCTATGGGATGGAAGTCATCCTCGGCGTCGAGCGGGATCTGCCGCCGGAGCGATCAGCGCAGGGCTGGCGTGAGGCGAGTCACAGGCACTTGAAGGTTGTAGACATCTCGGTGCCTGCCAATCACGCCGCCCTTGCGGCACACGATACGGCCGCATCGCTCCACGTGTTCTCCGGTTTCTTCTCCCACCCGCTGGTCTGGGCCGGCTTCCGCCGGCTCGCCAAGACGCCCGCCCGGCTGGCGATCTTTTCGGAGGCTCCCGAACAGCCGTGGCAGACCGGCTGGCTCAAGCGGCTACGGGGCAGGGTGCTCGCCGCCCGCTGGGCACGCCGGGTTGCATTCGTGCTGGCGGTCGGTGGAATGGGCTGCGAATTCTTCAGCGGGATCGGGTTTCCGAAAGGAAAGATCGTGCCGTTTGGCTATTTCCTTGACGTGCCACCGCTCGCCGCAGCAGCTGCCAGCCGACCCACCGATGGCATCGTCCGCCTTGTGTCGGCTGGTCAGTTAATTCATCGCAAGGGGATCGACCTGCTCCTGCGGGCCTGTGGCGAACTCCCCGCGGTCGGCTGGCGGCTTGATTGCTACGGCGCCGGGCCGGAGCGACTGCGGCTCGAGCAGTTGGTCCGCAGCCTTGGGCTCGCCGATCGGGTGGCGTTGCACGGCGTGGTTGCCAACGACGACGTACGGGCGGCGCTCACGCGCGCCGATTGTGCTGTCCTGCCGAGCCGTTTCGACGGCTGGGGCATGCTGGTCAATGAGTCGCTGGCGGCTGGCACGCCGGTGATCTGCACGGCGGAATGCGGGGCGGCGGTACTCGTGTCGACTGCACGGCTGGGCAGCGTGGTGCCGCCGGACAGCGTGGCGGCGCTGAGTTCGGCGTTGGCAGATGCCATCGCAAGAGGCCCCGTCAAGCCGCAGGACCGAGCCGCCATCAACGCCGATGCCGCCGCGCACACGTCCGCGACGTGGGCTGCGGCGCGGTTCGAGAGCCTCCTGACCGGTGCGGGGCTCCCGCTGAAGTCGCTCGCCCGGGTGGATTCCTGATGTCGCGGCACGTCAGCGTCATCGCGTCTCTGGCATGCAACTATCTGGCGACGGCTTGTCAGATCGTCTGCGGTTTGGCGATCGTGCCGATCGCGATCCATCACCTCGGTGAGGCCGGCTACGGTACTTGGCTAGGGCTCACGGCGTTGGCGGCCGTCGGCGGCTTTGCCGACATGGGCGTCAGCGGGGTGTTGGTCGTTCGTCTGAGCCGAGCGCTCGAGCAGGTATGGCAAGGAGAGGCTAGGGCGGAGCTTTTCAATGGCCTGGCAGTGTCGGCGTTGTCGTCGATCGTTGGCGGCCTGATCGTGCTGGGGTCGATTCTGGCAGCCGAGAAACTCTCGCCGGCCAGTTTCGCAACGGCTGGCCACAATCTATTCATCGCCATGGTCGTAGCCATCACGGCGGCCATGTCGCAGTTCTCCGTCAGCCTGACTGCACTGCCGACCTCACAACTTCGACCGATCGTGACGGGGGCCATCGGCATCGCCGCACCGATTGCATGGCTCGTGGCCAGCGGGCTGCTTCTGCCGCGATTCGGAGTCATGGGCCTGGCCATCGGCCTGCTCGTGCGAAGCGGCGTGACTCTCGTTCCGCTGTGTATTTACAATATCGCGTTTCTCGTCAGAGCCGTCGGAGAGGAGAGGTGTGGACTCGATCTTGGCCGCTGTCGATCGTTCGTGATGCTCGGTACCACGGGTCTGTTAGTCCGGTGGGTTCAGTCCATCATCGGGAGTTTCGATATGCTCTGCGTGAGCACGACTCAGGGGCCCGGCGCAGCCACGCTCTATGCCAATACGGCGAGGCCGACCACCATGGCCACGAGCTTAGCAAACGCCTTCGGCGGCGCGCTGCTCCCGGCCTTCACGCGATTCCTAGCTCGCGAACAAGGACCAGCCGCTTTTCGGCTTTTTCTCAACTCGCTGCGGCTGACCATCATCATGGCGGGCGCTCTTGCCATCGGTTTGATGAGCGTTCGACGGCAGTTTCTTACGGCCTGGGTGGGCTCGCATTTCATCCTGCCTGTTCCGCTCTCGTTGGCGATCGCGATGGCGGCCATAGCAGGCACGACGTTATCCTTCGCGTCGTACATGTTTGGCTCGACGGGCCGGATCATGTATGCGCAAGTGGTGTTGTGCATCGAGGGAGCGGTTCGTGTGGCCCTGATGGCGTGCGGCGCCTACCTCTTCGGCAGTCTGGGAATGGCGGTGGCTGCCACACCCACGCCCCTCGTTGCCACGATCCAACTCCTGGTGGGCATGGCGGGATTTACCGGCGTCCGAATCCACGCTGCGGAATGGCTGACGCTGGTGGCCGACATCGCGCTGATCATCGCCGGACTGCTTGGTGCGAGTATGCTGCCCGAGGTTCCGTTGCAGGCGTGGCAGATCCCGTTTGTTGCAGCGACCTGTGGTGGTATCGCGTTGCTCGTGCTGACGTTGCGATCGGCACCACTTCGGCGGTTGCTTCTCGAGGTGGCCCACGCCGTGCTGCCGTCGGGGCTCCGTCGGGCTCTGCCGTCAGCCGTGGGCGGAGTGCGGACATGATCCCAAAAGGCTGCGATAGATGACAACCAATCCAGTGCACATCCCGCCGCTGTCGCCTTTGGGCCACACGTCCTGGCCGGATCGTTCTGCCACGGCCCGAATTGGCGACGGCGCCATCTTTAATCCGATGCTGATCGCGATGGCAATCATCTACGTCATCTGGTCCTGGGTGCATCTGCCGTCGTCGATCTGGGTGCGGAGTCTGTTGGCATGCTATCTGATTTGGCGGATGAAGCCCGACGTGATCCTGCCATTCGTACTGACGTGCGCGCAGTTGCGGATTCAGATCGGCGAGAAGGGCGGTTTCGACGACGCCCAATCGATGGCGGAGCAGATGACCGGCTTTGAACAGTACGCGTTCATTCTCCCCTGCATCCTGTACTTCATTCGTACCTTCTTCGCGGCGATGTCGGCGCGAGTAACGCGACGGGCACAGTTTCCATTCTGGCTCTACAACCTCTACCTTTTCGGAATGCTGTTCGTGGTCTTCGGGGCGATCTCGGCATACGGAACGTCGGGCTGGACAGCGGGGGTTCGCGACTATTGCGTGGTGGGCCTTTACTTTTACGGCCTGCTCATGCCCGGGTGCTCCAAGGAGCAGCTCGCGCAGGTGTTGTTGGGGTTTGCAATCGTTGGCCTGCTGACGGTGGTTGGAAATCTGCTGGTGGGCTTCCAGAGTCGGCAGCTCTGGGTACTGTTACCGGTGGCGGGGAGCTTTGCCCCTCTCCTGTTTGTGAGTGGTGGAAGGATGCTGCAGTACGTCGTGGCGACGTTGTTTTTCGTATTGGGATGGATGTTTGCGGTCAAGGCCACATTCACTCTAGTCCTGCTTTGGATTTGGAACGCCATCGCCGGCATAAGCATAGGGATGCTTGGGGTACCCTCCGCGAGGCGTGGTATCACCTCGGCCCTCACCTACGGACTGCTTGCCATGACCGTCTTCATGTTCTTTTTCGGTGCGCTCACGCACGATCCGACAAAGGAATTGCTCGTCACCGGCCAGAGCGCGGAAGTGTGGTCCACCTACGACAAGATGATCTACAAGCTGCGTGGGGATCGCGGGACTATCTGGTGGGGCGCCATGCTCGAGTTGGCCAATAATCCAACCGCGTGCGGCAATCCATCGCCGAAATTCCATGTTCGTGCCCATAATAAAGACACGATCTGGACTTTCAGCACCCACAGCATCCTGATGGATCCTCTTCTGCG
>CANHCU010000186.1 GCA_947459185.1 Planctomycetaceae bacterium | reverse complement strand
TCCACACCTTCGCACGAGCATCGTACACGGCCGGAACGAGGGTCGATTTCCCGGTCTTTGGATTGGCCAGCAGCGGGCCGGTTGCGGACAGCCGAAAGACTTCCTTCGTCTCACGGCAGATGTAATCCATCACCGGAATGTCCTCGGCGCGAATCCGTGGAGGCCGTGCACCGAGTACCTGCGGCACGAGCAGCCAGGTCGCGATCCCAAGGCCCACGGCGGCAGACCAAAACCGTGCATCCCTGAACATGCGAATCTCCTTCTTTGTCGTGCTTCGTCGCGCTTCTTCGGGGCAGAAACTCATTCGCGGTCATAGAGGGCGTCTCGGGTCGCTGGATCGTTGGGGTCGCCGTCGCAGACATGACCGAGCCGCTTGAACTCCATGAGGTCGGCCTGGGGCTGGCTCATCCAGTTCGACCCCGGAACCTCCATGGCGAATTTCCACGGGTATGCCTCCACGTGGCCGTCGAGGAAGGCGACGTTGGCCAAAGACGTGTGCCGAAAATGCACTGACGGCGAATTCTCGCTCGGCCGCGTCAGACCGCCGAGGTTTTCGCGGAACTGGAGGTAGAAGTCGACCTTCGCGCTTTCGGCAAACGCGATCGTCCGCTTCGGCTCACGGACATCGGCGATGCGGTACTGACGGCAACCGTTCACGAGGACGACGGTCGGCCAATTGTCCCAATTCCACTCGGTGCCGGTCCCAAGGGCCGGGTTGTAATCGAACGCCGTCGCCACCCGGCCGAATCGGACGAAATCGACGGCATCGGTTCCGAAGCTTGGACACTGGTACGCCGCGGTGTTTCCCTCCATGAAAGGCGAGAGGGAGCCTTTCTCGAAATCGAGTTGCCGTCCCGGTGGTTGGTTCTCGTCGATCGCGCCGAACCAATAGCGGCTCTTGCCCGGGTAAGGATCCTGGTTGGGATCGGCGAGTGTACCGGCGATCCGGGTCGCATCGTCCACCTTCAGGGGCAGGAGCTTGCCTCCGCTGGCAGACATGAAGTTCTGCAGGGCCAGTCCCAGCTGTCTGAGGTTTCCGGCACAGGTCGTGCTGCGGGCCGCTTCCCTCGCCGTCTGCACGGCCGGCAGCAGCAATCCCACGAGCACCGCGATGATCGAGATCACGACGAGCAGTTCGACCAACGTGAAAGCGGCCCGGCCCGCGGCGGCCCGATGTCCATAGCAAGCCTGCATGACAACCTCCATGCGGTCTCCCGCCACACTCCCGGTGCGCAGCACGGCCCCCTCAGGGCACTCTGCGGGCACTCAGAGGGCACTCGCCCGGCGAAATGAGCAGACAGACCGGTATCCTGGCACTCCAACGGCCTGCACACGCAGACCGTGCTCGTGTGACCGCCCTCGCAGTCGGCACGCGCTCCTCATGAATGCTGGTAGGTCTTCTGACTCCCAGACTCAGCCGACTGCATGCCTTCTCGCGATCCGCACGGCTTCACCATGTGGATCGCAATGGCCTGATAACAGCCGACCTCTCTTCCCGGCATGGGAAGTCGCCTGGACACAGCGGCGGGGCCGTCCCGGAATTGCACCGGAGTTCCCTGTTTGCCGGTCGTTCACAGAAGCAAACGGCCGGCCACCAGATTCGATCGCGGAGTATATCGGTCGTGCCACCACTGTCAAGCTGTGCCGATCACGGCACCACAACCGGCACACCTTCACACACCGCACCTGTCAGCGCGAAACTTTGCCGGTTGCGCAGACAAACCGGCTGAATCTGTAACGGTTCTCCGGCCCTGCGCCGCACAGACTGCACGCGCCTCACGCACGGCATTTCTTGCCCACAACACGCCACAAGTCGTGTGTTGAAAAATACTTGGGTGTCTCTCAAGCCGCTTTCCCCTGCCCGCCGATAGCCCCTCATGTCCCCCGGGGCAATCACTGTGCCCGTCGGGCAACCAGGGGGCGGCAGTAACCTGAAAATACTTCGAGTCACGGAATGGCTCGACAGGCCTGCCGCAAGACAGTTTCGTAGATCACAACCTCGGGGTGACCTCTACCTCGCGTTCGGGACGAAGACTCTCACGTGATCTACACGCAAAGGAGATGTGGCTCGATGAAGCGTATGTTGTTCCTCGGTGCGCTGGTTTTCGGCGTCACCGTTTGTAGTCAGTCTTTTGGTTTCGAGCTCCTTGACCGGATGCTCGGCCATAAGGGGTGCACCTCGTGCTGTGAGCCCGGCTGCGATGCCGGCGGTAATGGATGCTGCGATCCCGGCTGCGGTGCCGGCAATGGATGTGCGGAGCCCGCCTGTGGTGCTGGCAACGGCTGTGCGGAACCTGCCTGCGGAGCCGGCAACGGCTGTGCGGAGCCGGCCTGCGACGCTGGTGCTGGCTGCTGCGAGCCGAGCTGCGGTGCTGCGAGGGGCCTCTGCAAGAAGAAGCATGACCTCTTCGGCGGTCTGAAGGGTCTGTTTGCTTGCAAGAAGCGTCTCCATGGCTGCACGGACAGCTGCTGCGAGCCGGCTTGCGGTGCTGGCAACGGCTGTGCTGAGCCGGCCTGCGGTGCTGGTAACGGCTGTGCGGAACCTGCTTGCGGAGCCGGCAACGGCTGCGCCGAGCCGGCCTGCGACGCTGGTGCTGGCTGCTGCGAGCCCAGCTGCGGTGCTGCCAAGGTCTGCGGGAAGAAGAAGCATCGGATTGCCGACCTGCTGAAGGCGATCCACCAGGCGAAGAAGAGCCGTTGCCACAAGGCGAGCTGCTGCGAGCCCGACTGCAGCGCTGGCTGCTGCGAGCCCGGCTGCGGTGCTGAGCCGGCTTGCGGTGCGGCTGCCTGCAGTGCTTGCGAGTCCTCGTCGGTTGCCCCGGCCCCCACGCCCGATGCGTCTGCCAAGAAGCAGACCACCGGCAAGGTGGTGGCGGTGAGCCGCACGGTTTCTGCCAAGTGATGACCGGTCGATAGGTCGATCGGAGATCTGTTGCCCGACTTCGGCCAGTGAGCTCCGCCCGGGACCAAAAGTCCCGGGCGGAGTTTTTTTATGCGCCCGCCAGCCCCTCGCGGGCGATCCGGCCGGCAGCGAGTTCCACCACCCGCGATGCGGCCCGCCGGGCGAAGCCGTGATCGTGCGTGACCACCACCATCGTCTGTCCGGCCCGGGCCAGTTCGACGATCACCTCCATCACCTCCGCAGCCATCGCCGGATCGAGCGCGCTGGTCGGCTCGTCGAAGAGCATCACACGCGGCCGCATCGCCAGCGCCCGCGCGATCGCCACCCGCTGCTGCTGGCCGCCCGAGAGCGTGGCCGGCCGGGCGTCGGCGAAGGAGCGGAGGCCGACCCGGTCGAGCAGGTCGAGGCCACGGGCACGGGCGTCGCTCGCGGACAAGCCCAGCACCACGCGGGGCGCCAGGGCCACGTTCTCAGCCGCCGAGAGGTGGGCGAAGAGGTTGAATTGCTGAAAGACCATCCCCACGTCACGACGCAATCGTTCCAGGAGCCCCGGGGCATGTGGCCCCGCCGCCAGTCGATGACCCGCGATCGTGATCTGCCCGGCGTCGAACGTTTCCAGTCCGTTCAAACACCGCAAGAGCGTGCTCTTGCCACTCCCGGACGGCCCCACGAGCGCGGTCACGGTGCCCTCGGCCCCCTCGAGGCTCACGTCGTCGAGCACGCGGACCTGCGCCCGTGACTTCGTCAGCGATGACACGGTGATCACGATGTGGTCAGCCCTCCGTTCCGCCGGCAGCGGGCCGTTCCAGCTGCCGCTCGAACCAGCGCGAGAGCAGTGCCAGCGGCCAGCTCATGCACAGATAGAGCACCGCCGTGACGACGGCCAGTTCGACGATCCTGCCCGTGGAGAGCGCGAGCACGCTGTACCGCTTCGTCAGTTCGATCACGGTGATCGCCGAGCAGACGCTCGTGTCCTTGAAGAGCGCGATGAAGTCGCTGGTCACCGGCGGCATCACGATCCGCACCGCCTGCGGCACCAGCACATACCGCAGGGCCTGCCACTTCGAGAGCCCCAGCGACAGGCTCGCCTCGAACTGCCCCAGCGGCACCGCCTTGAGTCCAGCCCGGTAGATCTCCGACTCGTAGGCTGAATAGTTGAGCGCGAGGCCGATGACAGCCGCTACCACCGCCGGCAGGGCGAGGCCGATCTTCGGGAGCAGGAAGAAGATGGCGTAGAGCTGGAGCATCAGCGGCGTGCCGCGAAGCACCTCGACATAGCCCGTCAGCAGCGGCTTGAGCCACCTTGGCCCATGCATCCGTCCCACGGCCACGGCCAGGCCAATGCCGACCGCCAGCGGAAACGCCAGGCACGATAGAAGCACCGTCATGCCGGCCGACTTGAGCAGGAGCGGCAGCGTGTCGCGGACGAGTTCACCGAGTGTCTTCCGACGGGCGACGGGGATCTCGGCACCTTCGCGGAGCATGAGCATCTGCTGGCGGCCGGCGAGATCCCAGCGATCGTAAAGCGACTTGAGCCGACCGTCGGCGATGAGCCGACCGATCGCCGCGTCGATCGCGGCCGACAGCTTCGGCGTGTCGCGGGCCGTGAGGATCGTGTAGAAGCCGCCGGCAAACGGCCGCTCCACCGTCCGCAGTCGGCTGAAGCGGTCGGCATAGAAGTTGAAGATGCAGTCGTCCATCACCGCGGCATCGAGCACGCCCGACGAGACCTGTTCCAGCGAGTCGATCGTGCCGTCGTAGCCGATCACATCGACTTCGAGATCAGATCGCGACCGCATGACGCTCTCGGCGGCCGAGCCGGTGAGCACGCCCACCCGCCACCGGCCTTCGGGCCCAGGCGCGGCGAGCGTGTGGAACGCGTCCACGCGACCGTCGCGGCGGGCGAGCAACTGCAGGCTGTAGGCGAAGTAGGGCCGCGAACAGGAGTAGTCGCGCAGCCGTTCCGGCGTCAGTTCGATGCCGTTGATCACGCAATCGGCGGCGCGGCCGAGCAGCAGCGGCAGCCGGTCCCACTGCCCCTGCTGAAACCGCGGCTTCACCCCCAACTCTTCGGCGAGGAGCGCCGCAAGCTCGACCTCGAAGCCGGTCAGTCGCCGTGGATCGGCCGGGTCGGGGAAGACGTGGGGCCCGCCCCCTTCCTGATCGGCGGCCCAGATCAATTCACCGCGGGCCACCACCTCGTCGAGATCCGCAGCCACGGTTGCCGCCGTCAGCCAGCCGACCACGGCAAAGGCACCGAGCAGGCTCTTCATCGCGTGTCTCCGCGAAGGCGGCCGAGGCCACTGCTTGGCTCGGTCAGCCGGGCCAGCAGCGTGTCATGATCGTGACTGAGACGGTCGGCCTGTGCGATGAACTGGGTCGTGGCTTCGGCGGCCGCGGCAAAGTCGGCCAGCAGCGGATCGGTGAGATGAGCCTGCGGCAGCCGGGCGACGAGCGTTTGGATGTCGCTGTCGAGCCCCACACGAACGCGGGCAAACGCGATCCACCGCAGCAAGAAGCCCCACAGAATCACCCAGACGAGCGCCTCCTGCAGGAAGCCGCCGCCATCCACCACGCGGCCCTGCCAGAGG
>CANHCU010000185.1 GCA_947459185.1 Planctomycetaceae bacterium | reverse complement strand
TCGCCAAGGGCTTGGGCGGTGTCGTCTACCTGACGGGCAGCGAGACGCGGGCCCTGCTCGACCTCAAGCAGAAATGGGGTTTCACCGATGCCCGCCTCGACCTCGACATGAACGACCGCGACATCTGCGACAACGCCGTGTTCAAGTCAACCTGGGAAGATGTCGGCGTGGCGCGGAGGGCATTCGCCACGCATCCCGAAGCACACGGGTCGAGCCACACGGCGGCCTCAGGCCGTAGCCTGCCGGCGGGCATCGATTACGAAACGCTCGTGCGGAAGATCACCGAAAACGTCTGCCGCGAACTGGGCATCACGCCCGGCTCAAAACCACGCCGCTGAATCAGAGCGGCGCGGGAGTCCATGGCTGAAGCTGGGCATGACAGGCCAGGACCGGTCCTGGCCTGTCACGACCAATCACGGCTGAACGCCCATTCGCTGGCGATGGAGGTCGGCGGGCGACAGTCCCCATACGCGGGCGGTGCCGTCGTCGGATCCCGTGAGGATGCTCCGGCCATCGGAAGAAAATGTGACTCCCCAAAGAGGGCCTTCGTGACCGTCGAGGGCCAGAAGGTGGCGGCCGCTTTCCGTGTGCCAGAGGTGCAGACTGCCATCGGCACCCACCCCTGCGATGCGGGTGCCGTCGGGTGAAATGGCCACCTCCCAGACCTGGCCCACCGGCCCCTTCAGTTCGATGCTCGACCAGCCATCGGCCGGTTTCCAGAGCCGCACCGTGCCATCGGACGATGCCGACGCGACGCGGCTGCCGTCTCGCGACCAGGCCACCCAGTTGACGTCGTCGGCATGGCCCTTGAAGGCACCGAGCATTCTGCCTGTGACCGTATCCCACTCCCTCACCAGACCATCCGCGCAGGCAGTGACAAGCCGGAGGCCAGTGGGCGACCAGGCTGCGGCGTGGGCCCGCGCGGGATGCGGCAGCGTCAGCACGCCACCATCGCCGGCTGACAAGGAACGAACACGCACCGCTCCCTTCTCGGGCCCCGCCGCCTGCAGCAGCGCCCCGGAGGTGGCGATCCTTTGACCCTCGGGAGAAAACGCCACCGCAAACACAGGGCCTTCGTGGGCCGCCAGCCGTTTGAGTTCGGTGGCGTTGTCAACGCGGTAGAGGCGAGCCGACCCATCTCCGCAGGCTGCGGCCACAACGTCTCCGGCTGGGGAAAATTCCAACGCATTCACGCGGCCACGCACCGTCGGCAGATCGCGTTCCGCCGTGCAGGTCGCCATGTTCCAGAGCCGCACCTGGCCCTGCGCGGTGGCGGTGGCCGCCAGCCGGCCATCAGGGGAGCACGCCACCCCCCGCACGCCGACACTATGCTCGCTGCCGCAGAGCATGACCGGCTCGGTGCGGTCCCCGATATCCCAGACCCGTGCCGTGGCATCGGCCGATGCGGTGGCGAAACGGTCGGCCGACAGACGGGCCACAGACCAGACCGCATCGCGATGGCCCACCAGTTCTCGTGCCAGGCGGCCATCCCCGGGGTTCCAGACACGCAGAATGGCATCGGCCGACACCGTCGCCAGACCATCGCCATCCTCAGTCCAGGCGACATCATTGACCCGCAACGGATGCCGTAGCACGGCGACACACCTGCCGTTTGCGACGTCCCAGACCCGCGCGGTGCCATCCTCCGAGGCCGATGCCAGCCGCGCGGAATCGGCCGCGAAGCGGACCGCAAAGACGCGTCGGGAATGCCCCCGCAGTTCACTCTGCAGCTCGCCTGTCGTGCGACTCCAGAGGCGAATCACGCCGTCGCCACAGGCGGCGGCGATTCGCTCACCTTCGCCCGCAAACGTGACGCCATAAACGTTCCGATCACGGGCCGCCGGCCGCCACTGCGGCGTCAAGACGGCACTCCTCACCCCCGTTTCCGTATCCCAAAGGCCGACGGTGCCATCGGCCGACGCCGTGGCAATTGTTCGTCCGTCGGGAGCAAGGCTGCATCCATACACCGCAGCAGAATGGTCGCGGAGGCTGCCGATCGGCTTTCCCTCCACGACATCCCAGACGGTCGCCACACCGTTCTCCGCCGCCGTCACGGCCCGGCGGCCATCGCCCGACACGGCCGCCGACCAGATTGCGGCTCGTTGACCGCTGGGCAGTTGCCCGCCGAGCACGTGCGATTCCTGATAGCCGCCCGCATCATCAGCCGTCCACACCCGGACGACGCCCCGATCGTCTCCAGCCACCAGACGATCACCGGCCGATGATGCGGCCACGGCACGCACGATCGCCGCATCACCGGGAAGCTCCGCCACCGCGTCGTCGAGCCGGGCTGCGAGACAGTCGAGTTCGATCGGACGTCCAGAGACCGCCTGAGAAGTCTGCTGGAGCAGCCTTGCCCGCTCCAGCAGACTGGCCGCAATGGGAATGTTCCGCCGGTCGGCGGCCGCTGCCGATCGCTGCACGGTCGAGTAATACGCCTCCTCCTGCTCGCCCGCACGATGCCGCTGGGCGAGTCGCTCCTGATGCCGCGCCCGACCCACGAAAAAGGCCGCCGCGAGTCCGGCCGCGCAGACCAGCACCGCAGCCGCAACTGGCAGCCGGTGACGGCGTGCGAACCGCCAGGCCTGCTCGGCCAGGGTCGCCGGCCGGGCATGGACTGGCTCACCCGCTAGCCACCGCGCAAGCTCGGCCTCCAGTTCATCGGCCGACGCATAGCGATCGGCCGGGCGCTTCTGCAGGCACTTCACGGTGATCGCGGCCAGCCGGCGAGCGTCCTGTGCATCCCCGCCGAATTCAGCACGCAGTCCCCGACACAGAGCCGCCACAGATGGTGGCTCCTGCTCCCGAATGATCCGCGCCGCAACAACGATCGGCTTGCTCCGCACGTCATAGGGAAGGCCGCCGGTGAGCAGCTCGTGCAACACCAGCCCCAACGCATAGACATCGGTCGGCGCGTTGATCCGGGAGGCATCGGCATCGAATTGCTCCGGGCTCATATAGCGGAGCGTACCGACGAGCTGCCCCGCGTCGGTCTGCAGGGTGGTGAGGGCGAGGTCAGCGTCGGTGGACCGCGCCACGCCAAAGTCGATGACCTTCGGCTCCCCATCCCCGCCCACGAGAATGTTGCCCGGCTTCAAATCGCGGTGCACGATCCCCAGACGATGACCGTATGCCACCGCCGCGGCCACTCGCCGCAGGAGCGTCACACGCTGCCGCGGCGACAGCCGATGCTCCCGGGCAAAACGATCGATCGGGAGCGCATGCTCTACCAGCTCCATCACAAAGAACGGAACCGACACGCTACCGTGTTGACAGGTGCCGAGCGTGTGGACCTGCGCAATGTGGGGATGCCGAAGCCGCGCCAGCAGATGCGCTTCCTGCTCGAAACGCTTCATGACCGCCCGGCTGGCAAGACCGTCGCGCAAAACCTTCACCGCGACCGGCCGCGCGGGAGCCTGTTGACGCCCCTCATAGACGCGGCCCATGCCCCCCTCAGCCAGCATGCGGACGATTGTGACTCCGCCCAGATCGCTACCAACAGCCAGATCGACAATCTGCTGCTGTTCCAAACCAAACGAATCAGCCTGACCAGAGAGTTGCCCGGAGAGGTCGTGCGACACGACCTCTGTCGCGGGAGCGCCTGATACAGGAGACAATGGTGCGGAATCCGGGCCAGCGGAGCGTTCCATAGACCGGCGGTTATACCGTCCGGCTGAGGGATTTTCTCGCTCCGATAAGTGCCTCCCGAGCAGCGACGATCGCCTGGATCCGCCGCTGAATCCGGTCGGGCGACTGCCCCAGTTCCGACCGCCGCCAGCGCCGCAATTGAATGTGGGCCGCGAGAATAATCCGCACCGGATCGGTCTCGTGCCGCGAAATCCGTAGCAACCGATGGGGCGGCAGTGGCACCGGGCCGGGGCCTGCACCGTCCGTGAGGTGAGGCCACTCTCTGCGGGAAACAGCCAAATTCCTGACGATCACCATTAATAGTTCCCGAATAATAAATCCCTAACGCTTCGCCTCACCGCCGTGAGTTCTCTATGAGCTATGGCGAGAGCCGAGCCCCTCAGGGGCAAAACGGATAAACTTCTCCAATTCAGACTCCTTTCCAGGCTCTGCTTAGCCGACCCCAAGCCCCCGGCTTTTGAATGGATACCGACGACACGTTCTCAGCAGCCTTGGCAGAGTGCCTCCAGCGGCTTGAACGGGGTGATCTCTCCTCACGGGATCGGATCATCGAACTCTGCAGCGACCGCCTCCGCGACTTGGCCCACCGGATGCTCGGCCGCTACCCCGGCGTCCGCCGCTGGGAAGACACCGATGACGTTTTCACTCGCAGACTCTCGCGAGCGTGATCGGCACTGAAAAACAAGGCGTTTGCATCGTTTCGCCAACGCCATAAAAGCCTTGTTTACAGGCCCGATCGAATTGTTGTAAAACCTCGGCAGTTCTCAACTTTTCTCGTTTGGGATCACCGACCCGGGGTAGACAGCACGGGGTAGACAGAGGGTAGACAACCATGGCGACCACGCAGATCAATTTTGACCAGGCGAAGGCGTTCCCGTTCACCGAGCCGAGGCTCGAAGAATTGATGCGGCTGATTCGAGCGGGTCGGATCACCACCAAGGCCGACGGGAGGCGTTGGTATCGCGATGAATCCTCCGACGACCAGCTCTACGTGGCGGTCGGCCAGGCAGGCGGGATCTACTACCGCGTTGCCAAGATCAAGGGGCGGAAAACCTACCGCCGGATCGGGGACGCTACCCATATGCGGGTGAGCGTTGCCAGGGATAAGGCGAGGAAGCTGGCCGCGGGCAACGACGAGGCCGGCAGCGCACCTATCCGAATCCGTACCGACGGCGAGAGTATCCAAGCCGCATGGGACGCCTATCTGGCCGATGCCCGCGATGGCAAGTTCATCGCCGGCAAGGGCCGCACCCGCGAGAGCACGCTCAACTCCTACCTGCGGGTGATCGAGCCGCACGTGCTCCGCCCTCACGGGAAGAAGACTCTCCACTGGCTTGCCAAGCACTCGCCGGAGATCATCGACTCGCTCTATGACCGGCCCGCTGCCTTCAATCGCCTCTACCTCGTGTCGAGGATCCTATTCAACCATGCTATCGGCGCCGGCACGTGGGAAGGCATCAACCCTCTGATCGATCCCAGGACCGGCGGACGGGTGCGAAAGAAGCGGACCCTCGCCAGCCGCGAGCGGTATCTCCTGCCCCGAGAGGCTGCGGCGGTGCTGACGTTCTCCGCGGCAGACCGAGACCCATGGCCGATCTTCTGGAAGCTCCTCATCCTGACGGGGGTACGTGTCACGAACCTCCGCCTCGCCAGATGGGAGGAGTTTGATCTCGGCGGTGATCCTACCTGGCAGGTGCCCATGACGAAGAACAATCGCCCGCTCACCGTGCCGCTCGTCGATACCGCTGCCGAGATTCTGCGAGCCCGCCTCGCGAGCGTTCCGAAGGGTAAGAACAGGAAGCCCGCGAGCGAGTGGGTTTTCCCGTGTCCGCATGATCCCGCGATTCCGATGCGGAAGGTCTGCCACGCATGGGATCGAGTGCGAGAAGCC
>CANHCU010000184.1 GCA_947459185.1 Planctomycetaceae bacterium | reverse complement strand
GTTTCAGGGACAGGTGGTCACGCGGACGATGCTCTGCGAGCATGTCTGGGGCTTCGACTGGGACGGGCCGACGAACGTGATCGAGGTTCACATCAACCGTCTGCGCGGAAAGCTCGACAAGGGCCGCGCCGAATCGCTCATTCGTACGATCCGGGGCCGTGGCTATGCCCTCACGTCTGCTTAAGAAGATCCCATGGGCGACGCTCCGCGTCAGGCTCACGGTCTGGAATACGCTCGTCGTGCTTTTGATCGCGCTCATGGCACTGCTGGCCGTGAAGGTGGGAGCGAGGGCCGCCCTCTATCGCGAGGCCGATGCGGTGCTCCTCGGAGAGGTGAACGAGGTAGCGATCGCGCTCAAGGATCTGTATCCCAACACTGATGCCGTCGTGGACGAACTCCGCCGCAAGGCGGCCGGCCATGAGGAACGCGGCTGGTTCACGCAACTCCTCACCGACGACGGCAGGACGATCTGGAAGAGCGATAGTTGCCCACAAGCAGTGGCCGCCTGGCCGGTGGCGACGACACGACTGGAGAATCTCGTTCAGGTGGGGGGCTACCGGTTTGCCCGGCAGCGGATCACCGACCCCGCGGATGAGCCGTATCATGTGCGGATCGGCATGGACACCGCCTTCCTCGATGACGGCATCGACACGCTCACCAGACTGCTCATCCCGGTGGCTGCCGGGCTTTCGTTGCTGACGCCACTGGTGGGCTACTGGCTGGCGGTCCGGGCGACCAAGCCGGTGGCCGAGATCCTGCGGACGGCCGAACATCTCAGGCCCACGCGGCTGGGCGACCGTCTGGAGGTGCATGGCACCCAGGACGAGCTCGACCAGCTGTCGGTGACCATCAATCGTCTGCTTGACCAGGTGGCCGGGCACGTCGAGCGGCAGCAGCAGTTTGTGTCCGATGCGGCCCACGAACTCCGCGGCCCGCTGGCCGCCATGCGAAGCTCGCTGGAGGTGGCCATCTCGCAGGATCGCACCGCAGATGCCTACCGGGAGGCGCTGGCTGAGGTGCTGGAGGAGGCCCGCCATCTGTGGAAACTCGCCAACGATCTGTTGCTCCTGGCCGAGACGGGCGATGACACACGAGGGCGGCCCGGTGAGCAGGTCGATCTCTCGGCCGTCGCCCGACAGACCGTCGCGATGTTCGGCGGGGTTGCGGAGGAGCGATCGGTCGGCCTCATGCTCCAGCCTCCGAACGGTGCCGTTGGGGTGGCGGGCGATGCGTCTCAGCTCCGCCAGGTGCTCGGCAATCTGCTCGACAACGCCATCCGATTCACGCCCGACGGGGGCAGGGTGACCGTGTCGGTGATCAATGACGGAGATCACCACGAGGCCGTCATGACCGTCGTCGACAACGGCTGCGGCATCGAGGCCGACCACCTCGACCGAATATTCGACCGGTTCTACAAGACCGACGCTTCGCGAACCCGCTCCGAAGTCGCCCGCGGCGGTGGATTGGGGCTGGCGATCTGTCGCTCGATCGTCGAGCGTCACGGCGGAACCATCGCCGTGACAAGCGTGGCCGGCAAGGGCACGACCTTCACGGTCCGCCTGCCAACGGCAGCCCAGTTGGCGTAACCATCGCAGCGCCCCCAAGGCCCCGAATTGCGGCCTGACGGTCGATTGCAAACCCGTTACGGCCCACTCAAGTGTCAAGGTCCGCCTGCGGTTGTTCCGATCCCTTGGATGGTGACATCTAGGAGAGGGATACCGTGAGTGGCATCTGGGCAGTTTTAGCAAGATGGACAGGGGGGGCGTCTGTCCCGCGGCAGGCTGTTACCGGCCGCGGCATCCTGACGGGCCTCTGCCTGCTTGCGTGCGCCGTGGTGCCGACACTCGCCCTCGCCGCCGATCCCCTTCTGGTGGTCGCAGAACCGGCCGATTCGCAGCCGCTCGATCTCCCCAGCATCTCCCCGAGCCTGCAGTCTTTCCAACAGGTGGCCGACGCGCTCACTACGGAACAGCGGCGCATCGGCGAACTCGAAATGCGTCTGCAACAACTGGAGCAGAAGGCGGCCAACACGGTCGAGCCACTCCCTGAGCCCAAGGACGTCAAAGCAAAAGATGCCAAGCCAGCCGACGGCAAGCCAAAGGAAGCCGACGGCAAGGATGGCAAGAAAGACGAGAAGAAGTCGGACGAGCCCCACGAAGTCGGCAGCGACCTCGGCCTCAGATCCTTCTGGGACAAGGGACTCACCGAGGAGTCCGCCCACAAGGATTTCCGGGTCAAGGTCGGTGGCCGCACCCAGATCGACTCCTCCGCGTTCTCCGCCGACCCCGGCCCCAACCAGCTGCCCAACGAAGGTGGCCTCGACCCGGGGCTGTCCGACACCGTCAATTTCCGCCGCGCCCGGCTGCGTATTGAGGGCCGAATGTACGAGGTCTACGACTGGGCAGCAGAGTACGACTTCGTCAATCAGATCAACGTCAACAACGAGACGTATCCGACGGAACGCGACGCCGGCCCGCTGACCGCCGTCACCGATCTCTGGCTGCAGGTCCGCGAACTGCCGATCCTTGGCACCGTCCGCGTCGGCAACCAGAAAGACCCGTACGGCTACGAACATCTCACGAGCAGCCGCTGGCTCAACTTCATGGAGCGTTCGTATGCCCAGGATGCTTTCGAGGGGCCGTTCAACAACGGCTTCCTCCCCGGCATCCAGGTGATGAACAGCAACGAGGAGGGGGACATCGGCTGGCAGGTGGGCGTATTCAAAAATACCACCAACCCCTTCGGCTTCTCCAATTCGTCGGGGGGCAGCATGACTGTCGGCCGGCTCGTCTACCTCCCGGTGTTCGAGGACGAGGGTCGTAAACTCGTTCATCTCGCCATCTCGGGGCGCACGATGGAGCCGAGGCGACAGTACACGTCGTTTGACAGGAAGACCGGTCTGCCGATCGGTGACGAGATCACAGCCGTACGATTCCGCAGCCGCGGCGACATTCGCAACGGACCGCCCGGACCGCTCAACTCGATCTACGCCGACTCGGGCCTCCTGCAGGGCACCTGGCAGAACATGATCGGCCTGGAATTCGTCGGCAACAGCGGCCCTTTCTCATTCCAGTCGGAATACTTCGGTTCGTGGCTCTACAACGCGAGGACGACCAGTGCCGGAGGCTTGAGCACCAATGGCTTCCAGCCTCCTCCGGGCACATCCGTGGGGACCGTCTACTACCAGGCCGGTTACGCCGAGGTGCTCTACTTCCTCACGGGCGAGAGCCGCACCTACTCGAAGATCGAATACCGCGTTGACCGGCCGATCCCACACAACAACTTCTACGCGTTCCGCGACCGCAGCGCCCGCCGTAATCAGTGGAACATCAGCGAGGGTGCCTGGCAGGTAGGAGCCCGCTACAACTACCTCTGTTTAAACGACAGCGGCGTGAATGGCGGTGTCTTGAACGGCATGACGCTCGGTCTCAACTGGCTGCTCAACCCCAACGCCCGCGTCTACTTCAACTACGACCTCACCTACCGCAACTTCGTGAGCACGCCCTGGACCAAAACCGACGGGGTCGTCACACCCGGCCCGAGCTACAACGGTAGCGGTTTCATCAACGGCTTCGGCACACGGCTGGCATTCGACTTTTGAGCCTTCGACATCGTGCGGACTCCGATCCGACAGTGGAGTTTTTGTATGCGACGCCTTTGCTTCACGCTTCTCGCCACCCTCGGACTCGCCGCGTGCCTGACTGCTTCCAGCGCAGCTGACTGCACCTGCGACGGGCAGCGTTGCACGAACTGCACAAACCACGCCGCGAGTCCGCCATGCGAACCCGCATGCAAATCCACATGGGACGAGAAGAAAACAAAGAAAACCAAATACTCCATGACGTGCGAACCTGCCTGCGCCCGGGCGGCAGAGTGCTTCTGCACCGAACCGGCCGAATGCCGCTGCAGCCCGCCTTGCGGCCAGATCTACACGAAGAAAAAACTCTTCAAGCAGCCGGGTGAAGAAAAGGTCGAGAAGGTGCCGAAGTACGAGGTGAAGATGGTGCCCGGCGAGCCGTGCGACTGCGCCCGCTGCTGCGACGTCTGTTGGTGGAACCCGCTCTCCGTCCTCCACTACCTCGTCCACCACTGAACTCAGATCTCTGACCGCCGGCTGTTCGCCAGCCAATGATCTGACGGCCTGCCGCCGTGGCCTGGGGGGGCACCGGGCGGCAGGCCGTCTTTCTTGTTCACGCTTTCTTGTTCACGATGCAGAACTCGCCGTCACCATCGTCGCGGACTGCATGCGCGGCAGGTATCGTGTTCGCGATGCCCGTCGAGGCCGATGCCTTCGCAGGGCTGGCGACAGAGACCGTGGAAGTCACGGCGACCGGGCTCACGCTCTATGAGGGTGTCGTCGCCGGCCGACGGGTCGCCTGGTGTGTGGCTGGCGCTGGCGGTGAGGCGGCCGGAAGGGCCACGAGGCTTCTGATCGATGGCCATCGGCCACGGCTGATCCTCTCGCCCGGCTTCGCCGGCGGGCTCGATCCCGCACTCGCTCGCGGCACGGTCGTCTCCCCACGACGATCCATCAACCGCACCGGAGGCTCGCCGATCGACGTCGCCGCGATAGGGCAGGGGCCCCCAACAGCGACCGACGGCAGTCGGACCAGCCACGGCGACCTCGCGATCGTGAGCGTCGATACCGTGGTGACGACGGCGGCCGCGAAGCGAGACCTTGCCGCGGCCACCGGTGCGAGCCTTGTTGACATGGAAACCTACGCGGTGGCGACAGCAGCCCGGGCCGCCGGCCTGCCCTGCATCTCGATCCGTGTCATCTCCGACGACGCGTCGCAGGATCTGCCGAAGGAGATCGCCGCACTCGTGCAGCCGCAGTCGGGCATGCGGCGGCTGGGGGCAGCCTTGGCCGGCATCGGCCGCCGGCCGCGGGCCGCGCTCGACATGTGGCAACTGTGGGAGCACGCCGTGGTTGACGGCCGCACGCTCGCCGGCGCGATCAAAAAATGTTTGGAAGGGCTCAGCGATTCCCCGTCAGCAGTCTCACGACCGGGTTCTTCGCCAGATCGGCCGTAAGCCGATCGACAGGCCTGCCCACATACCGGCCGGTCGCACCAGCCGCCAGCCGACCGCTCCGCACGGCGCCCTCCATCGTGGAGGGCCAGCCGGTCGCCGTCCAATCGCCGGCCAGAAAGAGATTCGGCACGGCTGTGACCGCGGCAGGCCGGAAGGCATCGACGCCCGGCCGCACGGAGAGCACGGCCGTGGGGTCGGTGACCACCCGCGCATCGACGAGCACGGCATCACGGGCCGCCGGGAACGTGTCGCGAAGTTCCGCCACTACGGTGGCCACGAGTGCCTCGCGATCTCCGCCGAGCAGCCCACGGGACGCACTGATCACCACCTGGCAGTAGCCCGGCTGACGCCCTTCGGCTGTATCCGGTCGAAACACCCACTGCGAGACGCGGTCCACGAGCACCGCATGCGGCAGGTCGATGCAATCGCGGTCGAACCAGAGATGCACGGCGGTGATCGGTGAGCCGGCCAGCCGCTCGTCGGCCGCCGGCACGAGATCAGGCACGACCCGCGCCGCCTGCCGCCAAGGCAGGGCGATGATCGCGGCGTCAC
>CANHCU010000183.1 GCA_947459185.1 Planctomycetaceae bacterium | reverse complement strand
CCGAATTCGTGTCGGAACACACTTACCGCAGCCAGCTCTGCCTGATCCAGGTCGCTGCCCCCGACACGCTCGCGGTGATCGACACGCTCAAGGTGCAGGAACTCGACCCGTTCTGGCGGCTGCTCACCGAGCCCGGCCGCACCACCGTCGTGCATGCCGGCCGCGAAGAGATGGGCTTCATCCTGCAGGCGATCAAGGCCCGGCCATCGTCGCTCTTCGACGTGCAGGTGGCCTCGGGCCTCGTCGACCACGACTATCCCGCCGGCTATGCCTCGATCGTGCGGCGGTTTTTGAACCTGCCGACCAACAAGGGAGAGACACGCACCGACTGGCGGCAGCGGCCGCTTACGCCTGCGCAGCTCGAATACGCCCTCGACGACGTCCGCCATCTGGAAAAGCTCTGGCGAAAGCTGGAAGACAAGCTCACATCGTCGGGACGCACCGCCTGGATGCAGGACGAAATGCAGTCCTGGCAGGACGAGGTGGAGGAGTCGTTCATTCGGAAGCGGTGGCGGCGGGTGTCGGGCCTCTCCGGCCTGTCGCGGCGGGAGCTGGCAATCGCCCGCGAACTCTGGCACTGGCGGGACAGCGTCGCTGAATCCCGCGACATGCCGCCCAAGCGGGTGCTTCGCGACGACCTGCTGGTGGAACTCTGCAAAAGGAAGAGTGCCGACGAGCGGCAGATCTCGGCGATTCGCGGCATGCAGCGATCGGACCTGCGGCACATCCTTCGTGGACTTTCGGAGGCGATTCAGCGCGGCCTCGACCTGCCCGACGAGGAGTGCCCGGGTGGAGAAAAGCACCGGGCCCCGCCGCCGCAACTGGCGGTGCTGGGGCAATTCCTGGCCACCGCGGTGGCGGGAGTCTGCCGGCAGATGCACCTCGCACCGGCACTCGTCGGCACGTCGTCGGACATGCGCGACCTGCTCGCCTACAAGCTCGGCTACTGGGATGCCGATGACGAACGCGTCCCGCTGCTGGCCTCGGGCTGGCGGGCGGACGTGGTCGGATCGCTCGTGGACGATCTGCTCTCCGGCAAGGCCTCCCTGCGGATCGGCGATGTCCGGTCGAACGACCCGCTGGTCATCGACCGGCGAGGCTGAGGCCGGCCGGTCACTCCGCCTCCCCGTGCAGAAACACGGTATCGGGTCTGCCGGCATGCAGGCTCCGGGCTGCGGCGACCACGCTCGCGTGATGCGTGAACAGGATCACCTGCATACCAGCCGAAACGTCGGCCAGCACCTCGAGCATCGCGGCCGTACGTTTATCGTCGAAATGCACGAGGCCGTCGTCGAGGATCAGCGGCAGGGAATCGGCCCCCTGCGCATGGCTGTGTTCCAGCGCCGCCAGGCGAAGCGCCAGATAGACCTGATCACGAGTGCCCTCGCTCATGTATCGCTGCAGCACGGACTCCGTAGTCGCTTCGGACCGGACGGCGTAGAGATCGTTTTCCGCCAGCCGAATCTCCGCATATTTTCCACAGGTGATCCGCTTGAATAAATCGCTGGCCCTGCCGAGCACTGGAGCCTGATGCTCGTCGCGATACCGCCGGCTGGCCCTTGCCAAGGCCAATGACGCCAGCCGAAGTGGGATGTATTCGCGCACCCGTTCGAGCACGGCGGCCTCGTGCAGTCGGCACTCCGCTGCTGCACGGGCGGTACGACCGTCGCCGAGGGCGTTCAACTGGTCGTGAAGGTTTTTCTGCCGATCCCGCACCGAGTCACGCCGATCACGCAGCTGATTCGATTCCCTTTCGATGTCGCCGAGCTCCTGGTCGATCGCCTCGGCCGTGGTGGCGAGGCACTCCGTCAGAAGCGACTGAGGCTCAGCCTGCCCCGCCTCCCGAAAAAAGGCCTGTTCGGCGTCATCGACGAGTTGTTTGAGCTGTCGGAACTCCTGCGACAGTTCCCACGCTTGGTCAAGGGAGTCGTCGTCCTCGACGCGAGCCTCGGTCCGCAACGCCGTCATCGCCGCCTCGTTCGCGGCCCTCTCATTGCGGACTTCAGTGATCTTGCCCTCGGTCTTGGATAGTTCTTCGTCAAGAGCGTCGCGCTGTGTCCTCGCCGTCTGACTGTCGCGGAGGCGGTCACTTGCCTGTTGGCTGAGGTTCTGAATGCCCGCCGGGTCAAACTCGATGTCGAGCGCGGTGCAGACCTGCCGCATCACCTCGTGGATGGCGGTCTGTTTCGACTGCATTTTACCGATTCTGTCTTGCGCCGCACCGATCGCGGCTTCGTTGGCTGCGACCTTTCGCATGGTGTCGAGTAAAAATCGCCCGGTTGCCATCGACGCATCTCTCGGCTGGTCGAGCACGTCCATGCATTCCGCCCACAGCACATTCCAGCGGTCGCGATTCTTCGCCGCCTCTACCAGCAGAGCTTCGAGTCGGGGAATCTCTTGTTTCGCCGCGGCGATCTGATCTTCCGTCTCCTTCCGTGCAACAGCCCTTGCATGACGGCCTTCGAGTGCTTTCGTGGTCTGGTCGATCAGCTGTCTGCGGATCGCATCCTCGGGGGGCGACTCTCCGAGTTCCGAGAGGATTCCCCGCAACAAACCGCGATCGACTTCGATCAGCCGCTCGAGGCCCTGCACGTCGCGGCGCAGTTGCCCAAGGAAGTCGGCCTGCTTCCGGCATTCCGCGTGGATGGCGAGCCATGATTCCATGGCGACCGGAGGCTTCGGTGTGATACCCGCCGGCTCCCAGAGGAGCGACCACTCTTGCCTGGCAATCGCAAACCGCCCGGCGAGTTGCTGCTGACGCTCCTCGATATGCTCCACTTGTTTGCGATGGCCCTCGATGGCGATCCTGTGCTGCCGGCGTTGGGAGGCGCTGTCGGCCAGCATCAGGAGACGGTCCACGAGATCATCGGCCTGCTTGACGAGCATGGTGATCTCACCAAAACGGTGCGGAGCGTCGGTGGTGGAAAGACCGCTGCCGGCGACGGCGGCCGTCGCATCGATGACCGTATCCCGCTGGCTGCGGACGCTCTCCAACTCCTCTTCACCGGGCAGGTCCACGCCCTGCTCGAGCAGGGCGATGCGGGACTCGAGAGAAGTGATCTCCGCTTTGGCCTTGTGAGTCTCGCCGTCCAAATCAGCATGGTCCTGCTCGAGGCTGCGGAAACGGTCGCGAAACTCGCGAATTTCCTCGATCGAGGGCACCCGAAGCGTCTCGACAGGCACATCCGCGAGCCGGCCTTCGAGACGCCGGCACGACGCCTCGTATGCCTCGATGGCGGTGCAGAGCTTGTCCTGGGTTGTCGCGAGTTGTTTCTCCAGATCACCGGCATCGCGAATATCGGCGAGTTGGTGATTGAGGGCGCTTGAGTCTCCGTCGATGGCGATCCCCGCCAACCGCCCTTCGAGTGACTCCAGCCGCTTGTGTCCTTCCCTCAGCTGCCCGGCACGTTCGTCACACGCGGTGGTGATTCCACCATGCTCCTGGATGAGGCTTTCGATCTGGGTGAGCATCGCGGAACTCTGGGTGGCTGTTTCCCGCAGGGTCCGGCCGGTCGTGGCGGCGATATCGCGGAAAAAATCCGCGTTTCCTTTCGAGAGTCGGTCAATTTCCTCCCGACGGTGCTGAATGCTGGTGTCTATCCCCTGGAGTTCCTCGGTTGATCGCAGGAGGGCGGCTATCGTGTCGGCTGCTGCCACAACCCGTTCATCGACCCTCATCGCGGCGCGGCGGCGGCGCAGGTCTGTGAGCGTGTCTGCGAGTTGCTGCTCACTTTTTGACGCGAGGGCAATCGCCGGTCTTGCCGCGTCGAGCCGCGTCCGAAACGTGTCGGCGAGCAGCGGAGGCTTGCCGAGTGCGGAGAAGCGTTGCCGGGCAGCGTGGAATTGCCCCGCCGCCGACCGTGTCGCACGCACGCGGCCGAGGTGGCCGACTCGTTCGGAACACTGGCGGAGCCGCCGCTCGATTGCCGCGAACTCGTCAACTGCCTCCTGAAACTGGGTCTCGAGCCTGTTGACCATCTCGGGCGATTGCACGGTCGCCGAGTAGGCCAGGAAACTCTCGCGCATGGCTTGCAACGCGTGGTTGAGTTCGGGCCTGACCGCTTTGCCGTCCTTTGAATAGAGCCCCTGCAAACGGGTGTCGATCGACTGCCCAACCGCTCGAATGCGCTCCAACCCGGTCGCAGCCGCGAAGAGGGTCGTCGCGATATCGCCCTTGGCGCTCTGAAGCAGCCGTCCACCTTCCCGAATCCGTTCCGCGGAGAGCCCATACATCTGGCGGAAGTTCTCGGCCGTGATTCCACCCAGATAGGCCTGAATCTGCCGTTCCTCGATCGGCTGGTTTGTGTCGGCAGCCACGACCGACTGCCGACGCCGCACAAACGCAAGTCGTGTCGTATCCGCACCAACCCGACGACTGAGCGTGATCGCGAGTTCCAGCTGCGCCATGTCCGTGGTGGAAAAGCCGCCGATCGTTCTTGGAATCGAAAACAATGCCTGCTCGAGTGATTGCAGCGACAGGCTCTTGCCCCATTCGTTGCTGCCGTACACGACGTGCAAGCCCTCGCGACCGAGTGACAGGTTGAGTTCGCGGGGTTGAAGCGGTCCGTAGCGGCGGATGGCCAGACGGTCGATCCTCATGGAGTGCCCTCCCCGCCGGCCGCCGGCCCGGCCAGTTCGGCTGCAAGCAGGTTCCTAGCCTCCGTCACGAAGGCCTTCCAGCTGTCGGTTGCGTGAAGTTCCTCCCGTTGGCCCGCCTTCACGGAGTCGAGCACCCTGAGGTCGTCGAACAGCTTTTTCAGTTCGGGAACCTCTCCGAGCAGCGCATCCACTTCAGTGGCTTGAAGTGTGTCGAATTCGTCATCGAGCAGGTCGCGGGCACGACCGGGCACGTCGGCATGGGGCTGCGGAGCGTTTTCTGGATCGGATGTTTCCACCGTGACCTGCTCGACGCAGACTCGTTCGAGTTGGGAATCCGCGACTGCGGCGATGTCTTCCCGGAGCGAGCCGCGGCGGGTGATGAGACGGCGATGCAGCGGCGTTTCCCCCGTCAGCACGACCCGGCATGCCAGAAGCCGTTCATCAGCCGGCACCCGGGGCTCAATCGTGTCAATGGCTGCAGCTACGACGTCGTCGATCGTCGCGGCGCCGATGTCCCCAACTGCCACCTCGATACGCTCCCACCGCACGTCGTCGAGTTCCACAAAGTGCGTTGCCACGTTGCGGCCCCCATCGACCGTGACGACGTAACATCCCCGTGGCCCCGCCTCGCCGATGTCTCTGCCCTGGATGTTGCCGGAGTACACGATGTGCGGGGCGGACTGCACGACCCTTGGAACGTGGACGTGCCCCAGCGCCCAGTAGTCGTAGCCGATTGCCGTGAGTTGGGCGGGAGAGCATGGCGCGTACGTCGCGTGACCTTCGCCACCCCCCAGTGAGGTGTGCAGAAGGCCGAGGTTGAACATACCGGCCCGCGGCGCCGGATAGGCGGTCACAAAATCAGACGATTCGTGACGATCGCCAAAGCTACGGCCGTGAATCACCACCCCCAGATCGGGAATCTCGATGCTCTCCGCGGTCTCCGCAAATCGGCGGGCCGTCTCCGGCCACCGGACGCTGCGGGTGACGACACTCAGGGCGTCGTGGTTGCCCGTGATGGCAAAAACGGGAATGCCTGCGTCGGCCAGTT
>CANHCU010000182.1 GCA_947459185.1 Planctomycetaceae bacterium | reverse complement strand
ATTGGTTCGCCGGCTGCGGCATGCTCGGTCGCCGGCGGATTCTGCTACGGGAGGCTCTTGGACGAATCGTGCATCGCTCGTGAGTCGCAGAATTCACCGTCGCCTGCGCGTGCCTCCGACCGGCTCCTCAGCATCGGGAGTTACGAAGTGCTGACTTCGGCTGACTTCGGCCAGGCATCCGCCTGGCGTTGGCGACACGATGTCGTGTTTGGCCTTGCGTTGGCCGCCTGGATGGCGGCCTCAACGCCAGCGACCGGAGGTCGCCCAAGCGAAAATCGGCAGGATGCCGATGTTTCGCGTGTATTCAGAAAGGCCAGATGAGCGGCGCGAGCGCCACGGTGATCGCCATCACCAGCAGATTCAGCGGACCGCCAAACCGGACGTAGTCGCTGAATTTATAGCCACCCGGGCCGTAGATCATCAGATTCGTCTGATAGCCCATCGGCGTGGCAAAGCCGCAACTGGCGGCCACCGTCACGGCCATCACAAACGGCAGCGGATTCACCCCGAGATCGGCGGCCGTCTGCCAGGCGATGGGAAATGTAAGAACAGCAGCGGCATTGTTGCTCATCAACTCCGTGAACAGCATCGTCACGAAGTAGATCGCTGCCAGCATGACATGCGGATGGTCGCCTGCGGCGGCGATCGTCGAGTGCGCGATCGCTTCGGCCAACCCTGTCTTCTCCATGGCGCGGGCCAGGCCGAAGCTTGCCGCGATCAGAAGCAGCGACTCCCACTCGATCGATTGCCGTGCCTCGTCCGACGAGATGCATTTCAACGCGACGACGATCGCGGCCGCGACAAGGGCGGCCGTCACCATCGGTACCAGTTCGAGCGTCGCTGCCAGAATCATGGCGGCCAGTACGGTGCAGGCGATCCAGGCCTGATCATGTCGAGGCGGGGTGAAATTATTCACGGCGCTGACGAGATAAAAGTCACGGTTGCTCCGCTGGTGTTCCGCAAAATCACGGCTCGACTCCAACAGAAGCGTGTCGCCAGGCTCGAGCGTGATGTCACCGATTTTCATCTGCAAACGATCGCCGTTGCGGGCGACGGCGATCACCACGGCGTCGTAGGTCGAGCGGAAGCGTCCCTCGCGGATCGTGCGGCCGATCAGCGGGCAGGTGTTTGACACCACGGCCTCGATCAGCGTCCGTTCCGAGCGGGGATCGTCGAGTTTGAAGACCTGGTCGGTGGCCGGCCGCAGGCCGCGGATCTTCTGCAGTTCCACGACTGAATCGACGACACCCACGAAGACGAGCCGATCTCCCGCTTCCAACCGCTCGGTGGGGGCAACGGCCGCCATCACATGCCCGCTACGGTCGATCTCCATGAGAAACAGGCCGTCAAGGCCGCGCAGGCCCGCTTCCTCGATCGAGCGGCCGATCAGCGGGCTACCCGTCTCGACGAGCATCTCCAGCGAATACTGTCGCGGATCGTCACTTGGGCTCACCGCGGGCCGCCGATCCTTGAGCAGGTGCCGGCTGGCGAAGACGAGATACACGAGGCCGGCCAGCATGAGCGGGACACCCAGCCATGTGATCTCGAACATGCCAAGTGGGCGGCCCGTCTTGGCGGCTACCAGTCCGCTGACGACGACGTTGGTGCTCGTGCCGATCAAGGTGCACAGGCCGCCCAGCACCACGGCCGCATTCATCGGCATGAGCAGTTTGGAAACGCTGAGTCGGTGCTTCTTCGCCCAGTCGCGAATGGCCGGCACCATCAAGGCAACCACGGGTGTGTTGTTCATGAAGGCGGAGAGAGCGGCGGGGCCGACCATTGTTCGCATCTGGGCCGAGGCCAGCGACTCTGGCCGCCCCAGGGCCCGGTCGACGAGGGCGGCCAAGGCGCCTGTCCGTTCCACGGCCGCTGCCACCACGAACAGTGCCGCCACGGTGATCATGCCCTCGTTGCTCATTCCTTTGAGCGCTTCGTCGGGGGCGATCACGCCTGCTGCCAGGAGGAACACGACACCGCCGATCATCGCCATATCGGGGCCGCGTTGGCTGAAGAGCAACGCGGCGAGGGTGCAGAACACGACGCCGGCCGTCAGCACGGCCTGCCAGTTTTGGAGCAATGTCTCGGGGCTCATGCGGAATATCGTCCAGAGGGCTGAATCGCTCAGTAGGAATGTGAAAATGTCGTGAGGGCATGGCCGGGGTGCAAGGGCAAAAGCCGCCGCCTCGACGACCGTGGCGGGGAGTCGCCTTTTTCGGTACCCTTCCGCAGGCTTCGGTCACGTCCCACCGGAGCCGTATTTCATGATCGATCAATAACTCGAAGGCCAAGCGAGAACGCAGTCGTTCTGGAACTGGAGAGAGTGCGACCATGACCCACGATGCTCGCCTGCCGCCGCGTGACCGCTTCGAGGGCTACTATGCCACGCCGCGGGCCCCATGGGATATCGGGCGGCCGCAGCGGGCCTTCATCGAGGCGGCCGAAGCAATCCGGGGCAGGGTGATCGATATCGGCTGCGGGACAGGCGACCTCGCACTCTGGCTGGCGGAACAGGGCCGCACGGTCACCGGGGTCGACTTTCTCGAAAAGCCGTTGGAAGCGGCCCGGCAGAAGGCTGTCGACCGCGGGCTCACTGTGAACTTCCTGCAGATGGATGCGGTGGCGGTTGGCGAGATTCCCGAGCGATTCGACTCGGCGACCGACTGCGGCCTCTTCCACACGTTCGACGATGCCGGCCGGACGGCCTACGTCGGGGCGCTCGCTCGCCTATTGGAGCCGGGGTCACGTGTCTTCCTGCTCTGCTTTGCCGATGCCGAACCGGGAACGCATGGCCCACGCCGCGTGAGCGAGCGCGAACTGCGAGAGGCGTTTGCCACAGGCTGGCAGTTTGAGACGATCGAACCAGCCCGCTTCGAAGTCGTGCCGGGGATTCCCGGGGCGGAGTTCGGTCCCGGCGGTGCCCAGGCCTGGTTTGCCGTCGTGCAACGGGTCTGAATGAGGCCTGAATCGGGCCTGAATCGTTGCTTGCAAAGACGCAAGACGATCTTTTCCCACGGGTCGTGTGGCCCGGCCACGGACGAGGTCCGTAGTATTCCTAGGTGGCACAGAGAAAAGCCAAGATGAAAAGCCAAGACTCAAGCTGAACCCAAGCCCTTCAACGAAGAGAAACGATCATGAACCGCACAACGAAATGGATGATGACGCTGGCCGTGCTGGCCGGCGGAGTGATGACGCAGCAGGTGATGGCCCAGCAGGTCGTGCAGCCGGCACCCGCCCAAGTACGAACGGTGCAGCCGACTCGCTCGTACCGGAGTTTCTCCGTGAATCCGGCCCGTGGTGACGTGCGTCGAAACGGTCCGCACAGCGGCGTAGCCACCTGGCGGCACGCCGGTGCGAAGCCCGCCGGGCATTACTCCACCGGTCGCTGAACCGGTAGTGATCCACGCCGAATGTTGAAGGGCCCGGTGCGAAGAATCGCACCGGGCCCTCGATGTTTCTGCACGGTGGTTGGAAGGGCGATGGGCAGACGGGCCATGGACCCGCGTCATCGCCGACGTTCTGACAGACCAAGGGTGTTGATAGGAGCCACCTCCTTCCAGGCGGATGAGACGGAAACCAACGAAGTGATTGCATAGTGGCGGTCGAGTGCGGCCTCCATGCCGACTTGAGCCGCATCGTCCAGGAACCGGATAAACGTGGCTGCATCGCGTCGGGCGATCAGCCAGCGGACCAGTGCCGCACTCTGTCCGTAGAAGATTTTTTGCCGTGCGGATTCAGCTGGGTAATCCTCCAGCGCCAGCAGATCAGGAGCCGACCAGGCCAGGCCACGACGCCGGGCATCCTGGAAATCGGCCTCGTGCCCCCTCTGCTTCTCAGGTGTGTCGAACAGCAGCGCCAGGCCCTCGTCGGCCCACCGCGGCGGAGCGGCATGGATGAAATGATCGGCGAGCACGACGTGCACCAGTTCGTGGTCGATGGCATCGGGCACGATTCCGGGGCCATCTCCCATGACGTCGATCCTACGCGTAACAACGCGGTCGCCAGAGAATTCCAGCGACGTCGCCCCGCGGGCCTCGGCGGGAGATCCTCCCACAGCCTGCTCGAACGACTCGGCAGAGGAATGGAGGTGGATCTCACAGCGAACCAGCCATGGCTTGGGATCCGCTCTGCCGAGAAGTTGGGAGAAGGCTTCGCTTCGGATCGCCTCCGCATGCTCGCGGATGGTCGCGGCTCGCGACGGATCGGTGCCCACGACGACAATATTTCCATTGGCAGCGGGGTGTGCTGTGGTTACGGTGGCAACCGAGGCCTCTTCATCGGCTCGGATCTCGGAGGCGTTCGTTGCAGATGCAGCCAGCAGAGCGAGAAGCATTGCCGTCAGGCGTGCCTTCGCGACCCCATGCCCGCCGCGTGACCGAGACTCGGCCACGGCGATCACCGGCAGTTTCGGCGGATTGGGAACGCGGTGCATCGACTGTGTGCTCCACGAAGGCAGGCAGGCGTTCACAGCCCGTGCCGGATGTTCAGCAGTTGCACGACTCACTTTCGACTGCCGGGAGGAACGCTGCACGTTGCGTGCCATTCGCCCGGTCGGCTCAGGTGGCCCCGATGAAAAGGGGCGTTTTCCGCTAGAAAAACGGCAAGAAGAAAATTCCCGTTGATGGGAACTCGGTCGCGTTCTGCACAAAAACAGGGCAGGAGTTGCTGCGGCGGAGAGCACCGGTCAATAGACGCCGAGGGCGTACAATCCCTTCGCATGCGACTCTTTCCCTGCGACCGTTATCTCCTGCCGCTCCCGGATGGCCACCGCTTTCCGATCGACAAGTACATGCTCCTGCGACGGCGGCTGGAGCAGCACGCGAGGGCAGGGAAGCCGCTTGAATTCATCGAGCCTCATGCTGCGACCGACGACGAACTGGTCCGCGTGCACACGCGGGACTATCTCGGTCGGGTCATCGCCGGCACGCTCTCACGGGACGAGGTGCGGCGGATTGGTTTTCCGTGGAGCCGCGAACTGGTCGAGCGATCGCTGCGGAGCACTGGAGCGGCGGTCGATGCGGCGGCCGCAGCCCTCGAGGATGGCATCGCTGCCAGTCTCGCCGGCGGCACGCACCACGCCGGCACCGACTGGGGCGAGGGCTTCTGCGTGTTCAACGACACGGCCGTGGCGGCCCGGGAAATGCAGGCCCGGGGGGCCGTCGAGCGCGTGCTGATCCTCGACTGCGACGTCCACCAGGGCAATGGCACGGCGGAGATCTTTGCCGACGACCCGACCGTGTTCACCATGTCGATGCATGGCGCCCGCAACTTTCCACTGCGGAAATATCCCAGTTCGCTCGATGTCGCCCTCCAGGATGGCACCGGCGACGACGAGTATCTGCGGGCGCTGGCGAAGGCCCTTGTGGAGTCGTTCGACCGTGCCCGCGCCGATATCGTGCTCTACATCGCCGGGGCCGATCCCTATGAAGGTGATCGGCTTGGCCGGCTTGGGCTCACGAAGGCCGGATTGCTGGAGCGCGACCGGATGGTCTTGGCAGCCGCCACCGCTGCCGCGACGCCGGTAGCGATCGTTTGCGGCGGCGGCTATTGCCAAGACCTGGAGGCGATCGTCGACATTCACGCCGCGACGATGCTGCTGGCGGCCGGCTGGCCCGCGAGGAGGGAATCCCGTCGCTTGCGCTCAGGGCTTGAATGACCGCTCCCATAAAAGCCCCTGGCGTGAGCCGGGGGATGTGGGTCTGGGGGATACGGGT
>CANHCU010000181.1 GCA_947459185.1 Planctomycetaceae bacterium | reverse complement strand
TCTATACGCCGAACACGCTCAAGGCACACCGCGCTGGCTGGTTGCGTGACGCTGAAGCAACGATCCGCGTGCTCGATTGGAAGGCATTCACCGAGGGCCGCAGCTTCCACGTCATCGACGGTAAAGAAATCGGAATGCCCCACAACGGCTTCGCGGGCCTCGTCGCTTGTGACCAGTTGCATGAAGTCGCACGCGAGTATCTTCCCCGCAGCGCTCGCAACCCGGTTGCCGCAGTCGCCGTCCATCCCGACGTTGTCGCGCGTATGACGGTCGGCACGTTCAACGCTGATGCGGCGACCGCCGTCGCGCGTGTCCGCGCCGCCATCAGTGCGCTAGCCGCGCACGAATACGCTCACGTCCTGGCTGACCGCGTCGCTGGCAAGCGTCTTCCTGCTGACACGACGCTGGAGCAAGTCATTGAGAGTCTGTCGGGCCGGGTGCTCGAGCCTAGCCACCGCACGAAGACGCACGGGCCACAGTGGTGCCGAGCGTACTGCCATCTGGTGACGCGGGCCGCCTTCCTGCCACACCACGACGAGTGGGTGAAGCGTCTGCATGGCGACATCGAGGCTACCGGCGTGGGCAGCGCCGACGAGATGCTCGATGCACTACATCCCGAACTGGTGCGATACACAGTTGATGACCCACTCGAAGACGTCCTTCGCACACCGGCACCAGCCGGATTTCTGAGCCTGTTCCCACAAGAGGTGACCACACATGGCAGCGATTCTTGATGCCCTTCGCGGGCGGATGCGGCAGCGCGAGGCAACTTCAGTCGATACCATCGCGGCAGCGGCGCGGGCAGCGGCTCGCGGCGAGACTTACGATGTGACGCAGATCGAGTCGGCGCTCGTTGAGACGCGGCAGACTGCCGCTGACTTTGAAGCTGCGATTGATGTCGCCCGCCAGCGGCAGACGTGGCTGAAACAGTTCGAGCAGCTTGCCGCTGCCGCCAGCAAGGCCGACAAGCTAGAGGCGGCTATCCAAGCCGAGGAAGAGAAGCTGGCAGAAGCACGGCGTGCAGCCATTGCCCGCTGCGACGCCATGCGTGTCGAACTGGCGATTCACGCCAGCCGTCGCGATCAAGGCAAGGATGCCCGAGAAGCGTTGCTGCGGCCCGCTGGCGTGCCCGGCACCATCGGTGACCAGTGGCGGTCGGCAGTCGAGGCAAGGGATGCAGCCGAGAGCCAGCGAGAAGACACGCAGCGGCAACTGCGTGAGGCTCGAAGCAAGTTCAAGAGCGAAGAGGGCTGGATCGAGCAGATCATCGGCGAGGCCGACAAGTCGCTGAAGCCGAGCATCTTTGACCGGCTCGCTGGTCAGAAGCTGTACGGCGACCAAGCCAACCGGGTCGAGCAACACACGCTCGCGCTCAAGCGGGCGCAGCGTCGCATTGCCGAACTGGAAGAGCAGTTGGGCAACGACGAGAAGACGCTGACACGAACACAGAAAGCCGTTGACGATCTGGCCGCCCAGGTCGTGAAGGCTTGACACCGAGCAACGCATGGGGCACCTCCTGCCACCGCGTCGCGCGCGACCCCGGCGGGCGATCCTAAACTCCTCGTCCCGCCGGGGTTCGCTGCGACGGACAACACATGACCGCCACTATCACCACAAGGAACATGACGAATGACACCGACCATGCACGAAATCACGCTCCGAGCGATCCACGACGCGCTAAGCCTCGCCGGCCCCGGCGAAGGCGGCGGCTATCTCAGGACGTCCAGTGTTGAATGCTACATGGATGAAGACCGCTTGCGGCTTGCTCGCGAGGTGGCGAAGTCACTGCCGCCCGGCACGACTGCCGCCACGGTTGACGCGGTCGCCGTGAAGCTGGCCCCGATGGTCCGCGCTCTGCTGGCAAAATGACACAGAACATCGGCGGCAATCACCTCCGCCGCGTGTCGCGCCGTCGCCCCGGAACGCTCACCGGGGCGGCGGTTGCTGCGGCAGTGTAAGAACGTCGCGAAGCCTCTCCCTGCTGGCACATGAAGCCACTCATCGAGACGATCACCGCTGCATGGCCGACACTGCGTGGCAGCGTCTATCTGTTCCCGCAGGAGTGGGACGTGCCAGAGGTCATCGGCAAGAACGACGTTGGCTGGACGTTCGTTGATCTCCATCACCTCGACGCGCAGCAGCAGTATCGGCACGCGGCACTGCTAGCCGACGGGCGGGTGCTCCTGCCCGCGTTGCTCTGGTTCAAGAGCGAACACAAGACGCGGAAGGCTATAGACGAGTTTCAGCGACCGATGGCTGCCGAGCACTTCCGAGAGACGTTGCTCGTCGAGGTGGCACTGCTGCGATCTCGTTTTGAGCGTGGCAGCACGGCGGCCAATCTCATCGACGACCTGGCTGCCATTGTCAAGGCGGTCGTCGAGGGCCGGGTCGATGCCGCTAGCGTGTTGTCTTGACCGGCTACTGGTTGGCGATCTTGGCGTCGCCGTCGATGAACAGCCACTCGCCACGATCAAACCGCGCCGCCATCTCGGAAACCTTTTCATGCGATCCCGGCGGCGCTGATGTTGGCAATGCCTTACCCATCTCGGCAGCCACTTGTTCGCGGATCAAGTCGATCTCGAATGCCGCCGCATTGAGTGCGTCAAAGAGCAGCGTCTTATCCTCGCGGGTCAGCCGAACGGTGAAGATGTCTTCGCCGGCACGTTTCGGAGCGTTGTAGAGCCTGACGATTGCGCACAGCCGCGCGTGAACGCGGGCGGTCGCCGTCAGCCACCTTCGCAGCTTTGGCGACAAGTGCGATTGAAAGCGGGTGCGGCGATTCTGCTTCGCTTCCGACCGTGGCAGGAGCGGATCATCGAGGTCGTCGGCTGCATCGTCGGCATGGCTGGTTTCCATCCACGCAGTGTGGTGCCACAATTCGTTTTCTTGACCGGGTCGGACAACGAGCGTGCTGCATCACTGCCGCGCTTGACGCCCCCGTAGGCTGAACCGCAACCAAAGGAGGCCGAGATGCGAACGCTGGCGACGCTGTTGGTCTGCTCGATCGAGGTCAACGACGCTCTGACTGTGGGTGCCTGTTGGGATGGCGGCCCGACGATCGGCATTCACATCGAGCAAGCCGGGCGCACCGTGCGTGCGACGTCCTGGCCGATCTGGAACGAAGCGTGGGACACGCCGCTGATCGACGTCAGCCGCGAGAGTTTCGAGCGGTTCGTCTTGGGGCGGCTCAACGAGCCGGGCGTCGTCGATGAACTGGTAGGGCTGGCGGCGGCGTGAAAGCGAACGGGGCGACGTGCCTGCGTGATACGCCGCTGGGCCGCCAGGTGCTCGCCGAGATCGACGGCCGCAGCTTGGGCGTGTCGATTGGCTTTCACCGCTCGCGCTCGTGGATCGTGGAGCGTGACGGTACGGGCCGTATGCCGGTAGTTAACGAATGCCGCCTGCATCACGTGGCGGTGCTTGAGCGTACCGCGACACTGCGGCCGATCTACACCGGGGCACGGTGCTACGGCGTGAAAGATTCCGGTCTGGGCTGCCCGATGCACCTGCGGCAATCCGCCGAGGCGTGGGCGTTCCGGCAGATCGCATGGCAAGCAGGCGTGAAGCGATGATCCGCGGCACCGTGGGGCTGGATTGATGCCAGACACCTCAAGCGGCTCCGGCCCCACGGTAGCGGCTCACACCGCCAGGCGGTTCCGGTTCGTGTTCTTTGATTCGTACCGACGCGATGTGAGCAGCAAGCGGCGAGCACTGGTGGCCGAGTACGTGGCCGGCTGGATGAACGGCATGATCGTGGCCGATCTGCGAGTGGGTGCCGACACCATCATCTTGGTGGGGGTTTCACGTGCAGTGCACGTCGAGATCGCGGAGGAATACTTTCGCCGCTGTCCACACTATGTGGCAGGGACGTTCGCGGTGGCCGAGTAGCGTGGCCCGAGGCGGGTGCAACGGAGGGCCGCCGTAAGCCATTAGCGGCCGTGGCCGCAGGCTAGGTGCCGCTGTAGCCGCCCGGCCCTGCCCCGCCTTACGATGCGGCCCATGCGATCCCTCGTCACCGCCGTCGTGCTCATGGCCGCCGTGCCACAGCTGCACGCTGCCGATCCCGTCGAGTGGCGTGTCGTGAACGTGGCCGACGGTGACACGATTACCTGCTTGGACGAGGGCAACACCCAGCAACGCATCCGCATCGACGGCATCGACGCGCCCGAGCGTGGGCAGCTGTTCGGCACTGTCGCCCGCGACCGGATGGCCGCGATGGCGAAGGGCAAGACGGCCACCATCCACGGCCACGGCAAAGACCGCTACGGGCGGCTGCTGGCGACCGTCGAGATCGAGGGCGACGACCTGGGCCGCAGGCTCGTTGCCGAGGGGCTGGCGTGGCACTACAGCCGCTACAGCGACGACGCCACGCTCGATGCAGCCCAGAGGGCCGCCGGGAGCGGCCTACGGGCCGCCAATAAGACTGGGTCCGAGCCTTCACGCCGACGAACTGTCGCTGTCGCACGTTCCCGCACAGCCCGCCCTGTTGGCCGGGGCATCAAGGCTGGACGAATACTATCTGGGAATCTGCTTGCGATCGAAAGACAGGTGTGCGATGTGGCGATGGCACATGCGGGTGCAGACGTGGGCTTTGGCCTACCTCGGCACCATCCTCTTGTTCGCCACGGCCTACTTCCTGCTGCCGTCTGGCCAGTTCAGCCAGCGGCTTTCGCTCCTGGACGCGTTCTATTTCAGTGTCATCACGATCACGACCACGGGCTTTGGCGACATCACCGCCCACGGGAACCTGGCGAAGATCTGTGTGAGCATCGAGGCCACGGCGGGCATCACGATCGTTGGGCTCTTCCTCGCCTCGTTGTGGCGCGAGTTCACGCAGCGGGTCGAGATAGCGCAGGAGACAAGACTGCGCAAAAGCCATCAGATGATCGGGCGTGCGACGCTTTTTCTCTACTGGCGGTACGTCAGTGGCACGGTCGCGGACTATCGGAAGCGGTTGGCCGCGCACAACCCACTCACGGTCAGCAGCCACGCCTTGCAAGACTGGGCGGAACAATGCTTTGAAGATGAGGGTCGGCTGGAAGGCGACCTGCGTTATTTGCTCGCGACCGAAGTGATCGACGAATGCACCGACGCTCGTCTCGCGGTCTTCAAGGTTCTTTCGATCCTGCGAACGCCCGGCGTTCGCGAGGCGGTGCTCGGCATGCATAACGTCCGCCTAAATGGTTCAGTGGAAGTGTTCGCAAAACACGTCCATGACACGCTGGATGCGCTGGAGGAGCTGGTCATCATAATAGATCGGCTGTTGTCAGAGCCGGTCCCGCCCCCACCTGCCGGCGACGACGAGATCGCCCGCCAGCCGCTACTGATCGGGACGGCAGACGTGCTTCGCGGCGACGGGGCGTGAGGGCTGCTTTCGCCGTTTTTCGCCGTTAGTGCGTTTTCGTTTCGCGCCTCTTGCAACAAACGCGCACTAGAGTGCATTCTGAAAGGGCCAATTCTTCGCAGGAACTTGTTTTTTACGACTCCACTGGGCCGGCTTCACACCGTAGAGGTCACAGGTTCGAATCCTGTGCTGCCCACTAGACCAGTTTCAAGAACTGGCGTGATTCCCGAAGAACCCGCGCTCACCCGAGTGGTGGCCGCGGGTTCTGGCGTTTCGTGCGGCTCCGTGCTGCCGGATGCGGACGCTTGCGGAGTCGCATTTCGCGTCGCAATGGATGCGCATTTCGCGTCGCACTCCGACGGGCTCCCCTGCCCGTCCACCG
>CANHCU010000180.1 GCA_947459185.1 Planctomycetaceae bacterium | reverse complement strand
GGTCGGTTCCCCGCCAAATGGCGTCAGTACATCAAGACCATCAGCCCGCTCCGGCGTAGCAGTCAGCCCGAGCAAGACCTTGGGCTTGGCGGTATCCAGCAGTTGCCGATAGCTCCGCGCTGCGGCGTGATGAAACTCGTCCACCACGATGTAGTCAAACCGGTCTGCGGGCAGCGTGTGCAGATCGCGGCTGTTGTAGCTTTGTATCGAGCAGAACAAGTGGTTGTACTGCTCGGGGGTCGTGCCTCCGACGAGGATGTCGCCAAAGTTCTGATCGCGGAGGACCGCGCGATAGGTACCGAGGGCCTGACGGAGAATCTCCTCACGGTGCGCGATAAAGAGCAGCGAGGGCTTTCGGGTGCCGGCCCATCGCTTGTAGTCAAACGCAGCGATCATAGTTTTGCCGGTTCCGGTGGCAGCGACAACCAAATGGCGGTTCTTGCCCTGCACCTCGCGCTCGGCTGCCAACGCGTCCAGAATCTCTTCCTGAAACGGGTAAGGGCGCAGGTCGAAGGTGGGCAGTTCGCTGTTCTCGACTGTTCCCCGCGTGCGCTCACGGCTAATCGCTTCTCGAAGCCTTGGCAGTGCGCTACCATCGAAGGACTCAAACTCGTCGTCGTTCCAATACGTTTCGAAGGTTGCGACGATCTTCTGCCAGAGGTGCGGGAGCTCGTACTGGCTGATCTTACTAGTCCATTCGAGCCCTTCGGAAAGCGCTGCTCGGGAGACATTCGCGGAGCCGATGTAGGCGCTGCCAAAGCCAGTCGTACGGTGGACTACATAAGCCTTGGCGTGCAGCCGGGTGCGCTCTGTGTCGTATGACACTTTGACTTGGGTGTTGGGTAGATCTCGCAACGCTTCGATCGCGCTGGCATCGGTCGCCCCCATGTAGCTCGTCGAGATGACTCGGAGCCGGGGCCCGTCCGAGTGTGGCGTTGCGGTCAGTACGCGGAGTGCGTCCATCAGTAGGCGAATGCCGCTCCATTTGATGAACGAGCAGAGGATGTCGACACGATCAGCCGCAGCGAACTCCTTAGAGAGCTGCGACGCGAGTGAGGGGTCGAGGCGGGCGCCGGTGAGCAAGGCTGAGCGAGCGAGCGGGGTGTCGGGGCGCAGCGCAGCCGTTTCCCTGCGGTCAGCGTGCACGGCGAGCAACCGACGAAGTGGGCTGGCCAGATTGAATCGGTCGGCCCACTCGTCACCGAGCTCGGCGACGAGCGCGCCGATCACTCGGTCAACGAGCCGGCGTTGACGCTCGGCCGCGTCGCGCCCGCGGAGAGTAGAGAGGGACTCGGCGAGGAGTCGTTCAAGGTACTGGGCGATCGCGGTGTGGCCGTCCTCCGGATCGACATCGGCCAACTCGACAAGCCGCGGGTCGCCGATGCCGTCGACTTTTGTTTTTAGGGCGACATCGACCAGGTGGTCATATAGACCGTGTGGAACTTTCGGTCGCGTTTCCCTCTGGCTGGGCATCGTCATTGGCCTCCCACTCCGCGGTTTGTAGATGGCGGCAAACTGACACCGCAAACGTACTCCCCGACGATGAGAAGGTCCCCCGCCTCCTCCGCCTCGATCTCGATCGGCTCGAACGCCGGATTTACTGGTAGCAACTGAATGCGTTCGTGCCGCCAGCCGTCGGCGGTGACGGTCTTCTCCGAGTGGTACTTCTTGACGGTGAACCGGCCGCCGTTCTCACCCGCGCCGTCCGTGCCGAGTTGCACGAGCACGATCCGGCCCTCGCGCGAGCCAGCCGGACACGGGCGGAACACGCACCATGAGCCGTCCGGGATCAGCGGCTCCATCGACGTGCCCGTCACCCGCGCCACGAACATGCCGGGCTTGAGCGAAACGCCCGGCATCTCCGTCCAGCCGATCTCCTCCGGCACGCTCTCCGGTCCCCAAAAGCCCGCCGTGGCGGTGAGGTCGTAGACCGGGACGTGGGTGGTGTAACGGGCGGCGGGAGGCGGGGAGGGGAGGAGATCGAATGGCGGCACAGCTGTGGCAGGAGAGGGGAGCGTATTCGCCAGGTTGGAAAAATTGCCGCCACGAAGTGGGGTTGCCGACCAGGCTTTGCCGTCGTGCGCGAACTCGACTTCAAAGTTGGTGCCCGGGAGACCAGCGTCGGAGCCGAACCACTCGCGGAGCAGCGCGGGGAGAGCGTTGTTGCCACGGGCACTCGCGGCGTCGGCCGGATGGGCGACGTTGCACGCCACCTTCACGAACCGGAAGACCCACTCCCGGCCGTCGGGGAGGCAGACGCGCGTGGGGCCCGTGGGGCGGGACGGGACGGATTCCAACGTGGGGAGGAAGAGGATTGGTTTGCCGCCGGAGTGGGAGACTTTCGCGCGGAAGGTGGTGGTGAGCGGAGTCCCCTCGCTTCCGCGAGGGGCTTTTTGGGACGATAGCCGCGAGTGCGTGTAGTGCGCGAGACGGAGATCGACGAGTTCGCCCGTGAGCGATTCGAAGACCGCTCGGAGCTCGGGCGGGCACGTGAAATCCGCCACGAACCTGTCGCCTCGGCGGGTAAACCACCGCTGGCCGGCCTGGTCGTCCATCCACCGCGAGAGCGGCCACTCGAGCCACCACGCGGCGAAGTTTTCCATGTCGAGAGCGGCGTCGTCCGGCACGCGTGTGAAGGCCGCCCCCTCAAGATCCGCCCTTAGCGCTGGATGGTTTTCGAGAAACGAGCGGCACGCCGCCGCGAGCCGCGGAATCTCGAGCCCGTCCCACAAGGCGTCGCGATCCAGGAGCACCCGCAGCACCACCATCTTGTACGACTTGTTGAGGTTCGTCGTCTCGAGCATCCCGAGCCACGCCCCGAACCGCTCGACGACGCGCTCCTCGCTCGCATCGAGATCCCCCTCGGCCCGGCAAAACCCGAACCAACTGCCGTGCGCCGCTCGCAACGTGTGAGGCAGATAGTGAGCATGTAAAAGCTCCGTCGGCGTCGGCCGCCGCCCGAGGTCCGCCCGCATGCCGCGATACGCCTCCTCAACCGCAGCCCGGCCCGCCGGGAGAAACCGCGCGAGCAGCTCCTTCGCCTCGAACTCCACGTCGAGCACGCAGCCCTCCGGAAGCGCCGGCTCCCGGCCGTCGAGATAGCGTTTCAAGAGGGCAAACCCCGTGGCGTCGGTGGCGGTGGCCGCGGGGGTGAGCGAGAGCAGATGCACCAGGCGGCTCGCGAACACGCGGTGATTGCCCACGAAGTCGATCACCTCCAACCGCAGCTTGCCCTCCGCCGCCCGCAAGCCGCGGCCGAGCTGCTGTAAGAACACGATCTTTGATTCCGTGGGCCGGAGCATCACCACGCGGTCAACCAGCGGGATGTCGACGCCCTCGTTGAAGAGGTCGACCACGCAGAGGGCCGAGAGGCTGCCCGCGTGGAAGGCGGCGAGGGAGGCCATGCGCGGGTCGGAGACGGGGCCGCCCGGGCCGGCCGCATCCGAAAACACGGCCGCCGCAGCCACGCCCCGCTTCCGCAGCCAATCCCGGGCAAACACGGCATGACGACGCGAGCAGCAGAAGACGAGCGTGCGGCCGGCCGGGGCGGCCTGCCACTCGGCCCAGAGGCGTTCCATGCGGGGAGCGTTTTCCAGGGCCGCTTCGAGCACGGCGGGATCGAAGCGGCCGTTGCGCCAGGGGATCTGCTCGAAGTCGACGTCGTCCTTGAGCCCCCGATACCGAAACGGCACGAGCGACCCCTCCGCGATCCCGTCGCCGATCGTGGCCTGGGCCGCGAGGATGTCGTCGAAGAGCGTGGCCACGTCGACGCCGTCGGTCCGCTCAGGCGTGGCCGTGAGGCCGAGCGTAAACGAACGATCGTGCCGCGGCAGGCGCGCGAGTACGCGGCGGTAGCTCGGGGCCTCCGCGTGGTGCACCTCGTCAATCACGCAGTAATCGAAGGGCCGGGCCGCATCGAGCGCCGCGAGGCCGTCGGGCCGGGACATTTTTTGAATCGACGCGATAACGACCTGACCCGAGAGGTCGGACGAGGATCCTGCGAAGTAGGACACACTGGCTGGGGCAACCGCCTGCCGGAGCGTGGCCTCGGCCTGAGCCAAGATCTCCGCACGGTGGGCGATCACGAGCACCCGCGGCGGCCGGTCGAGGGCCTCGCCGTGGGCGACCACATCGAAGGCCGCGAGCCAGGTTTTGCCAAGGCCGGTGGCCACGGCGACGAGGGCTTTCGAATAGCCGTCGGCCCGGATCGCGGCGAGGGATGCCAGGGCTTCACGTTGCCAGGGGCGGGGCGCAAACGCTACGGGCGTCGAGACGGCAGTGGTCGGGGCTCCTAGGGCCTCGCCATCCCATAACCGTCGCAGTTCGGCCGCAGCAGTAACCCGGGCTGCGTACCTCTCGACTACTTTCGCCGACAGCGTCGTACCCTGCTGCCAGAGGTCGTTGAACGCAACCACCAGTTCGCGGTCGAGGGCGTCGTTACCCGACGTTTCACCGACGATGTTCCACTCGACGCCCGTCTCGAGGGCCGCCCGCGAAAGGTTGCTCGATCCCACGACGACGATCCCGCCCGATGCATCCGCTATCCGCCACGCCTTCGGGTGAAATGATTTGGGCGAGCCGCGGAGGTTGTCGAGTTCTGTAAGCCGGGCCTCGAACGCCGGGCCGGCGAGGTCGATCCAACCCAGGAGCTGCCGCAGGGCATCGGGCGACGTGATCCCGAGATAATCGCCCACGAGAAGCCGCACCTTCGCGCCAGCGGCAAGGGCGCCGAAGAGGCTCCTGCCGACGAGATCAAGACCGGAGGGCTGTACGAACGACGCGAGCAGGTCGATCTCGCTCGCGCCCGGGAGCCGTTCGGCGAGCCGCGGCCAGAGCGGGCGATCGGGACCAGTAGTAAGCGAAAGGCGAGCTCCCGTGACTGCGGTGGGCTGGGAACCCGCAAGATAATTTCCCTTCTCCGGAATCACGTGCCGCACGCCGCCGCGGGGGTCGGGCATGTCGCCCTCATACCGCGGAATAACGTGCACGTGCACATGCGGCACGGTCTGGCCAGCGGCGGTTCCGGCGTTGAATCCGACGTTGTACCCATCGGGCTTCGGGTCAAGCTGCTGGTCAAGCAACCGCTTTACCTCGCCCACGAGTTCCATGAGGGCGGCCTGCTCTGGTTGGGTGCATGCGAAAAACGTCGGCACTACCCGCCGCGTGATCACGAGCACGTGGCCACGCGACACTGGAAACGAGTCGAAGATGGCAAAACACAGGGCATTTGCGCAGTGCCACTCGCTTTCGGGGATCCTCAGGAACGGGGAAGGGGCTTCTTGTGGCATCGCGGCAGTCTAGCTACCGGCCGGTCAACCTTGGTCTGGGACGCCCTCCGCCCGACGCATATCGCTCCCGCGGGCGGTAAACTCCGCGGCATGAAAAAACCCACCAAGCCCCGCCGCGACACTGTCAAGAAAATGGATTCGTGGCAGGATCTCATGGCCGAGGTCCGCCGGTTCCGTGACGAGCGGGACTGGTCGCAGTTCCACACGCCAAAAAACCTCGCGGCCGCGATCGCCATCGAGGCCGCGGAACTGCAGGAACAATTGCTGTGGAAGACCGACAAGGAGATCGAGAAGGAACTAAAGGGGGGACCCAAGCGAGAAGCCGTCGTCGAGGAAATCGCCGACGTGCTGATGTTTGCGCTCTTGCTCGCGGATCGACTCGACATCGACGTCGCCAAGGCAATCACCAACAAACTCGCTGCCAATGAGCTGAAATATCCTGTCGCTCT
>CANHCU010000179.1 GCA_947459185.1 Planctomycetaceae bacterium | reverse complement strand
CAGCCTGCTCATCGCCCGCCTGTCGGCCGCCGCCGACAGGCCGCCCCGACAGGGCGAGGTCGTGGCCCGCATCGAGAAGCTTCTCGCCGAGGTGCAGGCAGACCGTGGCAACGGCGTGCTGAAGCTTGCCCTCACCGGCCTGCCGGCCCTCCGCGAGCAGGCGGCGCAGGCGCTTCGCCATGACATGCTGTTCTTCAACTCGCTCGGACTCGGCCTGGCCGTCATGCTGTCGGCGGTCGTGGCGAGGAGTGTGCGATCGACGGTCGTCGCCTGCCTGCCGCCCTTCGTGGGTGCGGTGTGGGCGATGGGCATCCTCGGCCTCTTCGGTGTCCCGGTGAACCTGCTCACCAGCGTGGTGCCGTCCTTGGCGCTCGTGGTGGGCACCTGCGACTCGATCCACTTTATCGAAGACATGCGGCGGAGCGCGCGGCGGGGTGTGGCTGGCGCGGCGGCATCGAGCGGGGCCATCCGACGGGTGGGCGTGGCCTGCGGCCTGACGAGCCTGGTGACGGCGATCGGCTTCGCCTCGCTTGCGGCAGCACGCATCGATGCGGTGCGAAACTTTGGCCTGGCGGCCGCCGCGGGCGCCGTGGCGAGCTTTCTGGCGGTCACGCTGCTCACCCCCCTGCTCGCCTCCTCACCGGCTTTCAGCGGCATGCGGCTGGGACGTTCCTCCCGGCATGCCGGCCGTTTGGCGAGCAGCCTTACGGCATTCTCCGTGCGGCACGCGTGGCCGATTGCCGCGGTGGGCTGCATCGCCACGCTCCTGCTTGGGCTCGCGGCCGCTGGGCTCGACGCCGACAACCGCGTGGCCGACAGCCTGCCTCGGGGGGCTTCTGCAGCGCGGACGCTGGCCAGCGTGGATCGTGAGTTTGGCGGCGTGATGGGGGTCGATGTGGTGGTCCGTTGGCCGGAGGAATTCGGCTGGCTCGACGCCCCGGTGGTCGAGTCGCTCGGGAAGGTGCACGACGTTCTTGCAAAGTCGGGCGGTGTCACCAGGGCCATTTCATTGGCGACAGTGGCCGGCACGCTGCCAGAGCGGGCCAAGCAGCGGCTTGATGCCTCGGAGTTTCGCGACCTCGTGGACGAGGAGAGCCGCATGGCGATCGTGCGGGCCCGCGTGAGCGATCTGGGCTCACGCACGCTGGAGGGGGTCTACGACCGCATCGACGAAGGGCTGGCCTCGCTTGCGGCCGACCGACCCGGATGGACGTTTGAACTGGCCGGCATGTCGGTCGTCTCGGCCCGCAACATCCGGCAATTGGTTCGTGATCTCGGCTCCAGTCTTCTGCTGGAGGTGGCCGTCATCGGTGGCATCCTCGCGCTGGCCTTCCGCTCGCCGCTGGCGGGCATCGTGAGCCTGATACCCAACGTCTTTCCGCTCGCGGTGATCGGGGCGCTGCTCGTGGCCCTCGGCCGATCGCTCGACCCGGCCACGGTGATCGTGTTCAACGTCTGCCTTGGGCTCGCGGTGGACGACACGGTGCATGTGCTCTCGGCGCTCCAGCGGCAGCGCCGAGAGGGGCTGTCGATCGGCAGCGCCGTTCGCCGTGCCGTGGCGGAGACGGGCAATGCGGTCGTGCTCGGCGGGATCGTGTTGGTGATCGGGTTTGCGGCGGTTACGGTGAGTTCCGTGCCGGCGCTGGCGGGATTCGGGATGCTCGCCTGCGCCGCCGTAGCCGCGGCCACCATCGCGGAACTGGTGTTTCTGCCGGCGCTGTTGGTTGTGACCGACGCCTTCGTGCGGCGGCGGCCGGCGAGACGGCACGACGGCATCTTCGGCAGCGAACCGTTGCCCTGGCCGGTGGTCGGCGCCGATCGCGCCGCCGCGGGCAAGCTTGCGGGCTAGAACGGCTGATTGTGCTGAGCGCTCGGGAGTTGTTCCGGGGCTGCCCACGCCCCGTCGCCGGACGTTCGCTACGGCATCCTGCCTGCGCTGGTCAGCAACGCCGGCTCTCGGGACGTGGGCAGCCCCTCACGGATTTCGGCGAGTGCGTTTCAGCCCTGCGTGGCCGCCATCACTTCGGCGACAGCTTCGACCGCCTGCACGATCTGCTCTTCGCTGTGCTCACTCGTGATGAAGAACCGCACGCGGGCGGCGGTCTCGCGAACAGCGGGATAGAGAATCGGCCGGGCGTTGATGCCCCGCTCGAGGAGCATCTGCGAGACGAGGATCGCCCGCGACGAACTGCCCACAATGACGGGGATCACGGGCGTGTCACTGCTCTCGCCGGTGTCGAGATCGCAGTCGGCCGCGAGCTTCAGGAAAAGCTCCGACCGTTCCCGCAGCCGGGTCACCCGCCACGGTTCCCGTTGGATCACCCGAAGGCCCTCGAGCGCCGCAGCGGCATTGGGCGGCGAGCAGGCGGTCGAAAACACGAACGCTGGCGTCGTGTAGCCGAGATAGCGGATCAGTCGCTCACCGCCGGCGAGGTAGCCGCCGCCTGCCCCAAGCGCCTTGCTGATCGTGCCCATCCAGAGGTCGCCATCGGCGGGATCGCAGCCGAAAAAGTCGCAGATACCGCGGCCTTCGGGGCCCATCGTGCCGAGCGAATGTGCCTCGTCCACGTAGAGCAACGCGTTGTGACGCTTCTTCACCTCGATGAACTTCGGCAGGTCGGGGTAGTCGCCGTCCATGCTGTAGACGCCTTCGATCGCCACCACCACCCGCTTGTACTGCGACCGCAGGTCGCGGAGGAGGCCGTCGAGCTGTTCGTGGTCGTTGTGCCGGAACGAACGCTTACCGGCCTTCGAGGCACCGGCTCCCTGCATGATGCTGTTGTGGGCCAGTTCGTCGTAGAGGATCAGGTCGCCGGCACCGAAGAGGTGGTTAAACAACGAGGCGTTTGTGCCGTAGCCACAGGGAAACACCACGGCCCGCTCCGTGCCGAGAAACCGCGCCAGTTCGGCGTCGAGTTCATCGAGGATCGTGTTGTTGCCACCGACCATGCGGCTGGCAGAGGCGCTGCAGCCGAAGCGGTCGATCGCCTCCTTGGCGGCCCTCGTCACGTCGGGATGGCCGGCCAAACCGAGGTAGTCGAAGCTCGTGAAGCTGACGACGTCGCGGCCGCCGACCCGCGCCGTGCGACCATGCACCTCCTCGTTGGCCCGCAGGAATGGATTTTCAAGTCCCGCCGCCTTGAGCCCCGCGAGCCGCTCCTCGAGCGCCACGCACTCGGGAAATGCAAAGCTGTCGGCTGCCGGTGACACGCGGGTGGCCGCGGCAGGCGTGGCCCGCCGAAGGTTCTTCGGAGCGTCGATCGGCGGGTGGGACTCCATCCGCTGGCGCGATTCCATCTGCTGGCGCGGCTCGTTGCTCGACTGGTGGCTCGGACGTTCGCCGTCTTCCACCGCACGATCCGCCTCGTCGAACATGCGGGCGGCGATGCACTCGATCAGATCCTCGCAGGTGCGGATGCCGTGGAGCCACTCATCGCGAAACCGCATCTGATAGCGGCCTTCGACGCGGGTGATGACGTCAAGAAACCGCGCGGTGTCGATGCCGCATCCCGCGAGCGACGACTCCGGAACAAGCGTTCGAATGGTGGCGGTCGGACTGACCCGGGCGACTTCCTCGAAGACGACCCGCTCGATCGACTCCCGCGAGTGCGACCGCGGACTCATTCGATCGGCGACGACCGCCTCGCCGTATGCAACACCAACGCCAGTCATCGTGCCCATGATGCCAACTCCCATCGAGTGCTCCTCTCCATGCGAGTAACCGCGAGAGCGACAACGAGTGCAGCGAGTCACGGCTGCGCGATCCACGGATCAACACACCGCAGTCATGCGGCGACAGCCACGAGTATACTTTGGCTTGTCACTTCTGCGAAACAAATCGAGACCTTGCGGCCTGCGCAGAGATTTCCAGCTGTTCTCGGCGTTGGCACGGCTTGCCGGACGCGGTCACACCGCCAGCAGCTTCCGCAGCACGAACGGCAGAATGCCACCCGAGCGGAACTGGTCAAGCTCGACTGGCGTGTCGATCCGCACCATGCAGGGAATGTCTTTGACCGTGCCGTCAGGTCGCGTGGCCTTCACGATCACGGTCGTCCGCGGCACGAGGTTCTCAAACGGAATGTCGAAGGTCTCCTCGCCCGTCAGCCCGAGCTGCTGCCACGGCTCCGGCAGCACGAGTGGGAGCACGCCCATGCCGACCAGATTCGAACGATGAATCCGCTCGAAGCTGGTGGCGAGCACGGCCCGCACGCCCAGCAGCATCGTCCCCTTGGCCGCCCAGTCGCGGGAGCTGCCGGTGCCGTATTCCGCGCCGGCCAGCACCACCAGCGGCGTGCCCGCTGCCTTGTATTTCACTGCGGCGTCGTAGACCGGCATGACTTCCGTGCCCGGCAGGAGACGCGTCACGCCCCCCTCCGTGCCTGGCACGAGCAGGTTACGGATGCGGATGTTGGCAAACGTGCCACGGGTCATCACGCGGTCGTTGCCGCGGCGGGCGCCGTAGCTGTTGAACTCGACCGGCTCGACGCCGTGCTCGACCAGATAGTGACCGGCCGGGCTCGCCTTGGCGATGCTGCCAGCGGGCGAGATGTGGTCGGTTGTCACGCTGTCACCCAAGGCCAGCAGCACGCGGGCCCCGCGGACGCTCTGCGGGGCAGCGGCCTCGCGGGTGATGTCGGCCAGAAACGGTGGCTCTTGAATATAGGTGCTCGCCGCCTGCCAGTCGTAGAGTTCGCCCTGCGATGTCGGCACGGCATTCCACCGCTCGTTCGAGTTCCAGACGTTGCCGTAGCGATTCTGAAACTGCCCCGGCAACACGCTCGCCTCGACCGTCTGCCGCACCTCCTCCGTCGACGGCCAGATATCGCGGAGAAACACCTGCTTGCCGTCCCGGCCCGTGCCGAGCGGCTCGTGTTCCATGTCGATGTCGGTGGTGCCGGCCAGCGCGTAGGCCACGACCAGCGGCGGGCTGGCCAGCCAGTTTGCCTTCACGAGTGGATTGACGCGGCCCTCGAAGTTGCGATTGCCCGAGAGCACCGCCGCGGCCACCAGATCACCGTCCGTCACCGCCTTGGCAACGGCATCGGGCAGCGGGCCCGAATTACCGATGCAGGTGGTGCAGCCGTAGCCGACGGTCTCGAAGCCGAGGGCGTCGAGGTCTTTATCGAGGCCCGACCGCTCGAGATAGTCGGTCACCACGCGGGATCCGGGGGCGAGGCTCGTCTTCACCCATGGCTTCGTGGTGAGCCCCTTCGCGACCGCCTTCCGGGCGACGAGCCCCGCCGCCACCATCACGCTCGGGTTACTCGTGTTCGTGCAGCTCGTAATGGCGGCAATCACCACCGCGCCATGGTGGATCGTGGAGGCATGGCCGTTTTCCCGCACGGTTCCGCTGCGGGCGAGTGCCGGTCCCTCGAGTGCAAAACCTCGCTTGGCCGTCGGCGCGGTGAGCGATTCGGCGAACGTCTTCTTGACGTTCTGAAGCGCGACGCGATCCTGCGGCCGCTTCGGCCCGGCGAGGCTCGGCACGACGCTGCCCAGGTCGAGGCTGAGCCGTTTCGTGAACTCCGGCACCGCGGCAGCTGCCGTGCGGAAGAGCCCCTGCTCCTTCATATACCGTTCCACGAGCGTCACCTGCTCCGCCGGCCGGCCGGTGAGCCGCAGGTAGGCAAGCGTCTCGTCGTCCACCGGGAAGAAGCCCATCGTGGCGCCATACTCGGGGGCCATGTTGGCGATCGTCGCCCGGTCGGCCAGCGACATGCCGTCGAGGCCGCTCCCGAAAAACTCCACGAACTT
>CANHCU010000178.1 GCA_947459185.1 Planctomycetaceae bacterium | reverse complement strand
TCTCCTCCACCTTCGCCGATCCCGGCTCCCGCTGCGTCATCGACTGCGTGGCAGGATGCCACGCCCTCGCCAGCGGGCGGAGGCCCGCCAAGAAAAAATGGCACGATGCCATGTTTTTCGTGAAACCGCTCCGTCGCTCGGAGATTCCGACTTGCCACCCGGGACGGAATGGTGCGCACAACAAGTCGGACATCCTCCTCGTCTCCTCCACCTTCGCCGATCCCGGCTACGGTGAGGGGCTGCCCATGTCTCGAGAGCCGGCGTTGCTGACCAGCGCAGGCAGGATGCCGGAGCGCAGTCAGCATCGAGTGAGCGCAGGCAGGATGCCGGAGCGAACGTCCGGCGACGGGGCATGGGCAGCCCCGTCGTGTCGCCATGGACGAGCCCCTCCGCCGTCGGATCGGCGGACGAAGTCCTTCTGCCGATCCCGGCTCGGTCCGTGGCTGCTTCGTAGGATTCCATGCGAGGCAGCAGTTGTCGGAGTTTTTGGCTATTGAGCCTGCGCGGCGAGGCGGCGGAGTTGGCCGCAGGCCGCGTCGATGCGGGCGCCCTTGCGACGGCGAACCTGCACGTTGACGCCCGCCATCCTGAGCACGTCGAGAAACCGTTCCTGGGAGCCCTGGGTCGGTTCCCGCCATGGCAGCCCGGCCACGGCGTTGTAGGGAATGACGTTGACGAGCGCCGCCCGCCGCCCGAGCAGGCGGACCAGTCGCTTGGCGTCTTCGGGCGAGTCGTTCACGCTGCCCAGCAGCACGTATTCAAACGTCAGTCGCCGCCCCGACGCCTCCCAGTAGCGGTCGGCGGCCGCCATCACGTCTGCCAGACCGATCGACTTGTTCACCGGCACGAGCCTTGTCCGCAGCGAGTCCTCAGCGGCATGGAGCGAGACGGCCAGATGGTAGCCGGGGTTTTCCTCGGTCAGTCGGTCGATCGCCTTGGGCAGCCCCACCGTCGAGACGGTGATCCTCCGCTGCGAGATCCCGAAGCCCTCGGGATCCTGCGCGGTGGCCAGTGCCGGCAGGAGCCGGTCGAGGTTGGCCAGCGGCTCGCCCATGCCCATCACGACGATGTGGCTGAGCCTTTCATCGGGCGGCAGAAGCAGCTGGAGCCGGAGCAGTTGCTCAAGGATCTCGCCAGTGGTGAGGTTGCGAATCACGCCATCGAGGCCGCTCGCGCAGAACACGCAGCCCATTGCACAGCCCACCTGCGAGCTGATGCAGACAGTGCGGCGGTCGCCGTCGCGTAACAGCACGCACTCGATCCGCTGGCTGTCGTGGAGTTCGAGCAGCAGTTTTTCGGTGCCGTCGTCTGCCTTGGAGTGCTTGGCGATCGTCGTCGTCCAGATTCGGAAATCCCCCTCCAGTTGCGACCGTAGGTCCTTCGACAGGTCTGTCATGTCGGCAAACGACGCCGCCCGCCGGCCGAACAGCCAGCGGCGGATCGCCTTGGCCCGCCAGGCAGGCTGCTCTCGATTCCGGAGCCATTCGCCCAGCAGGCTGCCCGGGCTACCGTCACCCTCCAGAATGTGGGGCAGGCCCGAAACGGGTTCCGGCGCTGGGTTTTCAACGCGGCTGGCGTCGCCGGAATCGGCGGGGTAGATTTCTGGGGTCATGCGGACCATCATACGCTGAGAAGGACGGGCCATTGCAGGAACACCCCGCAAACCCCCTTCTGCACCATCATGAGCGACCATGAGCGACAAAAACTTTGAAGAGCGGACGCGGTGGGTCTACGACGAAAAGGCCTTTCCGATCTGGAACGCCTCGTTCGAAAAGACCGATCGCACCGAGATGATCCGGGACGACCTCTGGGCGGGCCGCAGCATCGCGATTCTGCTGGCCGTGCTGGTCGCAATCGGGCTGGTTCTGGCGTTTGGCACCGTCGCGTTCGTTTTGAACTGGCGTTAAGCGCTCCGGGCTGCGTCCAGCGGGGTGGGGCCACCAGAGTGGGCCCGAGTTCGGCGGCTTTCGCATGGCGAATCGATCACTGCTGACGTCCGAGGATGAGCTGCGGTCCGAACCGGTTTTCGCCCGTGCCCCCGCCAAGCTGAACCTCTCGCTGGAGGTTCTGGCCCGACGCACCGACGGCTTCCATGAGATCGAGTCGCTGATGGTGCCCGTCACGCTCGCCGACACGGTGCGGGTGCAGACGTCGAGCGTGCCTGGCATCAGGCTCCGTGTGCGGTTCGGCGGCAGGCTGGCGACAGCTGCCGGTTCGCCTCTGGCCCATGACGTACCGACCGATGCCAGCAATCTCGTGGTGCGAGCCGCGCAGGCATTGGCTGTCGAGGCGGGACTCGCGGAGTCACCCGCATCGCTCTGCGCTCCCGGCCTCGACATCGATCTCGTGAAACGGATCCCTTCCGGCTCGGGACTCGGCGGTGGATCGAGTGATGCCGCAGCGGTGCTCAAGGCAGCAACGCAGGCCTGGGGGCTCGACATTCCCAACGAACGGCTGGCCGAAATCGGCGGCCGGATCGGTAGCGATGTGCCGGTGTTTTTTTCTGGCGGCGCCGCGATCGCCGGTGGCCGCGGCGAGCGGATCGAACCCGTGGCGGGGATGCCTCCGCTCCATGCCGTGATCGCGCGGCCAGTGGCCGGGCTGTCAACCGCGGCGGTCTATGGACGCTGCACGCCGGATGCCTCCCGCCGCGGCACGGCGCAGAAGCTGGCGGCTGCACTGGTGGCCGGTCGTTTCCGTGAATCGCTGTCGCTGATGCACAACAGCCTGGAAGAGCCGGCTCGGAGCATGTGCGCCGACGTTGCACGTCTGCTCGAGGATTTTTCCAGGGCCGGTGCGGTGCACCCGATGCTCACTGGCAGCGGGAGCGCCTGCTTCGCACTGATGCGTTCGGCGATGGAGTCACGGCGGCTGGCCGCGAGGCTCGAGATGGCGGGCTGGCCCGGGGTATTTACCGTGCAGCTGGCATCCTAGGGCGTGTGGGGCACCCGGATGTCCCTTGCTTGCGCTGCGGGCTTGGATGAAGAATGGGCTTGGATGAAAAGGTTCCCATGCAAGCCCGACGCGCGAGCGAGGGAAACGGCCTCGGCTACTGCCGCACGAGCCTGTGGAAATCCGCCGTCAGCCGGGAGGTGACCGGGCCGGGTGTGCCGGAGCCGATCGTGCGGCCGTCGATCTCGACGACCGGGATCACCTCCGCTGCCGTGCCGGTCAGGAAGCACTCGTCCGACGTGTAGAGGTCGTAGCGGGTGAGCGTGGCTTCATGGCAGGCGATGCCGGCCGCGTGCGACAGTTCCATCACCGCACCGCGGGTGATGCCTTCGAGAATCCCGGCATCGGGAGGCGGCGTGAGCAGCCGGCCACCGCGCACAACGAACAGATTGTCGCCCGTGCACTCCGCTACCTCGCCCTTGTGATTGAGCATCAGTGCCTCGACGCAGCCTGCCTGCAGGCCCTCGAGCTTCGCCATGATGTTGTTGAGATAATTAAGCGACTTGATCCGTGGCGAGAGCGCGGCTGAATGCACCCGCTGAGTGGCCGCCGTCACGATCCGCAGGCCCTTATCATAGAACTCCCTCGGATAGAGGCTGATCGTGTCGGCGATCACGATCACCTGCGGGTTCTTCGTGCGGTTGGGATCGAGACCAAGGCTGCCGGCGCCCCTGGTGACGACCAGCCGCACATAGCCATCGACGAGTTTGTTGGCGGCCAGCGTGTCGTTCACCGCCTTCGCCACGACATCCTTTGCCAGTGGTATCTCAAGTGCGATCGCGCGGGCGCTGGCCCAGAGACGGTCGAGGTGGGCGTCGAGCCGGAAGACGCGGCCGGAGTAGCTCCGCAGACCCTCAAACACACCGTCGCCGTAGAGCAGGCCATGGTCGAACACGCTGACCTTGGCCTCCTCCTCCGGCACGAGACGGTCGTTCATGAAGATGATCCGCGGCATGATCGATCTCGTGGGCTATAAGGATTCGGATGGAGTTAGGAAGTGAATACGAAATCGAGAAGTGAATACGAAATCGAGAAGTGAATACGAAATCGAGAAGTGAATACGAAATTGAGAAGTGAATACGACAGACGCATCCGGCCGAGGCCAGACGCCGCGCCTCACGCATCGGCGACTCGACCGGCCGCCAGTCGAACAATTCTGGCTGCGCGGCGGGCGATCGCCGCATCGTGCGTCACGAGCACTATAGAAAGCCCGTCCCGCCGGTTCAACTCGCAGAGGGCGTCGAGGATGCCGGCCCCGCTGGCCTCGTCGAGATTTCCGGTCGGTTCGTCGGCGAGGAGCACGCTGGGCTGCGTCACCAGGGCCCGGGCGATGGCCACCCGCTGCATTTCCCCGCCCGAAAGCTGCCGCGGCTTGTGGTGCAATCGCCCCCCCAGCCCAAAGCGGTCGAGCAGGTCGCGGGCCCGCTCGCGAGCCGTGCCCCGCACCCTCATCCATTCCAGCACGCCATGCCGCACCATAAGCGGTGCGAGCACGTTTTCCAGGGCATTCAGTTCGGGCAACAGGTGGTACGACTGAAACACCATCCCGATGGCGGTGTTCCGCAGCCGGTCGCGGCGGGCGGCGGGGAGGTTGTCGATCCGTGTGCCTGCCAGGTGCACCTCCCCGGAATCGGGCGCGTCGAGCAGACCCATGAGATGCAAAAGCGTGCTCTTGCCCGAGCCGCTCTGGCCGATGACGGCCGCGAAGCCGCCCGGCTCGAGCGAGAAGTCAACGCCGCGGAGCACCTCCAGCATGCCGCCGCCGGAGCGGTAGCTCTTACGGACGTCGCAGACGCGGAGCATCGCCTCTTCGCTGGCCAGGCCTGTGGCACTGTCAGTCATGACGCAGCGCCTCCACGGGATGGAGGCGGGCCGCCCGCAGGGCCGGCAGCACGCTTGCGGCCACGGCGATCCCGACCGCACCGGCGATGATCCAGGCCACCGTGTAGGGATTCACGATCGTGGGGATCTTGAAGAAGTAGTAGATCGAGGGATCGAACACCCGCTCGCCCGTGCACCATTCCACCCCCGCGCGGATCGCGTTGATGTTCCAGGTGATCGCCAAGCCGAGCGCCAGGCCGACGCCCGCCCCGACCAGCCCGAGGAAGAGACCATAGCCCAGGAAAATGCCGGCGATGCCGGTGGAGCCGGCGCCGAGCGACTTGAGAATCCCGATGTCGCGGGTCTTCTCAACCACGATCATGAAGAAGATGGCGAGGATGCCGAAGCCGGCGACAGCGATGATCAGAAACAGGAGGATGTTGAGCACGGCCATCTCCATGTCAACGGCGGAGAGGAGCGGCCCCTGCTTGTCTCGCCAGGTGGAGACCGCATACATCTCGGCCGGGAAAGCCTTCCGCAGCCGATCGCGGACGACGTTCAGATCGGCGCCGGGCTTGAGCTTGATCTGGATCGAGTTGACGCTCGGAACACCCGTCTGCGGATCGACCATGCCCCGCATCCGCTGCAGCGCCGCGATCGGCACGAAGACGAAGTTCGAGTCGTACTCGCTCATCTTGCTCTCGTAGAAGTCAACGATCGTGAAGGTGTCGCTGACGGCCTTGGGCGGCGTGCCTGCGGTGGGAAAAGTGATCTTCACGTCGTCGCCGGGCAGTACGAGAAACCGGTCCACGCCGTCGGAGTCGCGGAAGCTCGCCAGCCCGATGCCGGGCACGATGCCGGTGAACTGCTCCTTGGCCGGGTCCATCGTGTCGCCCTCTTCGGGCCGGGCGGCGCGGAAGGGGTCACTGCGGGCGGCAGGATCTTTCGCTGGCGTGCTGCTGTCGGCCGTGCTGCCCTCGCCCGTGGTCGCTGCCAGCACGGCATCGACCTGCTGATCGATCGGGCGGACCGGCTGCCCGGCTGCGTCGCCGCGGGCCCCCATCT
>CANHCU010000177.1 GCA_947459185.1 Planctomycetaceae bacterium | reverse complement strand
CCATCTCGCCGCGTTCTCAACCGACGCGACGCACGCCGCTGTCACCGCCCCCGCCGTTGGGCTCGACGCCCTCGACCGCCCGGAAACCTGGCAGATCCTCTTCTGGATGTCGCTCGTCACGGCCGGCCTGACTGCCTTCTACACGTTTCGCGCCGTGTTCATGACCTTTACCGGGCCAACGAGGGTGCCCGAGGGCGCGCATGGCCACGGTGGCCACGGTGGCCACGATGGCCATGAGTCCTACGAGTCGCCCGCGTCCATGACGTGGCCGCTGATGATCCTCGCCGTGCCATCGGCGCTGGTGGGCTGGCTCCTCTTCAGCACAAACTGGCTCGCGCATTTCCTCTCGGCGACCCCGTCGCTCACGGCACCGGCCGTCGCCGCCACCGCCACGCCGCATGTGTTCCACATGAACCTAGCCATCCAGGGCACACTGGCGGCCGCCATCGGCATCGTCATCGCCGCCATCGGCCACCTTGGCCGCCGCAGCGACGGCCCGCAATTGGAGCGGTTCCTCGGCCCGCTGCAGACGCTCTTCGCGAACAAGTTCTACTTCGACCAGATCTACTCCGTGTTCATCGTGCGGCCGCTCGAGGCTCTCGCCCTCGTCGCCGCGCTGTTCGATCGATACGTCATCGACGGGACCGTGGACGCCATCGCCGGACTCCCGGTCGCCCTCGGCGGCATTGTTCGGCGATCGCAGTCGGGTCTGCTGCAACGCTACGCGTTGGCCGGCGTGATGGGCGTGCTGGCGATCGTCGTCCTGCTCGCCTGGCAACTCCGGGTCTGACCCCATCCTCCACGCATCCACCTTCATCCTCTCTCTTTCAGCGGCCGATCCTCCATGAATGGCTTTTCCCCCGCGACGCACCTTCTCCTCGTGATCGCCACGCCGCTCATCGGTGCCGTTGTGGCCTGGGTGCTCGGCGGCCGCGGACGCTCCGCCGTGCGACAGAGCGCGGCGGTGACCGCACTCATCACCCTCGTCAACGCTGGCTGGCTCGTGCTGCGCTACCTGCAGAGCCCGGAGGCCGCCACCGGCGGTGGCTATGCCGTCTCCTCCGCACCCTGGCTTGTGGGGGGCATTTTCGATGTCCGACTGTCGCTGGGCCTCGATGGCCTCTCGATCTGGCTCTTCGGCCTCTCAGCCCTGCTCTCCCTTACGGCGGTGCTCGTCAGTTGGGACGCGATCAAGGAGAAGCCGGTCGGCTTCTATGTGCTGCTGCTTCTTCTGGAAGCGGCAATGCTCGGCGTGTTTGCGGCGCGGGACGTGATCCTGTTCTACGTGTTCTTCGAATTCACGCTCGTGCCACTCTTCTTCCTGATCGGGATTTGGGGCCACGACGAGCGGCGCCGCGCGGCGGTGAAGTTCTTCATCTACACGCTCACCGGCAGCGTGCTCGCCTTCCTCGGTCTGCTCACGATCGTGCTCTGGAATGCATCGCACACCGGCGTCATCACCTTCGACATCGCCAGTCTCACGGCCGGCATGGCCGCGCATCCGATGCCGATGAGCCGCGAAGGGGGCTGGCTGCAGATGATCGTGTTCCTGGCACTCTTCGCCGGCTTCGCCGTGAAGGTGCCGATCGTTCCATTCCACACCTGGCTGCCGCTGGCCCACGTCGAGGCTCCCACGGGCGGCAGCGTCGATCTGGCGGGCGTGCTGCTCAAGATCGGCATCTACGGCTTCCTGCGGTTCTCGCTGCCGATGCTCCCCGATGCCGCCGCCGCAGCCGCCCCCTGGCTCTTCGGTCTGGGTGTGGTGGGCATCCTCTACGGGGCGCTCGTGGCCCTCGTACAGACCGACCTCAAGCGGCTGATCGCCTATTCCTCGGTGAGCCACATGGGCTACATCGTGATGGGTCTGTTCGCGCTCGAGCCCGTGGCCGTCGAGGGCGCCAACCTACAACTGATCAACCACGGACTGTCAGCAGCCGGGCTCTTCGCGCTGGTCGGCATGATCTACGAGCGTTTCCACACGCGGTCGATCGCCAATCTCGGCGGGATCGCCACGAAGGCTCCCTGGCTCACCGTGCTCTTCATGCTGTTCACCTTTTCCAGCATCGGGCTGCCCGGCCTGAACGGCTTCGTGGGTGAGTTCCTCATCCTCGCCGGCTCCTTCCAGCGGGCCTGGGCCGGCGTTGCCGAGTCGTTCCGCGTGCCCTACCTCATCATGGCGGTATCGGCCGTGGGCGGCGTCGTGCTCGGCGCGTGGTACATGCTCTGGGCTGTCGAGCGGGTCTTTTTCGGCGGCTCGCGCGAGCCTCCCCGGCAGGGAGCGGCCGGACACGATCACGGCCGCGGTGGCCACGGTCACGACGCCCATGATCATCACGCAGGTGGCCACCATTCTGCTGGCCAAGAGGGCCATGCAGACCGCTGCGACCTCGAGTGGTATGAGATTGCAGCCCTCGCGCCGCTGGCGGTCTTCGTGCTCTGGATCGGGCTTGCGCCGGCGACATTCCTCGGGCCGCCCGCGGCCGTGCTGCGTGCCTCCACCCGCGGCGCCACCACAGCATTCAACGCTTCCATGCGGGCGCTCGACACCGATGACTCCCTGCCTCAGCCCGCCCACGTCGCGGACCGCGTCGTGGGCCACGACCATCGGGCCCCCCGACAGCCACGCCTCCTGACATCGGAACTGACACTGGATCGTCCATGACTTCGAACATGAGTTCATTGCAGAGCTTTTTCCTGCTCGCCCCCGAGATCGTCCTGGTGACCGCGGCGTTGATCGCCTTCCTGGGCGGCGCCTTCGCCGGCCTGCGCAGCGGCTGGTTCGTGGCTGTGGCGGGCATCGTTGCGGCGATGCTGGTGGCGGGTGGACAGCCGGCCGACGGGGCATGGATCGAGTCGGGGGGGATCCGCATAGACGCCTTCTCGACCTATATCCGTTGGACGGTGCTGGGACTCGGAGCGATCCTCGCCCTCGTGCAGGCTGGTGACCTGTTCCGCAGTGCTGTCACCCGTGGGAACAGCTTCGGCGGCGGCTTCCACACCGGCGGCACCTGCGAGGAGGCTGGCACGTTCCTGATCCTGCTGGCCGGTCTGTCACTGACCGCCGTGGCCGATGACCTCGTGCTGCTGTTCATCGGACTAGAGCTGGTATCGATCCCCACCTACATCCTGCTGGCCCTCAAGCGCACCGACGCCCACGGCCAGGAGGCAAGCCTCAAGTATTTCTTCCTTTCACTGGTGGCCTCAGCGTTGTTCCTGTATGCGGCCGTCTGTCTCTACGGAATCGGCGGCTCGACGAGCCTGGCGATCATCGGCGCCCGCCTGCGTTCCGCGGCCGAGCCGCTGGCCGGCATGGCGACCGTGCTGCTGCCCGTGGCCATCGGCATGGCCATGGCGGGAGCGGCCTTCCGTCTGGCGGCCGTGCCGATGCAGTTCTACGCGCCCGATGTCTACGAGGGCACGAGCCCTTCGAACGCCGCCCTGCTCTCCACGCTGCCCAAGGTCGCGGGCATCGTCGTGCTCGTGCGGGTGCTGGCGCTGGCCATCCTGCCGACCGATTCGGGCGACGCCGCCGTGGGCGGCGCCGCCATGGCGCACCTTTCGCTCTTCTGGCCGTTGGCCGCCACTCTGGCGGCCGTGACGATGACCGTCGGCAACGTCATGGCGCTCCTGCAGCGGAATCTCCGCCGTCTGCTGGCCTGCTCCTCGATCGCCCACGCCGGCTATCTGCTGGTTGGCATCGCCACCGCTGCGGCCGCCGCCTCCGCCCGCGCCGGTAATGGCCCTGCCGGGGCCGACACCTCGTGGACCCTCGGCCTTGGTGGTTTGAGCGCCACGCTCTTCTATCTGGCCACGTATGCCCTCGCGACCGCCGGCATCTTTGCCGCGATCACCTACCTCGGTCATCGTTGGCCTGAATGGACGGCGGGCAGCGGCCCGCGGCCGCCGCGGGAGGAGATCGCCACCGTGGACGATCTCGATGGGCTCTCCTCCACCAATCCCGTGGCGGCCTTCGCGATCACGCTCTTTCTGCTCAGCCTCGCCGGCATTCCGCCGCTGCCCGGCTTCTGGGGCAAGCTCTCGTTGGCCACCTCAGCGCTCGAGGTGGACTGGAACGCGGCGATCACATTCGGCAGCCGACGGGCCTGGTTTGTCTCCCTGGCCGTGATCCTGGTGCTCAATGCGGCAATCGCCGCGGCCTATTACCTGCGGATCATCGCCGCGATGTATTTCCGCCCCAACCGGCGGGGCGTGCAGGCCGATGGCGGCCTCAGCGCCGGCATCGCAATGCTGCTCTGCACGGCACTGGTGCTGATGGTCACGGTCCAGCCCCGTGGGCTGTTCGTCTCGTCTTCCCGCGCCGGCAACGTGATCGAAAAGTCAAAGCCGTGACAGCTGCGCCGCCCACCCTCCCGTAGGACCCACGCAAACAGCATGAGCAGCAATCCCGCCACCGTTGATTCCACAGCTGTCAAGGCCGTGCTCGCCGACATCGCCGACCCCGAGTCGGGCAGACCGCTCGTTGAGATGGGTCAGGTGCATTCGGTAGAGGCCTCGCCCGCGGCGATCGCCGTGAAGGTTGGCCTGACGTCCCATGCGGCGATCCTCTGGAGCCAGACACGCGGCCGGATCGAGGACCTCCTGCGGGCCCGGTTTCCGTCGGTGCCGACCGTCACCGTGGAGATCGTCCCGCATGACAGGCCGCCCACGAAAATCGGGCAGATCGGCCTCGAGGCGAAGAGTGTGATCGCGGTCGGCTCGGGCAAAGGGGGCGTCGGCAAGAGCACGATCGCCGCCTCGATCGCGATCGGTCTGGCTCGGGCCGGCAGCCGCGTTGGCCTGCTCGACGCCGACGTCTATGGCCCGAGCGTGCCGCACCTGCTCGGCCTCTCCGGCCGGCCGCAGATCACCGAGGGCAAGATCATTCCGATGTTCCTGCCGGTGGGGCCGCATCCGATGCCGGTGATGTCGATGGGATTTCTCGTGCCGGCCGGCGAGGCGGTGGTCTGGCGGGGACCGATGCTGCACGGCGCGATCACGCAGATGCTTCGCGACACATTGTGGGGCCCGCTCGACTATCTGATCATCGACATGCCACCGGGCACGGGCGACATCGCACTGACGCTCTCGCAGGTGCTGCCGCTCACCGGAGCCGTCGTCGTCTGCACCCCGCAGGACGTGGCCCTGCTCGACGCCACGAAGGCGATCGCGATGTTCCGCAAGGTGAACATTCCGCTGCTCGGCATGGTGGAGAACATGAGCTTCTTCGTCTGTCCCGACACGCAGAAGCGGTACGACATCTTCGGCACCGGCGGCGCAAAGAGGACGGCGAAGGATCTCGACATTCCATTCCTCGGCGAGGTGCCGATCCAGATTCCGATCCGCGAGCATGGCGACGCTGGCCGCACGGCGGCCAACTACGACGATCCTGCTGCCCGCCCCTACCTAGAGGCGATCTGCTCCCGGCTCGCGGGCAACCTCGCCGCCGCCCATGCCTCCCGGCCCCCAATGCCCGCGCTTCCGGTGCTGTAAGGACGCATCACCGAGAAGGCCGTTGGCGACGGTTCGGGGCTGCCCATGCCCCGAGAGCCGGACGCTCGCTTTCGTATCACACCGCTCACGATCCCCCGGCTCGCGCCGGGGGCTTCTATGCGCGCATTAAAGCCCTGAGCGCAAGCGACGGGATCACACCGCTCGCGATCCCCCGGCTCGCGCCGGGGGCTTCTATGTGCGCATTAAAGCCCTGAGCGCAAGCGACGGGATCACACCGCTCACGATCCCCCGGCTCGCGCCGGGGGCTTCTATGCGCGCATTAAAGCCCTGAGCGCAAGCGACGGGATCACACCGCTCGCGATCCCCCGGCTCGCGCCGGGGGCTTCTATGTGCGCAT
>CANHCU010000176.1 GCA_947459185.1 Planctomycetaceae bacterium | reverse complement strand
GGCTCGAGGCCCGCGGCAGAACGCGTCGCCGCCTCGACCCCATCGAGCCGGAAGATCCGCGGCACGATGAAGCCCTGCGACTCCAGCTCCCGCCGCCAGTCGTCTCGAATGTCGGGATCCCGCGAGGCGTGGGTCTGCACGAACAGCAGCGGCCGGCCCGGAGCGAAGGCGGCCACCTCGCGGGCGACGACCCACGAGCGGTATTTCTGTGCCGTTGACACGAGCAGCAGCACATCGCAGGCGGGCAGCACCGCCTCGAGGAGTTCGCGGTTGTGATTGCCGTCGCTCGGCCGGGCGGGGCCGTGTGTCGTCTGCCCGCCTCCATGCCGCGGGGCCTCTGCCTGCGTGTCGGGGTCGGGGCAGTCAACGAGCACGATGTTGGCGACCGCCGCGGCATCGCTGCGAACGACGCGGGCGTTCATCGCCTCGACCGGCAGCCAGGAGAGATCGACGTCGCGGGCCGCGACCACCACCGGATTGATCGTAGTCGGACGCGCGATGTCGCCGGCAGGGCTCAGGTCGCAGCCGGCCAGTGCGTTGACGAGCGTGCTCTTGCCGGTGCCGGTGCCTCCGATCACGCCGACGACGAGCATCCTGGAAAGCTCGCGGCGGGCGCGGTCGAGCCGCGGTTCGATCTGTTCCCATTCGGCCCGCACCGCCCGGGCCGGCGGCCACTCCGGCAGCGAGCCGCTCCAGCGGGCAAGTGTCTCGACCAGTTCGTCAAAGCTCGCGAAGTCGATCGGTTCGCCGCGCGGCTGTTGGAGCGACTGGTCCTGTTGCTCGTTCATCGGGAAGCCTCCCCAGCCGCTTCGTGGCCGATGTCCCGGCCAAGGTCCCGCCCAAGGTCGCGTCCGCACTCCACGAGCAGCCGGCGGGCCCGTGTCACTTCGGGCGCTGCGGCCGCATTGGCCAGGCGGTCGATCTCCTCGAGCCTGTCGCCGAGCACGACGTCGTGCAGCGTCTCCGCGAGCACGCGGCCCCGTTCCGCCGACCAGCCGGCGAACAGCGTCTCGATGAGCGGTTTGAGCCCGGCCATCGTCAGGCCGAGCGCCCCCTCGCCGGCGATCGTCGCGGCCGTTCCCACGACGACGTCACCCACGTGGTGGACGAGCACGGAGAGCCCTCCGGCCGAGGCCGCCGCCGCGGGCACCGCCGCCGCTCCCGCCATGCCGAGCGCCACGGTGATTGCGGGCCGGGCCACCGCGCCGACGTTGAGCCCCGTGAGGATGAACCGCACCATGCCGGGGTTCTCCTTCGCGAAGCGGTCGAGTTCGTTGCGGACAAACGTGCGGTAGTCCTCCGACACCAGCGGCAGGCTCGCGTGGCGGCGCTCGAGGTCGGCATACCAGGCCGCGCGGTCGCCATCCACGAGCCGGCCACCGAGCATCGCGGCCAGCCGCGGATTGCGGCGGCAGGCATCGTCGAGCCGTTCGACGAAGTCGCCGAGGGCGGTCTTCAGTGCCGCCAGTTCGACCGTGGAAAAATCCTCGCGTCGCTCCGCCTCGCTGCGGACCAGGCCCACCTGTCGTGCCGCCCAGTTCACCCCCTTGCCCGCCACGCGATAGACCTTGCTGACGGTGAGGTCGAGGCCCGAACGACGCGGTTCGAGCCACTGCCAGATCTCGTTCCAGACAATTTCGCGGGGCGCGGTGGGCAGCTCCACCCGCACGTGGGCCTCGTCGGTCAGCAAGCGTCGGGCGTCACGCCACTCTTTCGCCGTCGTCTCGAAGGAGTCGAGCCAACAGCCGGCACCGGTCTTGGGATCGAGCACGACGCGGAGAGCCCCCTCCATCGCCTGCAGCTTGATGCGATCGAAGTCGCAGTCGGCCAGTCGGACGGCGAGGTCAACCGCGGCACCGTCGGGCGTGAGTTCAGGCAGCGGATGAAACTCGATCCGCCCCGCCTCGGCTGCGCGGAAGTCGTGGGGCACCGCGTAGACGGCCAGCGGCGTGACGCCTGTCTCCGTGGTGAAGGTCGCCAGCCAGCCGCCGATGCGATCGCGTTGCCGCGGCCAGTCGATCATGTTGAAGACGACGACCACGGCCTTGCCCGCAGCCGCCGCGGCGGCGAAGAAATCCCGCACGGCAGCGTCGTTGTATTTCTGCTGGGTGAGCACGGCCACGATCACGTCGCAGGCGTTCCGCACCAGTTCGGCCCGGTGCCAGTTTTCCCGCAGCGTGCCGTCGATGTCGGGCGTGTCGAGAAGCACAAGCCGCGCTGGCTGTCGGCCGCTGGTATCCTCGCGCCACACGAGCCGGTCGGTGTTGCCGCTCGCATCCGGCCCGAGATCGATCGCGTCCTGCACGCTCTGCCATGCCGCAAGCGCGAAGCCGGGAAAGAGCGCCGCTAGATCGGTGCGGGCGGCGAGCCCCTGCGGGAGACTCGCCACTGGATGGCGGGTTCGCGCCGCCTCCGGCACGGAGCGGCTGATCTCCGCGGCCACGAGCGTGTTGGTGATCAGGCTCTTGCCAGTGTTGGTGCCGCCGCAGACGGCCGCGACGAGCACGGGCTCCCGCGACACCTGGGGCCGAAGCTTGCCAAAGAGCGCACCATACCAATCGTCGGCCTGCGGATCGGGGGCCCCGAGCGAGCGGGCCAGCGGTCGCAGGGTGTCGATCAGGCCGCACAGCTCTTCAACGCTGCCGGCCCACACCGCAAACCCCGTCCGAGGGAAAGATGCCATCTCGCTACACTTTGGATGAAAAACGTCTAGACTTCTCTGACCAGTGTGTCTTCCGCCGCCGTTTGCCGCAAATCCAGCCGGTGGGCCGCGGGCCACAGGCCAGCCATTTTCCTCCCACAGACCATCCACTCCCATGCTTGAACGTCGTCCCGTCTTCCCCGGTGTCATCGAGATGAACCACCAGGCCGGCTGGCGGATTGGCTGCAACGTCTACCTGGTCTACGACGACCGCGACTGGGCGCTCATCGACATCGGCTATGAGGAGAGCGTAGACGAGATCGTGGAGATGATCCGGGAGATGGACTTCCCGTTGTCGCAGTGCAAGGCACTCGTGGCCACGCACGCCGACGTTGACCACATCCAGGGACTTGCGAAGGCGAAGGCAATCCTCAAGGCGCCGGTGCTGGCCCATCCGCTGGCGGTCGAGTCGCTGGAGACGGGCGACCGCATCAAGACCTTCGCCGAGATCGCCGCGCAGAACGTCCACCTCGACATGCCGATCGTGAAGATCGATCGCCAGGTGGTCGATGGCGAGAGCATCGAGATCGGCAGTCACAAAGTCGAGGTCTGGCACACCCCCGGGCATACCGACAGTCAGCTCGCCTTTCGCATCGGCAACCTGCTGCTCTCGGGCGACAACATCTACCGCGACGGCTCGGTGGGGGCGATCGACGCCCATCACGGCAGCGACATTCCAGCCTTCATCAAGTCGCTCGAGCGGATCGCGGCCAGCGATGTGGAATGGCTCCTTCCCAGCCATGGGCCGATCTTCAAAAAAGATGACCGGTTGATCGCGAAGACGCTCGAGCGGCTGCGGGGCTACCTGCAACTCGCCGACTTCGGCACGTGTGCCCAGCATTGGCCGCTGATCGAGGAGTGGGATCGGGAACTGGCCGAGGGCCGGCTGCCGTCATCGAAGGCCTGAGCGGTCGCCCATCATCCCCCGGCTTGCGCCGGGGGCTTGTACGCCATACAAGCCCCGAGCGCAAGCGACGGGATGTGCCCGTCTCCATATAAGCCCCGAGCGCAAGCGACGGGACGTGCCCGTCTCCATATAAGCCCCGAGCGCAAGCGACGGGATGTGCGCTCTGACCCGTGGGTTTTCCGACCGTGCCGGTTTTTCCGTGAAGAACGGTCGTGCGGCCGGCCGATACATCCCATGAGTCCGGGATCTTCAGGGGGGAAAATCCGATGATGCGATCCATGCTTGGCACGGCCATTCTGGCCGGAGCCATGTTGATGGCGGCGCCTTCAGCGCACGCCCAGCCGCCGGCTGTCGGCCAGCAGGCGTATGGCTACCAGTGGGGCAACTCCTACAACGCCACCGACTGGAACCGCTTCTACCACTATCCATACGTGTGGTATCCGCACAACTTCTATGCGGATAGCTACCAGCAGAGCGCCAACGACCTCTATTACCGCTATCCGCAGGAGATGCGGGTGCCGGTCTACAACCGGGCGTGGCAGAACGAATACCCGAAGTCGCGCCGCTATTACCAGGGTCACCACTTCCATTTGGACGTGTTTTGACCCCACCCGGCACGCAGCATCCGCCGTTTGACGACGACCGCGAGGCGGCGCGGTGGTGGCTGGCCAACGTCTATGCGGGCGACGACGCCGTGCAGCTCACGCCCCGCGCGGTGGTCACCGGGATGATCATCGGCGGGGTGATGTCGATCTCGAACCTCTACGTGGGGCTCAAGACCGGCTGGGGACTGGGCGTCACGATCACGGCGTCGATCATCGCCTATGCCGTCTTCTCGGTGCTCGAGAAGGTGGTGCCGGCGTGGCGAAACCGGCCGTTCACGACGCTTGAAAACTACACGATGAGTAGCGCCGCGAGCGCCGCCGGCTACATGTCGAGCGCGGGGCTCGTGTCGGCGTTGCCCGCGCTCTATCTCACCACCGGCCGACTGATGCAGTGGTGGGAGATCATGCTCTGGCTCGGGGCGCTGTCGTTTCTGGGCGTGTTCATGGCGATCCCGCTCAAGCGGCAGCTGATCAACATCGATCAGCTCCCCTTCCCTTCCGGCATCGCCACCGCCGAAACGCTCAAGAGCATGCACACGGCCGGCGGCGAGGCGGTGGTGAAAGCGCGGTCGCTCTTCGCGGCCGGGATCATCGGTGCCGTGGTCGCGGTCTGGCGGGATCTCTTCGGAGCGGTGAAGTCGCTCTCTGCCTATGCCTTTCCGGCGGAGCTGCCTTTCCTGCCGACGGCGGTCGGCCGCGACCTGCTCACGAAATACACGATCGGGATCGAGGGCTCGCTGATCATGCTGGCCGCCGGGGCGATCATGGGGCTGCGGGTGGCGGCATCGATGCTGATCGGCTCGATCATTTGCTTCGGCGTCATCGGTCCGATCCTCGTTGCGCAGGGGATCGTACAGCCGGGTTACAAGGGGATCGTGTCGTGGGTGCTCTGGCCGGCGACGGCGATGATGGTGACGAGCGGGCTCTTGTCGTTTGCACTGAAATGGCGCACGGTGCTGCGAGCGTTCGGCGGCCTGTCGGGCACGCTCGGGGGGCTCTTTGGCCGCGCGCGGCGTCATGAGCGAATCGACGACGAACTGGCGCACATCGAGGTGCCGGCCTCGTGGTTCGTGATTGGCGTGGGCCTGGCGGGCACCGCCTGCGTGGTGCTCGGCCATTTTCTTTTTGGCATCACCTGGTGGATGGGGATCCTTGCGGTGCTGGTGACGTTTCTGCTCTCGATCGTGGCGGCGCGGGCGACGGGCGAGACAGATATCACGCCGATCGGGGCGATGGGGAAAATCACGCAGCTGCTCTATGGCGTGATCGCGCCGTCGAACATCACGACCAACCTGATGACCGCCTGCATCACGTCGGGGGCGGCCTCGCATGCGGCCGACCTGCTCACGGATCTGAAGAGCGGCTACCTGCTCGGCGGCAATCCGCGGAAGCAGACGATCTCGCAGCTTTTCGGCGTGGTGGCAGGCACGCTCATCTCGGTGCCGGCCTACATCTTCGTGGTGCAGAGCAATCCCGGCAGGCTCGGTTCGGCGGAGCTGCCGGCGCCTGCGGCGAAGGTCTGGGAGGGAGTGGCCCGGTTGCTCGCGCAGGGGCTGCATGCCCTGCCGAAGGGCGCGCTTGCGGCGATCGTGGTGGGGGCGTTGCTCGGCGTGGTGCTCACGCTCTTGGAGGAGTTTGCGCCGAAGAAATGGAAGCCGTGGATTCCTTCGACGACGGGGCTGGGGATC
>CANHCU010000175.1 GCA_947459185.1 Planctomycetaceae bacterium | reverse complement strand
TGGGTTACCAGACCCCGGCCAGGTTCGCCGCCGCGTGTGCGGCTTCCGCCTCGGCCAAGGCCTCGGCTCCAGCCGCACACGCTGGTTCCCTTGGTCACCCCTGTTCCTAAACCCTCATATCGCCTGGTACATGAAATCCAACCCGGTCAGGGGCACTGTTAGCCAAACTGTTACCTGACGCCTCCAAATTCTTGGGCCGCGACGCCTCGAACGCCGCCCAAGCCGCGTCGGCGGTCGCTCAAGCATCTGTGCCCACGTAAAAGCGCAGAGTTGTTTCGATCGGCTCGTGCCGCATCAGTTCCTTGAGATGGGCTGGCATCAACCGTGCGGCCCAGCGCTCGCCGAATGCCCTACGGAGGTCATGGGCCGATGCGTACTTCACCTTACCGGGGTCCTTGGGGCTCACGTACACGCGGACGCCGGCGGCCTTACCGATCCGGGAAATGGTCTTGGACACTTCGTTCGCTGCCAGCCGGCCGACCCTCCCGTCAAGCTTGAAGACGGGGCCAACGCGTTGGGCCTCGGGCACCTGGACGAGCATCAACGCGAACTCGGGGGCAATCGGGAGAAGTCTGTCGGCGTGGCCCTTCTCGAGTTCACCAGGGACACGAAGCATTGGCCGCCCGCCGCGAGGGAAGACCGGAAAGAGTCGATCCTCGCGATCCCACCAGAGATCCAGCGACTCGCCAAGACGCAAACCGCTGGCCCAGAGCCCCTGTAGGTAGTGCTGCCACTGCGCGGCCGCCTCCTCTCCCACCTCCGCCGACACGGCCCCCAACATCCGATCGAACTCTTCGGCGGTGATAGGGCGGCCCTTCATCGGGCGTCCGTTGCTTTTCTTGGCCCGCTGAATCTTCGGCATCGTGGGCCTGGCTGGAAGCATCTTTTGTTCCACTGCCCATGTCAGTGCCGCCTTGATGTGCGCGACGTGGCCGGCAATCGTTATTTCGGAGGCACCGGACTTACGAAGCATCGAGACGAAATACGACAACCGTTGTACCGACAAATCCCGAAGTCGCCGGGGGCTCAACTCCCGCTCGACGCGGTCCAGCACCCCCCGAATCTTCGCCATAGTTTTTGGAGCCAAGCCGGGTACGACATCCCGCTCATATCGTTCTCGGAACTCCGCCCAGGCCAGCCGCGACGGGCGCCCGCCGGCGCCGGCCCGCAGGTTGATCTGGGCAGCGGGAAGACCGTCGCCGAGGCTTGGGGCTGCGCCTACTCTCAGATCTGGCGGGCGTACTAGCAGGTCATCCGGGAGGAGCCATGAGATGCCACTTCAGCGGTGTCATCAGAAACGACTGCCAGCCCGCGACGCGCGCAGCCGCCGGTCTCGCAAGAAGCCGCGACGCCGTTTCTGCGAACGCAAAAAACGCGATCGGGACAGCCTCGCAGCTGACCACAAAGAAAGTACCGTCGCCCGAAACGTCAAGCCCCTTGGGCCCGCCCTCTTCGTCATTCGTGTGCCCCAGCCGGAATGCCTCCTCGCCGATGACGCGAATGGATACGGCCGGCTTCACGATGCCTCCCCATCGGCCTCCGCGCCGGCGAAAGACATGGACGTAAGGCCTGCCGGCGTCTGCGGTCAGAAGGAGCCGATCTCCCGCCACAAAACGAACACCGTGCGGATAGCCGTAATTCTTAAGCGAACAGATCGCTTGCCTATGCCCGCCTCGCTCGCACCGATTCGCGAAGACGTCGATGCGCTTCCCGTAATGATTGCTTATGGCGACCAGACTGGCGTCTTCGCTCACGGTGACGCCGTCGGGAGTCTGGAACTTCTCGCCCAGAAACGTGGCATGCTCGATGACCTCGAAACGCTCCTTGCGCTGAAGCCGATGGCGTGAGGCACGGTGAGAGACATTGTTGCACGAAAGAACATCGAAAAGCTCGTTCTCGAGACGCCGGACAGCGACTGCTGCGGGGGACCGAATGTGGTTCGCGTCTGCAGGAAGCATGTCCAGAAGCGGCTCCACTCGCGCGCTCGGCGCCTGTGGCCCGCATGGCGGGACAGAAATGACTACCAGGCCGCGCCTGCGATTGGCGACGATCAGCGTATTATCGTCGATCCAGGCAAGCCCGTGCGGCATGTCGAAGGCATCGCACGTGATCTCAACGCAGGCCTCGGACTTGATCACGCAGACGCCATCCCGAGCGACGGGCCTGATGTCGATCACGAGAATCTTGTTTTTCGTCATTCCGGCAATGGCAAGCCGGTCTTCATTCGGAGAGAACTTCACATCTTCCGTTTGACCGAGAATCTGCAGCCGCTCCGTCACGTCGCAGCTGGGCCGGAATTCAAGCAACACGCCATCTTCCTGCATCACATACCCTCCAACGGCCGCAAGGCCTGAGAAACAGTGGGCAGATCGAGGTTACCTCCGCAGACGTCTTGCCGCCATTGGCGGCCGACAGCGAGGCTCACGAAGGATCGATGGGTAGTCCAGCGGCCGTCCGGACTTTTAATCGGTTGGTTCTGGGTTCGAGTCCCAGCAGCCTCACTTGGGATAACTACCTGCCGCGTTGCCATGCCCCAGGTGAACGTATCGAACTGCATCTGCGGATCGAAGATGACCAGCGGCGCGAGCGTCGTCAGACAGCCGCTGATCCTCAGTCAGCTGCCTCGCCCGGTTGATCCGCGCCCGTAGAGGCTCATCCTGAAGCCGTTTCCGATCGGCGGCAGATCGATCAGAAACTGTTTGAGATCGACTCATCACTGCATCGTAGAGAAAAATGGGCCGGCACCGACAAGAGCGGCCCCGCTCTCGCCTCAGGGATCGAGGTCTGCCGAACCGCCCTCGCCGTCGCCCTCCTGGCCAGCCTTGCCGCGGCGCTGGGGCTTCGATTCATCGTGCCGCCGGAACACGGCAACAACGTCCTCGATCGGCACGACGTAGAGCAGGTTGTTCTGCTCGAAGTCCACGGGAATCGAATTCTTGGGATGGAATAGCACCTTGTCGTACTTCTCGATCGGGAAGTCGGCGTCCCGCTCCACCTGCAGGCTCACCTCGACGACCCGCCCCGTGATCGTGGGGATCTCCGCCTGATCGGGCAGCACGATACCGCCCCGCGTCGTGTGTCGGCTCTCGTCCTTTCGGATCAGCACCCGCATCCCCAATGGTTCAACGAATTCGTTCACCGCAATTCCCTCGACTGACTGCAAATCAAAAAGTGCCGCCCGTGTCACTGCGGCAGCACCTGTTGTACGCATCGCCGCCAAGGCAGGCCAGCCGCGAGTCGTGCTGGGCCAGAGACGAACGTTCTGTAGCGTTCTTTCCGGGTAATTTCTCGCTGGCCCCCGCAGCCGTTGAACGTCACAATCCCGCCCCCGCGGCCCTCCCCTGCTGACGGCAGCCGCACCCTCTCCCAGCCCCGTCACGAGCCACTCATGGACGTACGCCATCGACCCTCCCTCGGCATTTCGGCCATTGCGTTGCACCAACCCCCCTGGGAACTGGAGAACGCCTGGTTCGGCGACTCGATGCCGCGGAAGTTCGCGCACCACACCGGCATCGAGGCCCGGGGGATCTCAATGGACGACGAGATGACGATGGGTGTGCACGCCGTCAGGCAGCTCCAACGGGAGACAGGCTGCAACCTCGCCAACTGTCGCGGCCTCGTCTTCGTGTCCCCCTCTTTCATTCCGCCATCGATCGCCAGACAGCATCTCACACCCGCCCAAATCCTGGCCGAGCGGCCGAGTCTGGCGGCCCGTCAACTGGTCCGCGGACTCGGCATGCGGCGGTGTCGCACCATCGGCCTGAACTGGTTCTGCTGCGGCTACAGTCGCGCGTTCTCGCTCGTCTGCCGACGCTGGGCCCCGCGGCTCGCCCTGCGCAACGACGAATTCCTGCTCGTCGTCGCCGCCACTCGCATCAGCCGTATCACCGACTACAGCAGTCCCCAGACCGCTGCCCTCTTCGGCGACATGGCATCGGCCACGCTGCTCGCGCCGACGACAAGCCGGAAGCATCCGGTGCATTTTGAGATCATCCATGCCGCCGCTGAGAAGCGGCCGGCAGAACGGTCTGCATTTGATTTCCACCTGAGGCCCCATGTGCCCTCACCGGCTCCGGGAGGCGGAACAGTCCACGCCAATGAGCGGCTGGTCTATTCGCTCGACGGCATGGCGATCGCCGAGATCGCGCCGCGGGCGATGTCGGCCGCTGTCGCCACGGCGCTTGCCGATGCAGGCCTGACCGGCGGCGAAGTGAACTTCGTGGTGCCGCACCAGGCCGGAACGGGAATCGTGCGATTCACCGGCATGCAGCTCGATGAGCATGGCGTCCGGTGCGAACTCGTCAACGGGCTCACACGACGCACCGGCAACGTCAGCGCCTGCTCCGTTCCACACGCCCTCAAATCCACATGGGGCCGGCTGGCGGGGCTTGTCGCCTGCCCCACCGCCGCGGTCGGCAGCCCCGGCAAACCCGAGGTCTTGCAAGGCTGCATCCTGCTGCGGTCCACGCCGTTCCACGCACGCCTGGCAAACGCCGCAGCCTGACGCCTGCCGGGTCGACCGTCTATCGCGATCATCCGTGCCCTCTCGCTGCGCAAGGCAGGGGCGTACCTCACGGATCGCGAGGTACGCCCCTTGTTGCAATCGATACTCGGCCGCAGGCCGCGCGAAAGGAAGCGACTACCGCTTCCACTCCTTGCCGGGCAACTTGCTCGGCCATTCGTCGTCGGTCAGCCACACGAGCGAGGTGGAGACGTCCGAGAGGCCATCGGCAGACGCCGGCTGATTCACAGCGATCGTCGGCGACCGCTTGGAACCGACCTCGAACCGCACATGGTGGAAGTCGCTGTCCGACGTCACCAGGCTCTGGTGATGGCTGGGACGGAACCCATCCGGCACCTTGCCCAGCACAGCCTTCAGACGCTTTTTGCTGCGGAGCCCGCTGATCGCAAGTTCCACGGTGTTGCCAACCCGCCGGAGCACGGCGTTCTCGAGCCCCGCTCCCGAAGGGGCGTCGAGCAGCGAGGTGATCTGACGGGCACCAGTGGACCGGTTGCCGCTCGACTCACCTGCAGGACCGGCGGGGCCGGCCGGACCTGCGAGACCACGCTCGCCCTTCGCACCAGCCGGGCCCTGCGGACCAGCCTTGCCATCTTTGCCGTCCTTGCCACTGGCACCAGCCTCACCCTTGGCACCGGGCTTTCCGTCCTTCCCATCCTTGCCAGCCGTGCCGTCCTTGCCCGCAGCACCGGGGAGACCACGCTCACCCTTCGCGCCAGCGGGACCTTGCGCACCGGGCTTGCCATCCTTGCCAGCCGCACCAGCAGGCCCCGCCGGGCCACGCTCGCCCTTCGCACCAGCCGGGCCCTGCGGACCAGCCTTGCCATCTTTGCCGTCCTTGCCACTGGCACCAGCCTCACCCTTGGCACCGGGCTTTCCGTCCTTCCCATCCTTGCCCGCCGCGCCGTCCTTGCCAGCAGCACCGGGGAGACCACGCTCACCCTTCGCGCCTGCAGGACCTTGCGCACCAGGCTTGCCATCCTTGCCGGCCGCACCGTTGAGGCCTGGCTCGCCCTTCGCGCCGGGCTTCCCATCCTTGCCAGCCGCGCCGTCCTTGCCAGCCGCACCGGGGAGACCACGCTCACCCTTCGCGCCAGCAGGACCTTGCGCACCAGGCTTGCCATCCTTGCCGGCCGCACCGTCCTTACCCGCCGCACCATTGAGGCCGGGCTTTCCGTCCTTGCCAGCCGCGCCATCCTTGCCCGGCGCACCGGGAAGACCGCGCTCACCAGCCGCACCACGCTCGCCCTTCGCACCAGCCGCACCATTGAGACCGGGCTTTCCATCCTTGCCAGCCGCGCCGTCCTTACCAGCCGCGCCATTGAGGCCGGGCTTGCCATCCTTGCCGGCCGCGCCATCCTTGCCCGGCGCACCGGGAAGACCGCGCTCACCAGCCGGACCACGCTCGCCCTTCGCACCAGCCGCACCGTTAAGACCGGGCTTCCCATCTTTGCCAGCGGCGCCGTCGCGG
>CANHCU010000174.1 GCA_947459185.1 Planctomycetaceae bacterium | reverse complement strand
GCGACTCCTCGGGCTCGAGCGGCTTCTGCATCTGCGAGAGCGGCTCGTTTTTCCTGGTGGGATCGTGGCCGGGAGGAGAATAAAAGGCCACCTTCGCCGGCTCGTATTCGAACGGCACGAGCCCCGCGGCCGGCTGCGTCATCGCGGGATGATCGACATAGCCGCCCGCCGTCGCGGGATCGCAGCCCGCGGCAAAGCGGATGCCGCGTTCGACCAGATTGTGAAACCCAGGATGGCTCCAAGTCCGCTGGTCGTGGCCCCACGCCGTGTAGAAGACGCGGCCTTTGCCTTCCGTGCGGACCCAGGTCCACGGCTCGTGGTGATCACCCTCGACCCGCTCTTCGAGAATCGTCCTGCCGCGGTCGTTGTGCCTCGTGTGGACGTAGGTTTCGTCGAAGCTCTTGAAGCCGCCGAAGCCCTGCATGACCGGGTGCTCCGCGGCGACATTCACCGTGCGAAATTCACCGGTACCATGCTTCTGGAACTGCGCCCCGACGAGATCGATCCAGGCGGGCGAATTCCGAAAACAAAAACTCGCACAGTGCAGCGGCACAAGCCCCTTGCCGTTGCGGACAAAGTCGAGGATCGCGGCCTCGCCCTCGGGGGGAAGGTTATCGATGTTGGCATACACGGCCAGTGCGTCGTAGGCGGCAAGCGTCTGCGGCGCGAGGTCACCGATCCGGTCGGTATAGATAAGCTCGATGCCGCGCGACGCGAGCACCGGCTTGAGCTGCGCAAACCGCTCAGCGGGCTGGTGGTGGCCATTGTCACCCAGAAAAAGCACCTTAATGGGCAGCTCGGCACCGATCGCAACCGGAGTCGCAACCACCCAGACGAGCACCGCACAGGCCAGCAAGAACAGTTTCATGACGAAAAACTCCATTCGGGCAGCTTCATGATCGCGCCCCCCTTCATGGCCGATTCGTGCGCCAGGATGCCGGTGCAGGTCCAGTTGGCGCTCTGCTTCGCATTGGGATAGGGATCGCGGCCCTCGACGAGCGCCGTCACAAACTCATGCACGAGGTGGGGATGGCTGCCGCCGTGGCCGCCGCCTTGAGTGAACGAGAGATGCTGGTGGTCGTCGGCATCGTAGACACCGCCGGTCGTGAACCGCTGGATCGGCTCCGGGAGCAGGTGGGCGAAGTCGGGCACAGGCACCCGCTCGGGGATCTCGGGCTCGGGCTTCTTGGCGGTGTGGAGCACCGGCTCTTCGTTCTCGCAGAGCTGCCACTCGAAGCTCTGCTTAGAACCATAGACATCAAAACTCTCCCGGTATTGCCGGGCGGTGTCGAAGAGCGAGCGGATCACGCGGGCCACCACGTCGCTGTCGCGGAGCTTCACGTGGGCACTCTCGATCGCGAAAGGTGAACCGTAATGCTTGATCAGATCCTCGCGGATTCTCCCCGACCCAAAACAGCTCACCTCCTCGGCGTCCTTGCGTTCGAGTGCCAGGCAGGGGCCGACACAGTGCGTGGCGTAATGCATCGGCGGCAGGCCGGGCCAGTAGTTCGGCCAGCCGTCCATGTCCTGCTGGTGGCTGGCCTGCACGAACTGGATCTTGCCGAGGTCGCCGCGATCGGACATTTGCTTGATAAAGAGAAACTCCCGCGCGTAGACGACCGTCTCGGCCATCATGTACTTGAGACCGGTCTTGGCGGCGAGATCGACGATCTTCTTACAGTCTTCCACGCTCGTGGCCATCGGCACAGTGCACATCACATGCTTGCCGGCCTCGAGCGCCGCAAGCGTCATCGCGGCATGGTCGGGAATCGGAGAGTTGATATGGACCGCATCGATCTCCTTATCCTCGAGGAGGTCGGCGTAGTCCTGATACCGCCGCTCGACGCCATAGGCCTTGCCGACCTGGTCGAGCTTGTCCCGCGACCGCTGGCAGATCGCGACCAACTCCGCGTGGGGGTGGCGCTGGTGGATGGGGATGAACTCGGCGCCAAAGCCGAGGCCGACGATGGCGGTGCGAATGGTCCGGGCCGGGCGGGCGGTGGCGGTCATGCGGGCGGTTCCTCCATGCAGGGCGTGCCAGAGAGAACCAGTTATTTCACACACTCCATTCGCAGTCCATGATGATTTGCACGGCCGGCATGAGAATATGCACCGTTGGCCAGAGGGCCGGCGGGGGCATGCCGCCATCTGCGCGCCCGCTGCTACCGCACCAGGTCGGAGGCTTGGAGATCGTACGGCGACAGCGTGCCGGATGCATCCACCGATTTCTGCCAGTCCGCCACCCGCGGCGAGACCGCCTTGCCGTTGGAGGAGAGCAGCTGGCAGTAGACCCAGGCATCAATGCCGTTGCGCAGAACGCGTGTCCGTCCATCGCAGAATGCCACGTTGACCGCACCAGGGTGACGTGAGGACGGATACCGTTCTTTCCAGTCGTCGGCATTGGCACCTGGAAGGGGAGGGTTCGGGAGCGGGCAGGTGTCGGCCGTGGGGTTGATCACCTGCAGGTCGGTTCTCGACCCGACGCCGATCTCCAGCGGATGGAGGACCGAATGGTTCTCGACTCGGGCGCCGACGTTCGCCCTGACAAGGACCGGATTGGCGGACCAGGAAATGTCTTTCGCAGCGTTCGGCCCGGATCGTTCCGTGATCAGGAGCGTGAAGCCGGCCCCGTCAACGGCGACCTTCCTCAGGCCCACGACGGCCGGCTTGTACGTCGGGCGGCTGGCGTCGAACGTCGGTTCACCGGGGAGATTGCCCACCGCATCGGCGAACACGCCATCGCCCTCGAACTGGGATTCTGGCGTGGATGAGACATCCAGTTCCTCGCCGCCGTTCCCGGCGTTGACTGCATAGGAGAGCGGTGATGTCGTGGTCACGTCGCCCCGCGAGGCACAGGCATAGAGTGGAATCTTTTTCGTCGATGGGTTGCCGGCGGAAGAAGCTGCGGCGGTGGTGTACGCGGCATACCAGTCATGGATCCCCTTGCTCTCGATCTGTGGCAGGATCGGCACGGTCCAGGAAACACATGCTGTCTTCGGATCGGTCGCGGCCCGCACCTTTGTGTAGGTGTCGAGGACGTTGCGCCACCCCGGCAGCTGCTTCTTTGCATCGTCATACGTGGCCATACCCAAAGCAATCTGCCGCATGTTATTGGCGCACGATGTCCGACGGGCAGCCTCACGCGCTATCTGCAGGGCGGGAATGAGGATTCCCACCAGAAAGGCGATGATTCCGATCGTGACCAACAGCTCGACGATCGTCACACCGCGTCGACGCCCCCATTGCCTTGCACGAGGCAGCAGATGCATGGGCACAACAGTGCGGCGGTCAACCATGGGGTCCTCGAAGGCGGGGCGAGGAATCGGCGCGGGCGGCATGCGCCGGTCTCCCGGCGGTGCATCGTCAGCCGATTCGACGCGGGAGAGACGAGCGTCAACAGCCAACGCGACCTCCATGATACTACCGTCGAGCATCCACTTCGGCCGGAACGCCGGTCACTCATCAATTTCTCACGGATCGGCGGGTTGCACGCATCGCACGGCGGCTCTGCCTGAGAGGGAGCCGCCGCCGGTGCCTCTCGCGACGCATCACTTCTGGTGGGACTCTCCTTCGCCCTTTCGGGTTCCATGCTGTGCCATGTCGACGCTCCGAACGCATTGGCGGGGGCGGCCTCGGCCATCGGGGCGGGATCAGACGTCTTGAACGTTTCGACTCCGGCGATTTCCTCGTCCTTTCCCTGGCCCTCGCCTGCGCGGTCTTGGCCGGCGATCCGCAGTCGACCGTCCATGCCGGTATCGTGATCGGCATCGTGCTGTGGAGTCGCCCTGGCTGGCCGGCCCCGACGCAGGCCGGCCGGGCGTGCTGAGGGTTGGCGTTGTCAGCGATCCTCCACTGCGGCCGTCGGCGCATCCACGATAGGTCGGCCCCGCAGACGCTCGGGAAAGATTTTCTTGACAACGCGAGTCTCGTGGATCACCTGCATGACGGCCTGCTCCTTCTTCGCGTTAATCTTGTAGTTTCCGAGGGACGCCGCTTCGTCGAGCGGCACGATCCACTCGGCCGGGCCAAAGCGGGGCACGACGAGGTCGGCCGGGTCGCGGGCGGGATCGATCATGTACTGGTAGGGACGGCCGTTCAATGCGCAGACCGAGTCGCAGACCACGACTGGATCGCGCATGCCATCTCGGATGGCCCGTTCGCGAAGGAACCTCGCGAACGCCACGATGCCTTGCGGCTCGCCCGGCAGCCAGTATCGCTGCACCGCCGTCAGCGTGCCGTCGAAGCTGGCGGCCTGGCACTCTCCAGACGCGGGATCGCAGACATGAAACCCGAGGAACTCGCTCTTGAGGTCGAGCTTCATCGTCCATGCAAAGTAAAAACCCTCACGCGTCCAGCCGACGTTGCCAGGAATCAGATGGTGTCGGAGCGGCAGCAGGACCTGCATCGCCAGCCAGGCGGCACAGCCCCACAATACCCACGAAGAGCAGCCCCCTGCCGGTGATCCGCTCTGGGCATGCGTCGCTTCTCGGCTGACGGCTCCGCGCCCGCGAGCGAGCCAGCGGGTCAGCATGGCGGGTGGCAGAAACAGCACGACACCACCCATCCCGAGCCAGGGAAAGATGCCGATGTCGAACATCTGCATGTTCGTGAGATGGAAGAGCAGCATCGCGGCGATAGCCGGCCAGCGAGTGGGCCGCCAGAGGATCGCCGGCACGATCAGCAAATCAAACAGCATGCCAGCCCAGGCGAATCCGACCCCGGCCCACGGCTGTCGCACGAGCGGACCATAGAGCGGGCTGTCCCAGAGCTCCCAGAGCTGGGCACGCATCGGTTCGCCCCGCAGCCAATCGGCCTTGATCTTGGCGAGGCCGCCGAAGACGTAGGGGATGGCCATCTGGATGGCTGGCCCGAGGAGTTGCCACCTCGGCACGGTCCGCGACACGAGGCCAGGCCGCCGCCACGCGTCGATCGACCAGCGGCGATGCGCGTCGCCGACTGCGAGCCAGCCGGCCAGCAGACAGATGAGGTAGAAATGGTTGTTGAAATACGCCCGGTCCACCAGGAAGGAGTACGTGTAACCGACGGCAAAAAGCACGACCGCCAACCGATAGCTATAGCCAATGGCAAGAGCCACAGCCGCCAGGGCGATGGAGGCATGGACCACCGGGGCCAGCCAGCCCGGTAGCAGCGGCACCCACTCGAAGCCAGTGTACGGGAAGCGGATCGGCCGGAAGCTGATCATCTCCACTCTTCGCGACCAGTAGCTGCACAACTCAACACAGAGAAGCGCGCCAAACAGGATCCTAAAAGCCACGAGAGTGGAATTGTCCACCCGGATTGCCAGCCACGAGCTCAGACGGTCCAGCGGTGAGTTCTTCATGCTTGGCAGACCTCGAGAGCGCGGGAGAGGCATCAAAGCGACGGCGCTGATCCGGCCGGCGTGTGAAACAGCGCGTCAGTCACGGACGTGCGGTCGTCGGTCCAGGCTCGCGCTCTTGGGCCCGGCAGCGACGGTTGCCACTGCCACCGCGGGCTGGTCGGGTTGCTGTAGACCCGCTTCGCGATGTCAAGGGATCGAGTCAGCGCCATCCACCGCGAGGGGAGTCGAGCAAAATCCTCCGGCACGTCGCGGTCGGCCCCGTCGAGGGCCATCCACCCCCCCTCGGCGGCCAGTGCCGCGAGGATCGGGGCGAAGTCGAGATAACGGTTGGAGATGTGCACCGCGAGAATGCCCTCGGCCGCGAGCTTGCGGCCGTAGAGATCGAGCGCCTCGCGGGTGAGGAGATGGGTCGGCACGGAATCTCCCGTGAACGCGTCGATGACCAGCAGGTCGAAGCCCTGGTCGGGCTCCCGCGTGAGGGCGAGCCGTGCGTCGTCCACGACAATCCGGCACCGGCCCGCGGTGTCCGCCAGATAGCTGAACCATTTTGGTTTGCGGGCGATGGCGACGATCGCGGGGTCGATTTCGAAGAACACGAATTCCTGGCCCGGCTGCGCATAAGCGGCCACCGTGCCCACGCCCAGCCCAGCGACACCGACGCGGCCGGGCCCCGCGGAATGCTCGAGCGCCGCGAAGATGCTGCCGAGCGGACCGGTGGGGTGGTAGTAGGCGAGCGGAATCCGCCGGCGGTCGGGATCG
>CANHCU010000173.1 GCA_947459185.1 Planctomycetaceae bacterium | reverse complement strand
GACGCCGCTGATGTGATAGACGTCCCCAACGCCATCGAGCAGTCCGGGCCGACCGTCGAGCCGCTGACATGATCCGAACGATGCCGCCTCTGGATGCTGCCGCGCGGCGGCCACCAGCGCCGTGAGCCAGCCCCGATCGGGAAACGCATCGGGATTGAGCAGGGCCACGAATTCGGTCGTGCAGTTTTCGACAGCGCGGTTGTTGGCCGCAGCAAACCCGGCGTTGACGGCGGAATCGATCTGCTCGAGCCGTGTCGCCAACCGCCCATCCCGTGTCACCCACTCCCGGGCAGCGGCCGCCGACCCATCGCTGCTGCGGTTGTCGATCAGCACGATCCGCTCGGGCGGCGTCTCCTGGTCTGCCAGGCAGGCCAGACACCGCAGCAGATGTTCCCCGCCATTGAAGTTGACGATGATCACCGTCACCGGCGCTGAGGGGCTGACAGACATTGACACTCTTGGCTGCTTGGTAGGACGGGGTTCGTTCATCGTACCCTCGCTGGGAAAAAGCCGCCCATGACGCTGGGGCTGCATTCGCCGTGGGTCGGCGACAAAGCCGTTCGCCGTGGGTCGGCGACAAGGTAGAATTCGTTCCATGTTCGAACATCGCACCGCCCCACTTCTTCCAAGCCATCATTTTCTCCTCCGCGTGCTCTGCTATGGAGCCGCGGCCACCGTGCTAATCGGAGCTGCCCTGGGGGTTGGCGTGCTGGGCTACCACCACCTCGGCGGTCTCCCCTGGATCGACGCCCTTGTAAACGCCTCGATGATCCTCGGCGGCATGGGGCCCGTTGATCCGATCGCCTCGACTGCTGGCAAACTGTTCACCTCGTTCTACGCCCTCTTTTCAGGGCTGCTGTTCATCGGTGCCGCCTCGCTCGTGCTGGCCCCGTTCGTGCACCGCGTCATGCACAAGCTCCATCTCGACGACGAGTGAGAACTCCTCGCCGGTGACGGGGGCCGCACGCGACTGGCGATCGGCCACGGCACGCCGACCGCCGACATCATCGCGTGAAGACCACGTGGGGCGTTTGACCTCCATCGCCAGCATGCCGTCTGGGCAAACTGGGGGGCGTCCGCCACGCAAACGTGTTTCACGTTGGCATCGAATGCCGATGCTCGATTGACAGCCACCCCGCTTCCTGGGGGACGTCAGGGAGGATCCATGCACCACGTCAGAGGCCGCGATCGCGTGATGGCGCGGGAGTCGCTCTCGCTTTCCATCGAGGCCATGGAGCCACGGCGCGTGTACGCGGCCGGCCTCTCACTCTCGTTGGACCGCGACACCGGCCGCAACGCGAACGACCGCATCACCTCAGACGCCACGCTTTCCATCAGCCGTCCGTTGGCGGCAGGACAGCGGGTCGAATATAGCTTCAACGGATACGACTTCCGTACCGCCGTGATGACCGATGCCCGTCGCTTCGTGCCCGTGGGCGTCGGAGCAGACGGCACCTATCGAGTGGCTGCGAGGGTGGTCGATGCCGCCGGCAGGGCGACGCCCGTGGGACCGACGCTCACGTTTCGGCTCGATCGCTCGGCCGCTCCGCTGCGGGTGGCACTCGGGCAGGATACCGGTGCGTCGACCACCGATCGGATCACGTCGAATAGTACGCTTGCCGTTTCGGGCCAGGAAAAAGATGCGTCGCTGCAGTACAGCCGCGAAGGCGGCTCGTGGCATCCGGCTACAGCGGTCTGGGGCGGCTACGCGCCGCAGCCGGGATTGAACCGGTGGCGGGTCCGGCAGGTGGACATTGCCGGCAACGCTTCTCCGCCTGTCGCGATCGAGTTTGACCTCGATACGGAACGCACCGAGCGGGTCGTACGGATCGAGGGTCCACACTCAGGCCCCATCGTGGCGGCGGCGGGCCAGCGAGTGGTCTGGGTGCTCGAGTTCGCCAAGCCGATGCACGTGTCGGCGGTTCGTGGCGTCGTGCCCGGCATCGAGTTCAGGTTTCGCGGGCAGGACTTGATGGCGCGGTGGAGCGGCGGGAGCGGCACGAATCGGCTCGAGTATGCCTATGTGTTCACTGCACAGCAGGCTGGGGCCGGCATGCTCGAGCCCCCGACGCATGCGTGCCTCTGTTTCGGAGGCCTGATCACCGATCCGGCCGGCAACAAGATCCGCAAGCACGAACTGCCCGCCATCGCGGCCGCATGACCACGGACGGCGAACCAAGTCGCCTGCGGAGAACGTCTACTGCCTACCCGTCGGATGCGCCACGGGCCGCTGACTCAAGCTGCAACTCGGAGAGCGCGTTGGAGGCGGCCCTCTGCTCCGCCTCCTTCTTGTTGCGGCCCCAGGCAGGCTGATACCGCCGCTGGCCGATCTGGGCCGACACATGAAAGCTCTTGCTGTGATCGGGCCCCGCCTCCTCGACCACTTCGTAGGTGGGCGTCACGCCATAATCCCGCTGCGACAATTGCTGCAGCAGCGACTTGTGATTGAGCCCCTGCTCTCCTGAGGCCACCTTCACGATTTCCGGCTCGAGCATCCGTGCCACCAGGGCTCGCACCGGCTCGAGGCCGCCGTCGAGATACATCGCGGCCACGAGCGACTCGAACAAATCTGACAGTACCGACGCCGGCACCGGGCGGTTGAGCGCCAGTCCCTTGCCGACGATAAGAAAGTCGATCAGTTGCAGCCGCTCCGTGATCCGCCCGCAGGTCTCGCGGCTCACCACCACCGACTTGATCCGGGTGAGATCCCCTTCCAGCGAATCGGGGAAGAGCTGATAGAGCGTCTCGCAGACGATGAACCCCAGGATGGCATCGCCGAGGAATTCCAGCCGCTCGTTCGACGCCAGCCTATGCTGGGCTCCCGAGGCGTGCGTGAAGGCGGCCACGAGCAGGGAAGGATCGCGAAACTCGTATTGGATCCGCTGCTGGCACTCCGCAATGTCGATGACGCCTTCGGGCCGATCGCCACGGTCCGATCGGGGCTGGCCACCCCGCTGGTGTTCCTTCGACTGCTGCTGGTCCGCTCGCTTCATGCCTTCCCTACCATGCCCGCGTTCCTATCCACCTGCCAAAGGTACGCCTCTTCGTAGCGGCCTGTCAACGCAACACGCCGCAAAACCCGGGCAAAAACACGATTTCCGCCATCCGGCGAACCAGCCTCGCGTTGGCCGCGTAGAGACATTTCAGACACGCGATGAAGCCGGTGCCAGCGAGGCAGCCGGCATGGATGCGTTTGCAGCCGCGAGGCCACAGGCCTGACGCCCGCTGCCTCCGCGCCATACGGTCGCAGGCCTATAATCCAAGCGAACTCCACCCAGAAAGGCTGAGTGCTCCTTTATGAACCCCATGCACAGCGTTCGTTCCATGGTCGCCACCAACCCCTCCCGCCCGTCGCGACTGCAGCGGGCTTTCCTATCGCTCGCACTGCCGACAGCCGCGGTGCTCGGCATGGCCGCACACGTCCGCGGCGACGAAACGGCCGCGACGGCCGAGGCGCTCATGCACGCCAACTCGCTCTCCAGGGCATTCCGTCACGCCGCGGAGCAGGCCATCCCCAGCGTGGTGGTGGTCCGCAGCGAGACGAAGGCCAAGAAGGTGGCCGCCAACCGCGGACAGGGACAAGGACAGCGGCAGGGTCAGCGGCAGGGGCCCGACCGCGGCGGCGAAAACCCCTTCAAGGGCACGCCATTCGAGGACTTCTTCAAGGATGGGGTGCCGGAGGGTTTCGACTTCAACCAGCCCGAGGGTGGCCAGTCACAACCACGGTCGGGCGTCGGCTCGGGTGTGATCGTCGATAAGGACGGCCTCGTGCTCACCAACAACCACGTCGTTGCCGGGGCCGACACCGTGACGGTCGAACTCCCCGACGGCCGCGAGTTCAAGGCGGCGGAGATCAAGACCGACCCCGACAGCGATCTCGCCGTCATCAAACTGGAGAATGCCCACGAGCTGCCGGTGTCGAAGCTGGGCGATTCCGACAAGCTCGATATCGGCGACTGGGTGATCGCCATCGGCAATCCGTTCGAACTGGAGACGACCGTCAGCGCTGGCATCATCAGCGGCAAGGGCCGCGAACTCGGCAGCATCCGCCGGGCGAAGTTCCTCCAGACCGACGCCGCCATCAACCCAGGCAACTCGGGCGGACCGCTCGTCAATCTTGCGGGCGAGGTGATCGGTATCAACACCGCCATCGCCTCCAATACAGGCGCCTATCAAGGCGTCGGGTTCGCGATCCCGATCAACCTGGCCAAGTGGGTGAGCGGCCAGCTCATTGCCAAGGGCTCGGTGGAGCGTGGCTACCTTGGCGTATCGATCGGACCGCTCACCAACGAGATGGCATCGAAACTCGGGGTGAAGAGCCGCAAGGGCGTGCTTGTCACTGAGGTGATGGACGGCACGCCGGCCGCAGACGCAGGCGTGCAGGAGCTCGACGTGATCACCGCTTTCGATGAAGTGGCTGTGGACGGTCCACGGTCGCTGCAGGAAGTGGTGGAGAAGTCGGCCATCGGCAAGCAGCACACGGTCACGGTGCTACGCGATGGCAAGCCGATGACGCTCTCCATCTCGGTCAAGCCGCTGCCCGACAAGATCGCGAAGCGTGACGGCTCGGGCAGCCGGAAGCTGTCCGCCGAGGACGAGGAGACCTTCTACTCGGAGGCCTTCGGTATCGAGGTCCGCGACAAGGCCTCACTGCCCGAGCAGGTCTACGAGGGCTTCGACGGCGTGGTGGTTGATCGCGTCGACAACGACGGCGTGGCGGCGGAGGCGGGCATCGGGCCGGGCGTGCTGATCCGCAAGGTCGGCAAGACAGCCGTGAAGACGATCGGCGACTTCGCCGAGGCGATCGAGAAGGAGTCGCCCGTGGAGGGCGTGGTGCTGCAGGTCCGAACGCCCCGCGGCAACAGCGTCATTCTGCTGAAGAAGGGCCTGTAAGTCGGCCACTCGATCGTGTCGCGAGCCGTGCTCGTCGGCTTCTCGGATGGTCGCTCGATCGAGCGACCACGAGCACGCGGCATAGTCGATGACGACGGTCAGGGCGCGTGAGCGAGGGCAACGAGAGCGACCGGCGGAGGCACTCTCGGGCGGGTGTGCCGGAGCAATGCTGGCGCTGCTGAAGGTCGACCACCCCATATCAGAACCGTGAGTCTCCAGACGCACCATTGTCAATTTTGCCAGGTCCGCACCGGTGTCTTCCGGACCGTGGCAGATCGCTCGTGCATCGTCGGGATGATGGTTGCTGAGGTGCCACTGACGCGATAACGTACCCGCAGGCGTTCACACCGATCTGCCGACGTTGTCTCTTCAGGGTCCCAGCGAATGAAGTCCATTTTTGAATCTCGCGTCCTCGCAGTGGTGTGTGCAGCAGCACTCTTCCTGACGAATCCGTGCCAAGCAGAGGAAACGGAATCGTCGTGGGTTCAGGATCCCGCACAGCGTTTGCGCATCGAGAAAGCGCTGCCCGGCCAGGCCGCCGCCCGGCCATTGAAGCCACGCCGCCTGCTGATTTTTAATCGCAATGTGGAGTACGACGGCCACCGCGCCTCAATCCTCGCGGGGAGTGAGGCTTTCAAGCAGTTTGGGCAAAGGACCGGCGCATTCGAAGCCACCGTCAGTGAAGATCCGGCCCTGTTCGACCGCGATTCGCTGCGGCAGTTCGACGCCGTTTTCCTCAACAACAGCATCGGCAGCTGCGTGCCCGAGCCCGAACGCCGAAAAAACCTGCTCGAGTTCGTCACGGCCGGTGGCGGCCTCATGGGCGTTCACGGAACCTCCATCGCCTTCATGAAATGGCAGTGGCCTCCCGTGGAGGACTGGACGGAGTTCGGGCACATCATCGGAGCGCGGGGCGCGAATCACCGTGGGGGATACCTCCAGGAACCGGTCGTCATGGCGCTCGACGATCGCGATCACCCGTTGCTTCGGGTCTTCAAGGGGAAAAGCTATGACTGGTCCGACGAGATCTTCCGCTTCCACGATCCATACTCCCGAAAGAACGTCCGCGTCCTGCTGAGGATCGACGTGGACCGAACCGACCTTTCGACCTATCCGCCCGGCGATTCCTGTCTGCGCGCTGACAACGACTACGCCCTCGCCTGGATCCGCAACTATGGCAAAGGCCGCATCTTTTACTCCGCTCTCGCTCACAGCCCGCACGTCTTCGAAGATGCG
>CANHCU010000172.1 GCA_947459185.1 Planctomycetaceae bacterium | reverse complement strand
TCAGGGGAGCTGGTACTCCTTGATTTTTCTGTACAGCGTCCGCTCGCCGATGCCGAGCAATTCGGCTGCCTGCTCACGATTGCCCCCGGTCAGCTTGAGGGTTTCGGTGATCAGGATCCGCTCCACCTCCTCCAGAGGACGCCCCACGAGTGCCGCGAGGCCCGCCTCGATAGCGACTGTCGGCGCACCGTCGAGAGCGGGTGCTTCCGCCCCGGCGGCCGCGGTCTCTGGCTCGAGTTCCAGCGGCAGGTCGTCCACATCGAGCAGTTCATCGCAGTCCACGACCACCATGCTCTCGATGACGTTGCGAAGCTGACGCACGTTGCCGGGCCAGTCATAGGAGCCGAGTTTCATGCGGGCTGCGAGCGACATGCCCTTGATCGTCTTGCCATGCCGTTTGGCAAACTGCCGGATGAAGTGCTCGATGAGCAGGGGAATGTCGGCTGCCCGCTCCCGGAGCGTGGGGATGGCGATCGTGACGACCTTCAGCCGATGGTAGAGGTCGCTGCGAAACGCTCCCGTTGCGATGGCATCCTCCAGATTTCGGTTCGTGGCCGAAAGAATCCGTACGTTCACGCGGTTCGGGGTGTTGGAGCCGACGCGGGTGATCTCACCCGACTCGAGCACCCGCAGCAGTTTGATCTGCGTCGGCATCGGCATGTCACCGACCTCGTCGAGAAACAGCGTGCCACCGTTGGCGTATTCGAACTTGCCGATCCGGTCGCTGGAGGCATCGGTGAACGCACCCCGCACATGGCCGAACAGTTCACTCTCCAGAATATTCTCGCTGAGCGCCGCGCAGTTGAGAGCCACGAAGGGCTTGCTCTTGCGGGGGCTGTTCTGATGGATGGCCTGGGCCACGAGTTCCTTGCCCGTGCCCGTCTGCCCCTGGATCAGCACCGTGGCATCGGTTGGAGCGATCCGCTTGAGCCGCTCGATCAGAGCCAGCATTTGCGCACTCGATCCGACGACGCCCTCAAAGCCGAACTTCTCGTCGAGCCGGCGGTTGAGTTCGAGATTCTGCCGCTTGAGACGGACGCCAGCGGAGGCCTTCTCGACAGCCGCCCGCAGGTGGGCGAGATCAAGCGGTTTTTGCAGGTAGGTAAACGCCCCCTGCTGCATCGCGGCGACCGCCGAGGGGATGGTGCCGTGGCCGGTCACCACGATCACCTCGGTCTCGGCCGACGCCGCTTTCGCACGCGACAGGATTTCGAGACCACCGATGTCGTTCATCATCAGATCCGTGACCACGACGTCGAACGATTCCTGCTCAATCTTCCTGGACCCCTCCGTGCCGCTGCCCACCACCACGACCTGATAGTCGAGCCGACTCAACACCTCGCCCATGGTGCGAGCGTGAACGATGTCATTGTCGACAACCAGCACACGCACGAGCCCCTGCAACCCGGCGGCAGGCGATGGGGACGCGGCGGAGTCATTTTCTCGGGTCTGATTCATGATGCGTTCGATGGTACGAAGCCGCCCTTCGGCCCGTCCAGTTGCCCGGAGTCCCCCGGACTCCGGGCCGGTGGAATGCGAGACGGTGGATTCAGGACCGGCACCCGGGCGAGTCGGGCGTCCACGGTGGGCAGTCGGGGCGGAGCAGGCAGCCAGATCGTGACCTTGGTGCCCCGTCCGGGAGTGCTTTCGATGTCAATCGACCCGCCATGCGCCTCGACGATCTTCCTCGCCGTGGGCAGGCCGAGCCCCGATCCGCCCTGTTTGGTCGTGTAGAACGCGCGAAACACCTTCGCCAGGGTCTCCGCCTCCATGCCCGGCCCGGTATCGATCAGTTCCAACAGCACACCCAATCCGGCCGGACGCGTCCGCACGACCAACTGACCGCCACCATCCATTGCCTGCACCGCATTGATCAGCAGGTTGAGCACCGCGGATCGCAGGGTCTCTCGGTCGAGCCTGACCATGGGCAGTTCAGGGTCGAGATAGCGGACGATCTCCACCTCAGCATCACGGGCCTGCGGGGCGTAGAAATCGAGCAACTGGTCGATCTCGACGTTGAGGCTCCCAGGCTCGAGAATGAGTTTTTCCTGACGCGCGAAATCGAGGAAATCACCCAGCAACTTCTGCAACCGATCGCACTCCTGCCGCACGAGATCGATCTTCGCCTTGGCCCGGCGATCGCGTTGCTTCGTCGGCGACTCCGGATCGGCCTGCTCGAAGTCCTCGGCGAGGAGTTCCATGTTGAGACGGATCGTAGACAGCGGGTTGCGAATCTCGTGGGCGAGAGCGCCCACGAGAGTCGCAAATTCCGCATAAGTTTCCGCCCGTAAGCGGCTTGAATCGTCGGCGGACGACATGGCCCCTTCCACGACATTTGAGGATGCCACGAAGCTTCCGTAACCTCCGAGGCTTCCGGATCCGTTGCCGCCTTCCTCTGCGCCTGCCAGCTAGTTGCCCGCCGGCTAGTTGCCCGCCGGCTTGCCAGCCTCCGCCTGTTCACGCATGGCAGCCTTCCGGCTGAGCTTCACGCGATCCTGGTCGTCAACCGCGATCACCTTCACCCGCATGATGTCACCCACGCGACACACATCCGCGACGCTGGCCACATACTCGTCCGACAGTTCGCTGACGTGGCAGAGCCCGTCTTTGCCGGGCACGAGTTCCACGAACGCGCCGAAATCCTTCACGCTCGTCACGCGGCCCTCGTAGATCCGTCCGATCTGGATCGACGCGGTGAGCGCCTCGATCTTGGCCATGGCCGCCATCGCGCCCTCGGCGTCGTGGCTGGCAACCGTCACGGTGCCGTCGTCCTCGACCTCGATGCTGGCTCCCGACGATTCCTGGATGGCCCGGATCGTCTTGCCGCCCGGACCAATGAGCAGGCCGATCTTCTCGGGATCGATCCGCGTCCGCAGCAGCCGCGGCGCCCACGGGGAGATCTCTTCCCGCGGCCGACGAATCGCCGAGAGCATGTTCCGCAGGATTTCCAGGCGAGCCTCACGCGACTGACGCAGCGTGGCCTCGATGATGGCCGGCGAAATGCCGTCGATCTTCAGGTCGAGTTGGATGCCGGTGATGCCCTGGTGAGAGCCGGCGATCTTGAAGTCCATGTCGCCGTAGTGATCCTCGTCACCAATGATGTCGGTGAGAAGAACCCACTTCTGTTCCGACTGCTTGACGAGGCCGACCGAAATGCCCGCCACTGGATTCGAGATCGGCACACCGGCCGCCATCAGGCCCAGCGTGGCACCGCAGACCGACGCCATCGAACTCGAGCCGTTCGACTCGAGGATGTCGGAAATCACGCGGATGGTGTAGGGGAAGACATCGGGATCGGGGAGTACCGGCTTGACGCTTCGCTCAGCCAGGGCCCCGTGGCCGATCTCACGCCGACCAGGGCCGCGAATTGGCCGTACTTCGCCGACGGAATAGGACGGGAAGTAGTAGTCGAGCATGAACTTCTTCGAATACTCGTCCACGAGGCCGTCCACCCGCTGCTCGTCCTTGCCGGTACCGAGCGTGATGGTGATCAGGGCCTGCGTCTCGCCACGCTGGAACAGCGACGAGCCATGCACCCTCGGCAGCAGGTCTACGTCGCAATGAATGGCGCGGAGTGACGTGTAGTCGCGACCGTCCGGCCGCTTGCCATCAAGGATGAGCTCACGAACCGCCTGCTCCTCCAAGGCGTGCCAGACATGGGCAAAGTCGGTGTCGCTAAAGCCACCCGCGTCACCAGCCTTCGCCGTTGCCGCCGGCTCGGACGGGGCGATCTCGGCCTTGGCACGCTCCCGCAGGGCCTTAACGGCCTGTCCGCGATCGTGCTTGACGGCAATCGCCTTCGCACCCTTGAGTTCAGCGAGGTAGCCCCGCGTCAGGCGGTCGCGCAGGCCAGAGTAGTCGGCCAGCACATATTCCTTCTTCGGCTTGCCTGCCTTGCGGACGAGTTCGTCCTGCATCTCACAGATAGTACGAATATGGCGATGGGCCTCCTCGAGGGCCTGAAGCATCCGCTCCTCGGGCATTTCGCGGGCGAACCCCTCGATCATGAGCACCGCCGTGGGGCTACCCGAAACGACGAGATCGAGATCGCTCTCCTCGAGTTGGTCTTGGGTGGGGAAAGGTATGAACTGCCCATCGACCTGAGCGATTCGAACGCTGCCCAGCGGGCCGCGGAACGGAAGCGGTGAAACACACAGCGCCGCCGACGCTCCCACCATGCCGAGGATGTCAGGATCGTTTTGGCGGTCGCTGGCGAGCACCTGCGCCTGCACCTGCACTTCATCGAAAAAGCCATCCGGGAACAGCGGCCGAATAGGCCTGTCCATGAGACGACTCGTGAGCGTCTCCTTCATCGTGGGGCGGCCCTCCCGCTTGAGGAAACCACCGGGGAACTTGCCGGCGGCGGCCACCCGCTCACGGTAGTCGCAGGTCAACGGAAAGAAATCGATACCGGCGCGGGGCGCTCCAGTTGCAGCCGCAACAAGCACCCTCGTGTCGCCATAGCCGACGAGCACGCTGCCCGCCGCCTGCTTAGCCAGAAATCCAGTCTCGATGAAGAGGACCTGATCGCCGATCTGTCGTTCAACGCGTTGTTTCATAGTTGCTTCCTTTTCTTTTCTTTCTTTTGGCCTGGTTTTCAGTTGGGATTCGGGAATGTGTTCAGGCTGCGCTCGGGAAAGCTTCCCGAGGAACGACCCACGCACGGGGCCACACTTCAAAAATCGCAGCTCGAGGTTTGTGGATTGACGACGGAGCAGAGTCGCCACAAAGCCCCCCATCCGAATCGCATCAGACAACCATGGACAAAGCCACGATGGCCCAAAACGATCAGCCGGACAGGGAAACCAAGGGGCGAACCACTCCAATCAATGCCACACGCCGACGGGCGAAAGGCAGAAGGCCTACTTGCGGATCTCCAACCGTCGAATGACGTCGAGATACCGCTGCGGAGCGACTCGCTTGAGATAATCAAGAAGTTGACGCCGACGGCTCACCATCATGAGCAGACCGCGCCGACTGGCGAAATCCTTGGAATGCTTCTTGAAGTGATCCGTGAGATGCGAAATCCGCCCTGTCAAAAGGGCGATCTGAATCTCGGCTGATCCGGTGTCGGCAGTCCCTCGCCGATACGCACCGATCAGTTCGTTTTTGCGTTCTTTTGTAAGCGACATCGAGCCTAAATCCACCCGTCCACGGGCGACATTGATTGTTGAAATGACGTTTGGTTACGCGAAGTGTATCGAGGGTCTCGAAGATTGCAACAGCAGACGGCAAAACCGCCCGCCAAACAAACTGAACGAACTCAGAAAAACCCTTTGGCCCGCTATTCAGCCGCTATTCCGCGGCTTGTTTTCCCGTAGGGAGTGTGCACCACGCTCCAGGCGAGACCCATTTTTTCAAGTGCCAGAATGCCCCAGTAGGTGACATCAACCTCCCACCAGCGATGCCCGTGCTTCGCCATTCGCTGATAGGCGTGATGGTTGTTGTGCCAGCCCTCGCCGAAGGCAAGGAGGCCGACCCACCAGAGATTCCGCGAATCGTCGGTCGTCTCGTAATTCCGATAGCCCCACATGTGCGTTGCCGAGTTCACCAGCCAGGTGACGTGGAACACGATCACCATTCGCAGGGCGAGCCCCCAGACAAGCCACGAGATGCCAAGCTGCGGCCCTCCGAGCCACCACCCGCCGGCCAGCAGCGCCGAACCAATGAGGACATGCCACAACAGGAACGTATTCTGCAGAAAATGCAGGCCTGGATCGCGATCGAGGTCCGGAGCCCAGCGACTGATGTGGGCGGAAAGCTCAGCCGTCGTGCGTTTTGGAAACATCCACAGCATGTGCGCCCACATTCCCCCGTCGCGTGGCGAGTGGGGATCGCCGTCGTGATCGCTGAACGCGTGATGCTTGCGGTGGTTGGCCACCCAGAGGAGCGCCGATCCCTCTCCCGACACGCCGCCCAGCCATGCAAAAAAGAGCCGCACCGGCCGGAAGGTCGTGAAACTGCCGTGAGTGAGCAGACGGTGGTAGCCCATGCAGACGCCCAGACTGCCGGTCAACCAGTAGAGTCCCAGGCAGATCGCCAGCCCCGACCACGAAAAGAAGAACGGTGCCGCCAAGGCCGTCAGGTGCACGCCCACGACCCAGATCAACACGGGCCAGTCGATCCCGGCAACAGCCCCGACACCATCCTGCCGCGGCTCCGCGGCCAGACTTCCGGCAGTAGCGGCATCGTCCAACTGCCGGGGATCGTGAAGAGCCGACCGGCCAAATTCCAAGGTGTCGGCTTCGGCACCGTGCTCGTCGGATCGCTGCGTGTTTTTGCCGCCAGCATGGTGGTGGTGATTGTGAACGGTCTTGCGATGGCGGGTGGGGCTTGAGGGCATCATCAGTTCCTTTCGTGAGGCCGCACGTTCATCCTGACATGACCGCTGCGTTACGCCCGCCACCTCTCGTACGAGAGGGGCGAACTGCTTCCGCAGCGGATCGCGAGGGCCAGCACTCCGCCGGCGGCGACTACTGTGACGTATTTCGGCAGACTTGCCAGCCTCAGCGGTCAGACCGACGTCTGCCCCATGTCAAAAATGGGTCAAAATTCGCTGCGGCGGAGGGGCCGCACCGCCTGGCCGCCAGGGACATCGATC
>CANHCU010000171.1 GCA_947459185.1 Planctomycetaceae bacterium | reverse complement strand
TATCCTACCGTCATGAAATCCACGTTCACTGAAGTCGCTCCCGGCATCCATGCCTGGACTGACACCTGCAACGTCTACGTCATCAAGGACGGTTCGGCCGCGATCCTGATCGACTTGGGCGACGCCAGCGTGCTCGACGCACTGTCGCAGATCGGCGTCGCGCAGGTCGACTGGGTGCTCTACACCCACCATCACCGCGAGCAGTGCCAGGGGCACGCGAAGCTCGCCGACCATGCTGCCACCCGCGGCGTAAAGGTGGCCACGCCGGCCAACGAGCGGGAGCTGTTCGAGAAGCCGCTCTCGTTCCGCGCGGCGGTGCCAAAGCTCTCCGACAAGTTCACCGTGCACGGGGCCAGCTACGTGCGACCGCCGATCCAGCCGATCACCATCGACCGCGGCTTCGAGAAGATGGACTCGCTTGAGTGGCGGGGCCGAACGATCTGGTGCGTGGAAACCGCCGGCAACAGCCCCGGCTCGATGAGTTTTCTTTTGCGGCAGCCGGGCCCGCTCGGATCGGGCGGCGGCTGGCTCGCGTTCACGGGCGACCTCATGCTCGACGGCGCCGTCCTCCACACCTGGTTCGACAGCGAGTGGGACTACGGCTTCTGCAAGGGGATCTACGCGCTCGCCACCGCGACGGGCTATCTCGAGGCCTTCGCACCGCTCACGATGCTGCCGTCGCACGGCCCACCGATCCGAGACGCAGCAACGCAACTGGCCACGTTCCAGAAGAAGCTCCGTCGGCTCGAGAAGGTGATGAAGCGGGGCTACGAGGTGTTTACGTTTGCGGGCTGCGACCAGGACCGCGTGTCGCGGCCGTCCGCCGTGCCGCACCTCTGGCAGATCTCGCCGCATCTCTACAAGGTGCGTGGCCATGAATACTGGGTGAACTTCCACATGCTCGTCTCCGACGACGGGCACGCGCTGCTCATCGACTGCGGTCTTTTCGACCGGAAGTTCCTCGACCGCCTGCTCGACGGGGCCCGCGACACGCTCGGCATCAAGGCGATCGACGCGATCCTCGTCACGCACATGCACGGCGACCACTTTCTCGACGCCGAGCACGTAAGAAAAACCCGCGGCGCGAAGATCTGGACGCACGAACGGGTGGTCGACCTGATCGAGCGGCCGCTCGACTACGACTACGACGCCATGATCCCGTCCTACCGTGAGCGGCCCTCCGGCGACTTCCAGAGCCTTAAGGTCGACAGGGTGATCCGCGACGGCGAAGTGATCCGCTGGCGGGGCCACGACCTCGCCTGCGACTCGATGCCTGGGCAGACGGAGTTTGCCTGCTGCGTGCACGGCGTGATCGACGGCAAACGCGTCGCCTTCACCGGCGACAACATCTTCGGCTCACCGGCTGACCCGGCCCAGCATGGCCACGAGGCCGTGGTCGCAAGGAACGCCTGCACGATCGACGAGGGCTACGGCTACGCCGGAAAGTACCTCCACTCGATCGCGCCCGACCTGATCCTCGGCGGCCACTCGTGGGCCATCGAGAACCCCAAACCGCTGATCGACCGCTATATCTTGGCGGCGGAGGAACTCCGCGAGGCATTTCGCGACCTCACGGGCGAGCGTGACTACCGGCTGGCCTACGATCCCTACTGGGCCCGCGTGCATCCCTACCGGGTGAACGTGATGCCGGGCGACTCGGCCGACGCGGCGATCGTCGTGAAAAACTTTCTCGACGTGCCAACGGTCTACGAGATCAAGCTCGTCTGCCCGCCGGGGATCCGGATCGACCCCTCGGTGGCTACCCTCCGCGTGGAGGCGGGCGGCTTCCGGCGGCTTCCGGTGAAGGTGTCTGCCGCGAACGACGCGGTTCAGGGGCTCGCCCTTGTGGCGATCGACGTCTCGCAGGACGGCGTCCGCCGCGGCCAGCTCTTCGACGTGATCGTGAATGTTTCGCCCGCCTGATCAAGGCAAGCCACGTTTTGGCACGACGAACATCGGCATAGCCTCGCACTGCCGACCGCATCGGAACGGCAGGCCTGTGAGCCACGGTGCGATTGTCGATTTACGCAGGCTTGGCGACACGAGAATAGCTGCATCTCCCCGTCCGGGAGCGCGGCTTATTCCTGCTTCGCGGAGCCGGGGCGGCAAATGCCCCGCGGCCCCGTCGGCCGTACCCGCTGATAGCTAGAAAAAGCCGCCCCCGGACGGGGACGGCTTTGCGGCTCAGCGGTGCCGCAGGCTCCGAACGTAGTCGGAGGCGATCTTCCGGCAGACCTGGCTGCGGGAAACGCTGACGTCGAAATACTCGTTGCGGCGGCCGCGGGCCCACTGCTCGGACGAGATCCGCAGATACCGCGGACGGCCGTCAGGAAAGCGTTCGTAGAGCTTCAGGCAAAGCCACCCGCTCGGCAGGTGGTGGATACGGGACACAGGTCGACCGTGGTAGGTCGCGATGCGCATAGAAACCTCTTTGAAGGGGGTGATATGGGGGGAAACCGAAATAAAGCGGCCGTGGCAGCAGGAGCCGCCACGGCCGCGGATGAGCCGGTGGACAAAATAGAAAAGACGCACCGACGGAAAATGGACTGCGGGGCGGGCACCGCCGCGTGCAGCGGCTACAAATCAGCCATCGCGGTGAAGGGTTCGATCACGCCATGCGAACCCGGACACCAGGTCGGCGTGATTGGCTGGCTTTGTTACGCCTTGTCAGCGACGCGGCCGTGCTGGCCATATCGGCCCTCGAGGATTCCCGAGAAGGAAAGATCCTCGTCAAGCGTCGGCCAGTGCAGGCCAAACGGCGAGATCTCGATGCGGCCAAGATCAACCTCTTCCGCCCCCTCCAAACGCGGGTTGCCTTTCGTTGGAAAGCTCACCTCATGGCCATTCGCGAACCTGACGAAGATCAAGCCGCGGTCATGCCATGCCTTCAAGGCACGGTCAACCAAGGTGCTCGGCCCACTTTTGTTTGATGAGTTCGAGGTGGTCATGAATGAGATCCTCCGCTCGCGACAACTCCCGGACATTGAATCCAACGGATTCACGGAGTTCAACTTCTGGCTCGACAACGAATACCGCCTCAGCGTCGCCACGGCGAACGTGTATGTGAACTGGCGTGTGTTCGTTGCTGTAGAAGAAAAACGAATAGCCGTCTTTCTCAAATACTTTCGGCATCACCCAAGTTTACCCTATGGTTGCGGGCTCCCTCAACAGCGTTCGGCGGCTGGGACTACGACGCCTGACGGTGTTCACCGCCGGCATCACGGTCACCGCGGCTGCGGTTCCAGCGGGACACCCTCTCTGGACGCTCCGTGAGCCTGACGAATGGGTCGGCCAGCCCAAGCGCCGCCATGGAACCGCCGAGTCGAGCAGCAAAGTCCGCCAGCCGCTTGGAGATGCCAAGAGCCGCGCCGACCTTTGATAGAGACATCCCCGTTTCCCGCAGTTCGTGGGCCTCGACAGCGTGTTGGGGCACGGTGGACATCTCAAAGAGATCGGCCACAAGCGGCCTTCGTACGAGGGTGATGCCATCCACCGTCTCGATGCCGTCCTGCCGGATCGACTCACCGATCACGGCCGGCAGACCGCTGGTGAGTGTGACCTCAAACTCGGCCCGGAGCACCACCTTGTCACTGCCGAACTGCTGGTAAGGCACCGCCCGGATCGGACCGGCCAGAAGACTCCGCAGGATGACAGGAGCCCGGCGATCCCCGGCGATGAGATCCGCCCGGAGTGATTCCAGGTGCCCGAGAAGCTCCACGGGCGTCGGCAGTTCGGCCCGCTGACTTTCCCGCGAGGCCAACTCCTCGAGACGGGATCGCACCATCTTGAGTTCCCGTTCCCGACCAGCCAGCCGCTCGGCCAAGGAGTCGATACTGCCAGCACCGCGTTCGATCGCCAGTCCGATGTTCTCGATGCTCGTCGTAAGCTTCCGAGCCTCAGACTCAAGCGACCGCCGCTCGGCAGCGATATCGCCGCCGTTGGCGTGGAGTTCCTGAACACGGGCAACCAGCCGATCGCGAACGCCGGCGACCGACATCAAGGCATCAACAACCTGCCGGAGAATCGCCGGGTGAGCCTGTGCCCGAAGACACGTGGCCCGGTTCCAGCAGGCGTAGACTTTGGCATTGGCACAGCGGTAGCCGCCCTCGTTGCGGCCCTCAGCATGCATCAGTCCGCCGCAGATGCCGCAGACAAACAGCGTGGAGAGGAGTTTCCGGGAGTCGCGGGGTTTTCCAGCCAAAGGGTGCTCGGGGCCGCGTGGGGGATGCAGCCGGGTGCAGCGACGATCAATGACGGCATTCGCGCGATACCACAGCCAGTCGCTCACCATCCGTAGGTGCTCGCTCTTCCTGGTGAGCACACCGTCTGCGGTGTTCCAAACGAGCTTCGAGCGGCCCGTGCGGAGCTCCCGCTTGGAGAACTTGGTGCGAAACACCTCCTCGCCCCGGTAGATCGGCCGCCGCAGGAGCGAGGTCACGTTGCCCGCCGACCATTCCGGCTTCTGGCTGTTCTTCGCCTTTGGAAAGGCGATCGAGGTCAGCCAGTCGGCGATCGCCCAGGGCGGCTCGTCATTGGCAGTCCGCTCGAAGATTTCCACGATGACCGGCTTTCGCTCCTCGTCGATAGAGTCGAAGAACGGCCCCCTGGCCGGGTCCGTGGCCGTGGCTGGAATCGATGGCCGCCGCCTGTAGCCGATGGCGAGTGGGCCCATCGCCGCCCCGGACACCCAGCGGTTTTCTTGGGCTCGCTTGATCCGCCGCCGGGTGAAGTGGTTGGCCCGGCCGTGATGCCCGAGCGCCGCGTGCAGGCGTTCGGGCCAGTCCTCGTCGGCGGTGTCGATAAAATCCGTGGGGCAGATCACACGGATTCCAGCATCGACCGCCGTGTCGAAGAACTGCGAGGCAAACGTCATATGCCGGTAGAGCCGGCTCGACTCCTCCGCCAGGATGACGTCCCAGCGGTGGGTCTTGATGCCAGCCCAGACCTTGTTGATTCCGGGCCGGTCGGCGATCTCTCCGCTGATCTCCGGTTCGCGGATGATCTCTACGTTCACCTGCTCGGGCTTGCACTCCCGGGGAAGGTTGGCTGTCAGGAACCGCTGGCAGGAGTTGATCTGTCCATCGATGCTCGATTGACTCTGCTCGTCGGTCGAGTAGCGTGTGTGGATCAGAACATCGAGCGGACGATCGGCCGGCATGACCAATGTTTCGCGAAGGTTCATGCGGCACCTCCCGCCGCACCGGCGATTGCAGGGCAGGGGAGCGTGTGGCGGATGGTCCGGATCATCCGACTGTTTCTAGCGCCGCGAAAAATCGCATGTGCTAGAAGTGTGCTGAGAATGTCCGCCGAAAACCGTCTCTGACCGGTTCTCGCCACACGCTGCCAGACACACGTAAATCCGCGCTGCCATTGGGGTTGCAGCGCACACCCCATGAATCCAGCCGGATGGTGTATTCTCGCCGGAAGAATCCCACCCCATCCGTTTGAGTGTTCCGCACGTTGCCGCACAGTTCCCTCCCGAGCGGAAGGGTTCGCAGTGGCCTCCGCCTGAGCAAAGTGGGCGTCCGTGACATGGTAGCAGTGCTTCTTGGCAATGTCCTCGCTGTTTCCAAGCCACGCACAGACGACCTGAGACGGAAAGATCTCCGCCAACTCGGTCTGACGCAAGCTACGAAGGTTGTGAAAGATTCTGGGCCAGGCCTTCAGGCCGGGCCTTCACGATACGACTCAGGCGAACGTTTCTCGGGCGAATTGCAGTCGCTTGCGAATGGTCATGGGTGCAAGCTTTGTGCCGCGTAGGTGCTCCAAGTATTCGTCAGCGTCGCCCGGTGTAACTTCGCCGATTAGCCTGTCAGCACCAAAAAAGCCAAGCAAGCTCTTCTCTCCCTGCCGACAGATTTCCTCCGTGGCCGGCTTCACCTTTATTCGAGTCTGGATGTAGTCCGTGATGAAGGACGACAACCCCTTGGCTCCAGGGGTTCTCTTTGCGAAGACAAGCCCCAGGAAGATGCCGCAGCCCTGCTGCTGTGGGCGGTCTTGCTGGTGGAAGTGTCGATTCTCGTGGCCGTCTTCATGCCCCGGCTTGATATGCTCGGCGTGGCCTGACTTTCGAGCCAGACAGAGCGGGCCACCCTGCCGAGTGAGCCCTATCGCCACGTCCAGGTCCGGCTGTTGCTTCTCCTGATCCGCTCCGCTCGGCCGACGATTGCCGTATCCCGAGACGTCAAGGCAGCCATTGAGTTTTCCGGCCCGCTGCCCTCGGGCGAACCGGATATACTAGAGACATGTCTCCCACCGCAGGCAAACAGTCGAATCCGCCGCTCACGATCGTGTTCTTCGGCCTCGGGGCCGTGGGCTCGAGCATGCTCATCTGTTTGGCCGAATTGGCTGAGCGCGACGGCGTTCCCGTCCGCTTCAAGGTGTTCTCGATCGATCCCGCGAGTGCCCGTGACGCGCTCTACCACGCCGAGCGGCTCATGAAGCGGATCGACATCATCGGCGTGCCGAGCTTCGATCACCTCCTGGCCCTCGAAGGGCCGGAGGCCGACAAGCTTGCCGGGGCCTCGCTGCTCGTCAATGCGGCGATCCCGCAGTTCAACTGCCCAATCATCGAGTTGGGTATCCGCCTCGGAGCCCACACGCTCGACCTCGCCTCCGACATGTACAACCCGGAAACAGCGAGCTCCCTCACCTTCAACCAGTACGCCCATGACGCGGCCCTGCGGGAGCAGGGAGTGGCCGCGCTCATCAACATGGGCATTTCTCCGGGC
>CANHCU010000170.1 GCA_947459185.1 Planctomycetaceae bacterium | reverse complement strand
GGCGATGGCGAGCACTTCATCGCCAGCGATGCGAGCCCGCTCGCCGGCCACGCCGACCGGATTGTCTACCTCGCTGATCATGAAGTGGCGGTGATCACGGCCGGCACCCTCCGCGTGCTCCATCGAGACACCGGCCGGATCGAGCACGCCGTGCGGCCGCTCGAACTCTCCGCGGAGGACGTAGGCATGGGCGGCTACGCCCACTTCATGCTCAAGGAGATCCACGAGCAGCCTGAGACGATCCGGGCCGCCATGCGGGGCAGACTCTCGCGGGACGATGCCACGGCGGTCTTCGGCGGCCTGAACCTCACGCCGCGGCAGCTGCAGCGGATCAACCGCATCGTGCTCACCGGCTGCGGTACGAGCTGGCATGCAGCGCTCGTCGGCGAATACCTGATCGAGGAGTTTGCTCGGCTGCCGGTCGAGGTGGAATATGCAAGCGAGCTTCGCTACCGCAACCCGCCCCTCGACGAGGGCACGCTCCTTTTTGCCATCACGCAGTCGGGCGAGACCGCCGACACCCTTGCCGCCCTCCGTGAAATCAAACGAAAAGGCCATCCCACGCTGGCCATCTGCAACGTCGTGGGGAGCACGATCGCCACCGAGGCCGACGGCGGCATCTACCTGCATGCGGGCCCGGAGATCGGCGTGGCGAGCACGAAGGCCTTTACGAGCCAGTGCGTGGTGCTCTCGCTCCTGGCACTCTACTTCGGCCGGCTGCGGCACATGAGCTACGAGCGAGGGCTGGAGTTCATCGATGCCCTCGAGCGGCTGCCCGATCTGGTGGCCGAGGCGCTGCGGGCCGACGAGGCGATCAAGCGGATCGCCGAGCGGTTTCAGGATGCCAACACGTTCCTGTATCTGGGCCGGCAGTGCAATTTCCCGGTCGCACTTGAAGGCGCGCTCAAGCTCAAAGAGATCTCCTACATCCATGCGGAGGGCTATCCCGCCGCGGAGATGAAGCACGGACCAATCGCGCTTGTCGATGCCGCGACCCCGAGCGTGTTTCTGATTCCGCAGGGCGCCGTGTATGACAAGGTGCTCCTCAACGTGGAGGAGATCAAGGCCCGCAAGGGGCCGGTGATCGCCATCTCCAGCCCGGGCGACCGCCGGGTGCGGGATCTGGCCGACGAGGTGATCGAGATCCCGGAAGTGCCGGAGTTCCTCCAGCCGATCGTGGCGGCGGTGCCGCTTCAATTGCTGGCCTACCACATCGCCGTGCTGCGGGGCTGCGACGTGGACAAACCGCGGAATCTGGCCAAAAGCGTGACCGTGGAATAGCCCGGGGAGCGGCCCTCCTACTTGCGTCCCGGACGGGCATTGGTAGCATCAAAGTCCTGCCGCTTAAGCGGCGGCACTCGCCCGAGTGGCGGAATTGGCAGACGCGCAAGATTCAGGTTCTTGTCCAGGTAACTGGGTGGAGGTTCAAGTCCTCTCTCGGGCATTTCTTTGGCCGCCTCGTTTTGAGGTCTAGTCTCGCGGCCTTCTCTGTTCCCGGCGACGTTTCCGCAGCCTGCGCAACATCGCCCCCGTTGCTCCCGTTTCCGGCTTCGGTAGGATTATTCCCGAGGCTGTAGCTCAGTCGGTAGAGCATCGGACTTTTAATCCGTTGGTCCTGGGTTCGAGTCCCAGCAGCCTCACTTGGGATAACTACCTGCCGCCGCTCGGGAACTCAATGAGAAACTAATCCTCCACCCCGGGCCATGAGTTTGGCCCAGGCAAACCGCGAGTTCCCGGTCGGGTGGATTTTCGCGCGCGGGCCGGGCCGACCTAGTTGGCCGCCTTGTGTCGGGGGAGCACGTAGTGGCCACGACTCCCGCGAGCGCCGCTACCGCCGCCACGACCACGCCGTGCTTACGAGAGCGTCGGATAGATCCGCCGGTAGACATGCGAGCGGATGAACGCCTCGAGGTCGGCCGGCCGGACAATGCCTGCGTATCCCTCGTCGAAGATCACCTCCGCCACGTGGGCCGCCGTCTTGATCTCGGTCTCGAGAATGTTCGACTGCAGCGGATAGAGCAGACCCGCTTGAGCAGGTCGGCCGGCACCTGGTCGGCGACGGCCTTCGCGTCCTCGATGAACAGCTTGTCGGTGATCCGCTTCGCCTCGGTCGCGTACACCGCCATGCCGATCGCGGGATAGATGTAGAAGTTGTTCGCCTGCCCGGGCAGGTAGGTGACGCCGTTCAGCTACACCGGCGAGAACGGGACGCCCGCCGCGTAGAGCGCCTTGCCCTTCGACCAGGTGTAGGCCTGCTCCGGGGTGCACTCGGCGCAGGAAGTCGGGTTCGAGAGGGCCAGGATCACCGGTCGCTCGTTCACCGCCGACATCGCCTCGATGACCGCTTGGTTGAACGCCCCGCCGATCGTGCTCACGCCGATGATGGTGGTCGGCTTGAGGTCCTTGATCGCGGCGACGAAGTCACGGGTCGGGGCGTGCGGATGGGCGTACGGCCGCTGGAAGTCAAAGAGGTCGGTCCGCGACGCCTCAAGTAGGCCGTTCACGTCGAACATATGGATCCGCGAACGCGCGTCGGCCAGCGTCATGCCCTGTTCGACGAGGGCTGAGCAAAGCAGGTTCGCGAGGCCGATGCCCGCCGAGCCCGCGCCGAGGAAGAGGTACTTCTCGTCCTTGAGCTGCGTGCCCTTGACCCGCGTCGCGTTGATCATGCCCGCGAGCGTGATGCCCGCGGTGCCCTGCACGTCGTCGTTGTAGACGCGGTACTTGTCGCGGTAGCGCTCGAGGAGGTGCACCGCGTCGGCCCCGGTCCAGTCCTCGAAGTGAACGCAGCACTTTCGGAAAGACCTCCTGCACCGCCTCCATGAACTCGTCGACGAACGAGAAGAGGTCGGCGGTCGACGGCCGCGGCTGCCGCAGCCCGAGGTACAGCGGGTCGTGCAGCAGCTGATCATTGTTCGTCCCCGCGTCGAGGTACATCGGCAGCAGGAACTGCGGCGGCACGCCGGCCGTCGCGGTGTAGAGCTGCAGCTTCCCGATGGGGATGCCCATGCCGTTGGCCCCGAGGTCGCCGAGCCCGAGGATGCGACCGCCGTCGGTCACGCAGATGAACCGCACGTCCTTCTGCGGCCAGTTCCGCAGGACTTCCTTGATCTTGCCGCGCCGACGAATCGAGAGGTACATGCCGCGCGGCCCGCGGAACACGTGCCCGAACTTGAGGCACGCCTCGCCGATCGTCGGGTCGTAGACGATCGGCAGGAAGCGGGCCGGATCGGACATGAGCGTCCGGTAGAAGAGCGTCTCGTTGTGGTCGAGCAGGTTCATCAGGTAGACGTACCGCTCGAGGTCGGTGGTCTTGTGCCCGAGTTGCAGCATCACCCGCTGGAGCTGGAGGTCTTCGGTCTCGATCACGTCGGGGACGAGCCCGACGATCCCGAGAGCCTGCCGCTCGGCCTCGGTGAAGGCCGTCGACTTGTTGAGGAAGGGATCCTGAAGGAGGTCGGCGCCGCGACTGGGTGGTCTTCGGTGCTTTCATGGAGATTCCGGGCGGAATGGAGTTCGCTCAGGCGGTCGCGACGTGCGGCACGACCATGGTGCGGGGATCGACGGATCCGGTCGAATTCGGCGGCGTCTACGAAGCCGAGCTGGAGGACGGCTTCCTTGTTGGCCATCACCTGCACCGAGAGCATGGTGATCGCCTCGGCCTGGGCCGGGTTGACCTTGCCCGGCATGATCGACGAGCCCGGCTCGCTCACGGGGATCGTCAACTCGGCGAGCCCCGCCCGGGGCCCGCACGAGAGCAGCCGGATGTCGTTGCCGACCCGGTACGGCGTCACCGCGAGCGTCCGCATAGCGGTCGAGAGATGCACGAGCGCCTCATGCCCGCCCTGCACGCAGAACTTGTTCGGGGCGTTGACGAAACGCCAGGTGGTGTGACGGCAGTGCAATGGGTCCTCGGCACTGTTCGCACAACTGTTAGCAAACGCTCTCTCGGCGTTTGATTCCAGCGCTGATCGACATACGCCGTTCGCGAAGCATTCGTATGACCACGATACGACCGTGACCTATTCTTCAGGCTCGCCTCCACTCATAATCCCTTGGTCGTGTGTTCGAATCACACCGGTCATAGTTGGTTTTTGACGATTTTGGGCGAAGACAAAGTGCCATGCCCATGGAACCTGACTTCCAGAAGTGGGACGGCGGACATGATGACGGGATCGGGGCAGACCGGAGGGACGACCCCCGATCCCAGGCATAGCCGCCCAAAGACGAGGGCCGGATGGACGACCGCACCAACTTCTTCGTCGGCTGGTGAACCCTGTCTCTCGTCAATGCAGGACTCGCGCAGAGCAAAGGCAGGAGCGGGCTAATCTCATGCCTGCAAACGCACAGGGCTGGTCTGGTGGGGAGCGAAAACCGAACGTACCCTTCGGTGCTGTACGTGGGGGCGGGTCAGAATACGCTCACGGGATTTCGTGGATTGCGAAGAAAGCCACCCACGGCAGACATCGCTCGCTGCAGCAGAAGCGCGACGCGTTGAAGCCGGAGGGGCGTCCCGCAGGCCGCCGGCCCGGTTCGAGGGCCTTGGCGTGCGCCAGCAGAACAGCCACGGCGAACCCGCGCACCCGTGAAGCGGGAAAGCCCCGCCGCCCCGCTGGATCGACCGGCAATCGAATTGCTTGTGCAAATCTGTTGCACAAGCCCGCGGCCCGTACTAGGATGTCCCGGGACGTATCAGACAGGCCGATGCCCGGCCCTCCTTCGCTCCGATCTCGCCGCCATGCCCAGACGTTTGCCATCCTTTCCCATGCCGCGAATACCGAGAAGCTTCGAGCTTCGCGCCCTTGGGGCGAGCCTGCATTGGAGCCATCGCATGCCCGACCGCTGTCCGTCCGCGTTGCATCCGTTCGACTCAGGGCGGGAGGTGGTCGATGAACCGCTTCACGCTTCGAAGGAGGCTACACCCCCCTTTCGGACCCTACACGGTTTTACGCTTGTCGAACTGCTGGTGGTTGTCGCGATCATCGGCACGCTCATCGGCCTGCTCCTGCCGGCCGTGCAGGCGGCCCGCAGCCAGGGCCGGCGCGCGGCGTGTGCTTCCAATCTCCGGCAGATCGGCTTGGCCACGCTTCAGTTTGCGGACGCCCATCAGGGCCGCTGGCCGGAAACGACCCACACGGTGGAAGCCGATCCGGTAACGGGCCTCTTCAATCGCGCATGGATCTATACCCTCGCTCCATTTATCGAGAGCGTCGATGCCGCCCGCATCTGCCCGGATGATCCGCTGGGGCCCGAACGGCTGAAGAGCCGGCTCACCAGCTTCACCCTGAACGGATGGCTGTCGTCAGAAGCGGAACCATCGTTTTCGAACCTTCGCAAGATCAACGAGACGAAGCGATCAATCATGGCCTTCGAGCTTTCGGAGCGGCAGGGCATCGATGAATCCGCCGATCACGTCCACTCCTTCGACTGGTTCCTCACGTCGAAAAAGAATGCAGAGGCCGTTTTTCAGGCTGTGGAAGCAGAGGTCGCGGTCTCCCGGCATGCCGGCACGGCGCATTACCTCTATTGCGACGGGCACATCGAAAACATCACCGACTCTGAGATCCGTCGGCTTTGCTCACCGCCTTGGGAGACCCCCGAGTTTTCCCGGCCCCGCTGATTGCGTTCCGTCTGTTTCTCCCGTCGTTTCGACCCTTTTTCATCTATCCCACATCACCACACCCGGAGATTGACCCATGTTCAGATCGTCACGCGCCTTCACGTCGAGCCGTGTCCGCATGCCAAAGCCGATACTCGTGGTCGCAGAACCGCTCGAAAGTCGTGCGATGCTCGCCGGCGACGACCACGGACACGGAGGTGATCTCCATGTGCAAGTCGAGGACGGTAAGCTCTCGACCGATCACGGGGCGTACGGTTGGGAATTCGTGAACGAGGGGGGCGGCTTCGTGGCCGATATCGGTTTCGACGCCGACGATCAGCCGGCGGGCTCGAGCCTGGGGCTGATGCCCAAGACGAATCTTCTGTATTGGAACGGCGTCGGAGCAGCACCGAATTTCACGCTTGTGCCCGGGACAACCTCGATGACGTTGGAGGGCTCGGGCTCGGAAATCGACCTGGGAGCTATCCAGGGCCTGGGTGATTCCGTGACGATCGCCACGGAGGAGGAGGGGGTCGTTCACGAGCACGTCGCCGCGGCCATCGGGAATGGGCCACGGGGAGTCTATGCGTTCTATGCCTCGGTCGTGTCCAGTGCCGAAGAGGTCGGCGCCACGAAGCCGATCGCGTTCGTGCTGAATCGCGGCATGTCCGAGCGGATCCACGATCGGGCAATCGCGGCGCTCGAGGATCGCCCGATCGTCGTCAGCGCGGTCATGAGCACCGCGAACGGCACTCTCAAGGCGGGGCAGGCGATCGACATCGCGGTGACGTACTCCGAGGCCGTCGTCGTCCGCGGCAGGCCGGAGATCATCCTCAACGTCGGCGGCAAGGGTCGGGCCGCCGTCCACCAGGCCTATAACGCTGAGACGATGACATCGACCTTCCGCTACACGGTGTCCGCACAAGATCCCGTGGACGCTGACGGAATCGGAATCGGCCGGATGCTACGGTTGGTTCCGGGCAGCTCGATCCGGGCTGCCGAAGGGAATGTGGCCGCGCTGCAGGTCATTCCCAGGGTGGATGGCTCGGGCATCATGATCGATACGACGATCCCGCGATTGACGCGGATCGTAGCCGGCGTGCTACCCGGGATGTACACGTCGGGCCAGGTGCTCCAGTTTCGCGTGAGTTTCTCCAAGCCG
>CANHCU010000169.1 GCA_947459185.1 Planctomycetaceae bacterium | reverse complement strand
GGATCATCGCTCTTCATCTTAGTATCGCCCGTCTGAGGGCGGCTGCACGCCACGAAAAGACGTCACAGCAGCCCGCGCAACACGACCTGGCACGCTTCCGGGGCACGCGGCTCAAGACCCGCTCATGAGCCGTGACGCCCGACGTCGTCGCCGGGCCGTGCGTCGAAGGCCACCCCGCCGAGATCGAGACGAAAGTCAGGGCGCTGCTGTCGCACAACCGGCCCGACTTCAGTGCGCCCGACCTCAGCCCGTCACTTCCGTGAACTCACGGGTCGAATCGCTGAACGATCCGGTCTCGATCCCCATCTTCTGGGACATCGTCAGCAGCAGATTGCTCAACCGGGCGTTTGGATCGACCGGCTTGAAGCAGGGGCCGATCAGGTCTTTTTCGTAGTCGTGGCCGGCGGCGAGGTTGAAGTCGACGTGGCTGCCGTGCTTCAGGCCGAGGGCCGAGCCGCCGGCAAGCACCAGCGGTAGGTTGGCATTGCCATGGCTGTGGCCAAAGGCCATACCGCTGCCGTAGAGCACCATCGAGCTGTCGAGAAGCGGGCCATCGGCATCCGCCACCGTGCCGAGCCGCGAGAGAAAATAGCCGAGTTGCTCGAGGTTGAAGCGGTCACTTTTCGCCAGGTCGGCCAGCAGCGTCGGGTTGCCGCCGTGGTGGGACAACGCATGACGCTGCTGCGAGATCCCGATCTCGGGGATCGCCGGCGCGGCCGACTCCGAGCCGGTGCTGAACGTGACCACGCGGGTCATGTCGGTCTGGAAGGCCAGCACGATGATGTCGTACATCGTCCGCAGGTATTCGCCGAACTTGTCGGGGCTGACGTTGCGGCTGAGCCACTCCGCGACGGCCCGCTCGATCGTCGGCCGGGGTGAGTCGAGCCAGCTCTCGGCCCGCTTCGCCCGCACCTCCACCTCGCGAATACTCGTCAGGTATTGGTCCAACCGGCCCCGGTCGGCCGATCCCAATTGCCGCTCGAGGCCACGGGCCTCGTCCAGCACCACGTCGAGGATGCTTTCCTTGCGGTTGAGCCGACGGCGTTGGGCGTCGATGCCTCCGGCGGGCTCCTCGAACAAGCTCTTGAAGACCGTGGCCGGATTCTGCTCGGATGGCAGAAAAATGCCGTCGCTGTTCACGGCCACCGAACGGCCGCATCCGATTTCCAAGGAGGCGAACCGGGTGTGCGGGGAGGTTTTTTCCGCGATCAACTGGTCGACCGAGATCGTGTTTTTGTCGGCCTCGCCGAGTCTTGCCCCGGTGAGCCAGATCTTCTCGCAGTTGTGGTGGTGGCCGAGACCGTGCGGGTGATGGAGCCCGCTGATGGGCGTGATCTGCTGCCGGTGCTTTTCCAGCACCGCGAACGCGTTCGAGAATGTGTAGTTCGGGCCGGCACCGCGAATCTGCCAGTCGTAGTTGTTCACGCCGTTGGGCAGGTACACGAACACGCTGCGGGCAGTCCGCTTCCCAGCCTCGGCGGCCCGGGCGGTGGCCGAGATGCCCGCCGCCCCCGACCGCATGCATTCGAGCATCGGCAGGGCGAGCGACACACCGAGCCCCCGGAGCAGATGGCGGCGATTGATACGGGGGGTGGAGGAGAGCACGTGCATGGGGCACCTCAGCGTTTCTGAAAGAGGTCGGAAAGAACAAAGGTTTCGAACAGGGTTCGCATCCGGTAGTCGTCGGTCTTGGCCTTCGCGACGATCGCCCGGATCTCGTCATGGTCGTCGATCGTCATCGTCCGCCGCAGGGCGTAGGTCGCGAGGCTGCCCACGAAGGCCTCGGCGACCCGGTCGACGTCGGCCGCCAGCAGTTTCTTAAGGGCCTCCGGACCGTCGAAGGAGCGGCCGTCGGGCAGCACGCCCGAGGCGTCCACCGCCGGGTCGGCGCCCTTGCCCACCGCGAGCTTTTCGTGCGTCCTATAGCGGCCGATGGCGTCGTAGTTGTCAAAGGCCAGGCCGAGCGGATCGATCTTGCGGTGGCAGGCGGCACAGGCGGCGTTCGTCGAGTGGGCGGCGAGCTGACTCCGCACGGTCGCCTTCTCGGTATCGGCCTTCGTCACCGGCAACGCCGCCACGTTCGGCGGCGGTGGCGGCGGGGTGACACCGAAGATCGCCTCCGACACCCACACGCCCCGGTGCACAGGCCGGTGCCGGGTGCCATCCGAGGAGAGGGAGAGCACTGCCGCCTGCGTCAAGAGTCCGCCGCGGTGGTCCTCGGGCCGGAGCGTCACCTTCGTGAAGTCGCCGGTCGCGGGCGGCTGGAGGCCGTAGTGCTCGGCCAGCCGCGGATTGATCATCGTCCAGTTGCTGTCGAAGAGCTCCCGCAAAGGCAGGTTCTCCTCCACCATCTGGCGAAAGGTAGCCACGGTCTCGAGCACCATGCTCTTTTCGAGCCAGCGGTCGTACTGCGGATAGAGCTTGACGTCGGGCGGAAACATCCCGACGCGGTGCAGCTGCAGCCACTGCCGCGGGAATTCCTTCATGAAGCGGTCGAACTTCGGATCGCTCTGCATCCGCGAGAGCTGCTCGGCGAGCACGGCCCGCTCGTGCAGTTTCCCGCTGTGGGCGGCGGCGAAGAGCGGCTCGTCGGGCAGCGAGCTCCAGAGGAAGTAGGAGAGTCGGCTGGCCAGCTCGTTGTCGGTGAGGCGGTCGCGGCGCTCGGTCGGCGATCCCTCCTCCAGAAAATAGAAATTCTTGGAGGCGAGGACGGCGGCCATGGCCGAAAGATACGCTTTCCGCGGCTTCTCGCCCGCCGCCCGCTCGGCCGCCGCAAGAGCCACATAAGGCTGCACCTCGGACTCAACCACCGGCCGCCGCCAGGCCTGCTCGGCGAAGCGGTGCAGGCAGTCGCGGATCTGCTCTTGGTCGTCGAGCGTGGCGGGATAGAAGTTCTTCCTCAGCAGTCGCTGCGCATCGGAGACGAGCGGCCCCTCCCACTCGACCCAGTCGACGAGGAGCAGGGGCTTCAACGCCCTGCCGTCCTCGGTCGTCAGCTTGAAGCCGAAGGGGCTCATCAGCTGCGTGTTCCTCGAACTCGTGAACAGGCTGCCGAAGCCGAAATTCGTGGCGTTGCTGAAATGCGGCTCGAGCGCACCGTGCACCTCGTTCTTGATGACGATGTCGCCCGCCGATTCGTCCCGTTCGATCTCCACGATGATCGGCTTGTCCTCGGCTGCGATGATGTCCTGGTCGAAGACCGTCCGCTGGACTCGGCCTTCCAGCACCGTGGCGTGGGGTGCCCGGCCGTCGAGCCCGGGCATACCGCTGAGTTGCAACCGGCCACGCCACACCCCCGGCTGACGGTGTCCCCACCACCAGTCCTGCCACAACGGCGCGCCGGCCGCCCCCGGCCAGAGCGGAATCCGCAACTGATCGGGCGTGAGGCCGATCTTGGCGAGCCGTTCCGCCGGCGTCTCGTTTTTGATGTGGGACTTGATGATGTGGTACGCGTCGACCCGTCGCTTGCTGGGCGTGGGCTCCTTTTCGGGGAAGGCGAGTTCGAGGACGTCGTCCGCCATCTTGAGGTACCGCTCGACATGGGCCGGCGCGAGCGTGAGCATCGCCCCCACGCGTTCGAAGCCGTGCCAGCGGGAATCCTCCAAAAGCCCGCCGGCCACCGTCGGGTCGACACGGATGCCGAGCAGGTCGTCGATCGTATGGGCATACTCCTCGCGGCTGAGCCGGTAGCTGGCGACCGGCCCTCGGGCGGCCATCCGCGCAGCCTCCCCCGCCTCGATGCGGCCGGAGATCCAGCCGACCACACCTGCGATCTCGTCGGCGGTCGGCCGTGGCTCCTCCTCGGGTGGCATCTCACCGGCATTGATCCGCGTCATCACCTCGGCCCACCGCTGGGTGCCGTCGAGCGAGGCAAAGTCGCGGGAGAGCGTGTCGATCCGCAGCTGGCCCTCCTGCGTCTTGGCATCGTGGCAGCGGAGGCAGTGCTGCTGCAGGAAGGCATCAGGCATGCCGCCGCCGCGGGAGTCCGGCGTGGCGGCGCGACCGCCGCCTGCCAACACGACGAAGGCCGTCAGGCAGGCAAGCCCGAACTGCGACAGGGCGTAGTAGGACGTCCGCTTCATACAATTAGTATCGGCCAACCGACGGCGATTGCACGCCGCGAAAACCCGTCACATCGGCGGGCATCAGCCGACGCCCAAGCCGTGGCGGTTTACCAGTCCGTGGGGATCTACCAAGCCGTTAGGGCTTCTCGACGACGATCTCCCACTTCGTCTGCTTCGGAACCTCGAATTCAAGGCCGGATGTCGCGGGGTCGGCAAATCTCGGGTGGACGATCGACTTAAACGTTCCTGGTTCGTCTCCCGCCACCAATGCATCCTTGATCGCGACGTGGCACCGGCCGGGCTTCATCCCGTCTCCTTCTGCACGGGAACCGATCGTGAACGTGCCATCCTGCCGGATCCGGCCCCAAGCGCCGCTGCCATTGCCATAGGCGATGACAACGCGACCGCAACCCATGGGAGAGCCGTCCGAGAATGTCACGCGGCCCGAGACGCGATGAAGGTCCCGCGATCCGCAGCCGGCGACCACGAGAGAGGCCAGGGAGAGAGCCGTTCCGATAGCGACGCACCGACTGGCTGTCGAAGAAAGCAATCGGCTCATGACACGTTGATCCCGGGGGGCCCGGGCGTCCGTTAGGGAAGAACGAAGTTTTGGCCATCGCGACGGTCGCCTATCCGCAGGAGCGTGGTGTCATCGATCGTCACGTCGATCGACCGCACGGAACCGTCCGCAAAAAGAAACTGACACATGCCAGGATGCCAGGAGCCGATCGTCGTCGTGCTCGCGGGATCGTCAGCGCCGCGGGCGATGCCGCCCGTATTGGCAAGGACGAAAAGGGCGTTTGATCCTCCCCCCGCATGAATGGTGACCGGCACGTCGTCGAAGCCATTGATTCCCGTGCATGCCGTCCGCGGACTAAAGTAACAGCCACCCTTGCCAAGCTCCGTCTTGTACAGGTGCTTTTCCGCAAGAATGGCCGTTTTGCTCAGTCCGTCGGTCACATCCTTCTCGCGGACCCGGGGATACCAGCCCGCATAGGCACGGCTCAGGGCGGCGGTTCCGGTCACCTGCGTCACGACCTGACCGTTCGCGTTTTTGGGCCCCATGGCGATGTTCAAGACCTGCCGGCCGACGCCAGCCACGGTCGCGTGTGCCGTGCCACCGCAACGGCTTCCCGTATTCGCGAAACAGATGGAGTTGGTGGGTACGTTGTAGAAGTCTAAAGCCGAGATCGAGACGAGCCCGTAATCGCAGACGGTGAACCTGTCGCCGGGGCTGTTGTTTGTCGTGCGGCGTTGGCCCCGCGTCGGGCAGATCATGTACGGCGGCTGTTTCGAGGAAGGCGCAAACGCCTGGTAATTCGCAAGTGACTGGGCATTGCCGGGTCCGGTGCTGCTGGCCGCGATGGCCTCGTCCCAGGTGACATTCGCCACCGTGTCGGCCTGCTCGCAATACGGCATGATCAAGCCGAAATAGGAGATGCCTCCGAAGCCCTGCGTGTTGCTGGTCATCCCCGTTGCAGACGGGGGAAAGCCTTTCCGCGCGCTTATGAAGTTGTGCGTGGCCACGCCCATCTGCTTGAGATTGTTTTGGCAGGAGGACTGGCGGGCCGACTCACGGGCCGCCTGCACCGCCGGCAGGAGCAGGCCGACAAGCGTGCCGATGATGGCGATGACGACCAAGAGTTCGACGAGGGTGAACCCCTTATTCCTCCCGGATGCGTTGCTTCCGGCAAGTCCCACAGAGCCTCGCACGACGACGTCTCGCATGGCTGTAAACTCCTGGCCAAAAACGATCATGGATGAGTAAAGTCGAGTCCGGGAGTCAGTCCTAGTGGGGACCTCGTGTGGACCTCGTGTGGACATGGTGTGGACTTGGTGTGGACTTGGTGTGGAACACCCCCTCTGACCCGACTTCTGAAAGGTAACATCGGCAGCCGTGGAGGGCCTGCCCCGAAAACTCGTCACACGCCCGCTCGCGCCCCCATCCATCAGTCGAGAGGGTTTTCCTTCTCGGCCGGGAAAGGAAAGGGCAGCAGCCATTCGGGCGGCAGGATCCCACCGGGCCAGCTGCGATGGGACACGCGGATGAACCGGCCCGGCCGTAACCCCTCTTCGTGATTCCCAGCCCCCACGCGAACCTCCTGCGTGATGCCGCTGCTCCCCGGCGGCGGAGCGGGATCGACGTGCACTTTCAGCACGTGCGACCCGGCGCCATTGTCGCCTTGGCTGCCGCCGATGATCCGCAGGCGGTCATCGGCTCGTTTGAGCCGCCGATACGGGTCTTGTGCCTGGATTTCGTCGTAGAGCTGCCTGTCCATGCCGGCAAAATAGGTCAGCGTCAGAAGCCCACTTCCGTCCGGCTCGTACTCCACCTTCTCGATCCAGGCCGGCAGGAGGTAGTGCCGCATCCGTCGCAGGTGCAGCCGCCGCTGCTGCTCGATGGCGACCTGGCAGCTCGCCTCGTCGATCCAGATATCGAGGCAGTGAAACTGCCGATTTCCCCACTCGGGCGACCAGCCGAGGTTCGCCTGCACGACCTGGCCGACGGCGAGGTCCTCAAGCGTCCCCGGCCGCCCATCCTTCCACACCCGCGTCGAGAAATCGACCGTGTAGGCCGCGTCCTTGGGCGTGTCGGGCGGGCCATCGAGCGGCTGCCCCGATGCCTTCACCTGCGTGAGGACGATCGTTCCTCGTTCAATCGTCGCTTTTTGGGTCGCGGACACGCTGATGTCATCCCGCTTGATCTCAAGCTTGTCGATCCGGAACGCCCGGCCGCG
>CANHCU010000168.1 GCA_947459185.1 Planctomycetaceae bacterium | reverse complement strand
ACTACATCACCCAGGTGGCCCATCACATGGAGGGCGACGCGTGGCGGCGGTGGAATGACCGGCTTCGAGAGGTGCTGCCGCGCGAACAGGCGGTCAAGGGCAAGCACAGAGGCAGTTGGGATCCATCGCTCGACCGTTGGGGCCACATCGGCGGCCGGCTGTTCGTGACAAGTTTTTGCGTCTACATGCTCGAGACGTATTACCGGCATCTGCCGCTCTACGCGGCGCAGCAGGCGGAAAGGCAGTAAGGCCGAAGAACGACAAGTTGAAAACTCGCCGCCACGGGGAAGAGCCGTGATTCACACCCCGCCGCCCCATTGGCGGATCGCCTCGTAGGCCACAATCGCGGCGCAGTTGGAGAGATTGAGGCTGCGGACCTGCGGCCGGGCTGGGATCGCGAGCATGCGGTCGGCGTGGGCGGCCTGGAGCGACTCGGGTAGGCCCCGCGACTCGCTGCCAAACACGAGCACGTCGCCTCGCTGGTAGGCCACCTCCGTGTAGCTCCGCGTGGCCTGTGTCTCGAAGAACCAGGTCGGCTGGCGGCCCACGGCGGAGAGCGCCGCCAGCAGGTGGTCCCACGAATCAACCACCTCCCACTCGAGGTTGTCCCAGTAGTCGAGGCCCGCGCGGCGGAGGTAATAGTCGTCGAGCTTGAAGCCGAGCGGCCGCACCAGCCACATCTTGGCGCCGATGGCTACGCAGGTCCGGCCTACGTTGCCGGCGTTGGGTGGAATCTCGGGCTCGTGGAGGACGATATGGAGGGCTGGGTCGTAGCGCATGAGGGGCCGGAAGGGCGGGTTCGCCGCAGGACGGGCGTCTGCTATGGTTTAGAGTGTCGGAACATGGGAAACCAGCCGGAAACAGTGTCGCCTGAGAGGTTGTCGTGGTCGAGCTAAAGCGAAATCCAACGCGGGCCGTGCGGATCGGGAGCATTACGATCGGTGCCGGCCATCCCATTGCCGCCCAGAGCATGACGGCCACCCACACCACTGACGTGGCCGCGACGGTCGCGCAGGCCAACGCCCTGCATGCCGCCGGGGCCGGCGTCGTGCGGATCGCCGTCGACAGCAAGTCAGACGCCGCGGCCCTTCCCGCCATCCGGGCCGGCACGCAGGCCAATCTCGCCATCGACCTCCAGGAAAACTACCGGCTCGCCGTCGACGTGGCCCCCCACGTGGACAAGCTGAGATACAACCCCGGCCATCTCTACCACCACGAGCCGACGAAGCCCTGGCAGGACAAGGTGAAGTTCATCGCCGACGTGGCCGCACGGAACGACTGCGCCATGCGAGTGGGCGTGAACTGCGGCAGCGTCGATCCCGCCAAGAAGGAGAAGTTCGCCGAGGACGATTCGATCGGGCCGATGCTGGCCAGCGCCCTGGAACACTGCGAACTGCTCGACTCGATCGGCTTCACGCGGTATGCCGTGTCGCTCAAGGACTCCGACCCCAAGAAGGTGATCGAGGTGAATCGCCGGTTTGCCGAGGTCCGGCCCGACGTGCCGCTGCATCTGGGCGTGACCGAGGCCGGCATGCCGCCCGACGGCATCGTCAAGACTCGGATTGCCTTCGAGCAGCTGATCAGCCGCGGCATCGGTGACACCGTCCGCGTGTCGCTCACGGTGCCCAACGCCGACAAGCCCGAGGAGATCGCCGCCGCGCAGGCGATTTTGAGTGACATTGCGGCGGGGAGAGTGCGAAGCGTCGTTGACTACGGCCTCAGCTCCCTCAATATCATCAGCTGCCCGAGCTGCTCCCGCGTGGAGAACGAGGCCTTCATCGAGCTGGCCAAGCAGGTCAAGGAGATGACGGCCTACGCGAAGGATCATGCCATCACGATCGCCGTGATGGGCTGCCGTGTGAACGGCCCCGGCGAGACCGACGACGCCGACCTCGGCCTCTGGTGCGGCCCGACCCATGTCAACCTCAAGAAGCGGTCGGCCGAGTTGGGCGCCTTCCCCTACGATGCGATCCTGCCGAAGCTCCGTGAAGAACTCGACAAGCTGATCGGCGGACAGGCCTGATATGTCGCACCCTTCATCCCTGCCGATCGTCGATTCGGCCTCCAGCGGTGATGCCTGCGGCAGCGGCACGGCCGTGATGGCGGCCGCCCAGCCGGTCGATCCGGCCACCTGCCGCGGCACGTTTTCCATGGTCAGCCTCGGCTGCCCGAAGAACCTCGTCGATAGCGAGCGGATGCTCGGCCTGCTCCGCGAGGATGGCTGGCAACTCGTCGGCGAGCCGCAGGGCTCCGACATCGTGGTCGTGAACACCTGCGCCTTCATCGACGCCTCCCGCCAGGAGTCGTATGCCGCGATCAACGAGATGCTCGACCTGAAGCGGTCCGGCGGCACGCGGGGCGTGATCGTGGCCGGCTGCCTGGCCGAGCGGCAGAAGGAGTCACTCCTCACCGAACTGCCCGGAGTGGATGCCGTGATCGGCGTCTTCTCGCGGGACGAGATCGCCCGCGCGGCCGAACGGCTCATCGGCGGCCTCGGCGATCAGCGGAGCATCTTTCGCCCCGCGCCCGCCCGCGCCCTCGACGACTCGGGCCGCATGCGGGTCACGCCGCGGCACATGGCCTACCTCAAGATCTCCGAGGGCTGCGACCGCACCTGCACCTTCTGCGCGATTCCGAAGATGCGGGGCAAGCACGCCACCAAGCCGATTGAGGAGGTGATTCGCGAGGCCCGTGAACTCGCCGCCGACGGGGTGAAGGAACTGGTGATCGTCGCGCAGGACACGACCTACTACGGGATGGACCTCTACGGCGAGCCCAGGCTCGTGGAACTGCTCGACGAACTCGAGAAGGTGGACGGCATCCAGTGGATCCGGCTGATGTATCTCTACCCGATCAACTTCACCGATCGCCTCATCGACAAGATTGCGACCAGCCCGAAGATCATCCCCTACCTCGACATGCCCCTCCAGCACGCCAGCGACCCGGTGCTGAAGCGGATGCAACGCCGCGTGGCCCGCGGGCCGACCGAAGAGCTGCTCGCGAAACTGCGGAGCCGGATTCCCGGCCTCGTGCTGCGGACGACGTTCATCACCGGCTTCCCCGGCGAGACCCGCGAACAGTTCGAGGAGATGGTCGCCTTCGCGAAGCAGTGGAAGTTTGAGCGGGTGGGTGTGTTCACCTATTCGCTCGAGCCCGACACGCCGGCGGCGCGGCTCGACGGCCACATGCCCGACGAAGAAAAAGCGGCGCGGCGAGACGAACTGATGGAGGTGCAGCAGGCGATTGCGCATGAGCACACGCGGCGGCAGATCGGCAAGACGCTCGACGTGATCATCGACCGACAGAGCGAGGAGCGCGAGGACGTCTGGATCGGACGGACCCAGGCCGACGCGCCCGACATCGACTGCGTGGTCTACGTGACCGCCCCGGGGAGTTCGGCTGCACGGCCGCTCACGGGCCAGATCCTGCCGGTGGAGATCGTGGCGTCGAGCGGCTACGACCTCGCGGGCGTGCCCGCTGAGGCGGGCTAGGCTTGGTTGTCGTGGAACGAAATGGGGCTGATGGCACACGCATTGGTTCGCCGGCTGCGGCATGCTCGTCGCCGGCGGTTTGCAATCCTCCGGCTTGCGCCGGGGGCTTTTATGGGAACGTTTGTAAAAGCCCGGAGCGCGAGCGATGGGATTGCCCCGGCCCTGTCCCCCGGCTTGCGCCGGGGGCTTGTATGCGGCCATAAAAGCCCTGAGCAAATGCCACTTCGACGTAACGTATCGTGACCATGCAGCATCCTGATTCCTTGAACCGTGTCTGGACCGTGCCGAATATGTTGTCGGCGGCGCGGCTCGTCCTCGCGATCGTGCTGTTTGGCGTGATCGAACAGGAGCGGTATGCCGCGGCGACGGTGCTCTTTCTGATCGCGGCCTCCACCGACTGGGTCGATGGCTGGTGGGCGCGGCGGTTTCACCAAGTGAGCCGGCTGGGGAGAATCTTCGATCCGCTCGTTGACAAGGTGATCGTCTGCGGCGGGTTTATTCTGCTGGCGGCGAGGGGCGGCGGGTCGGCGATCCTGCCGTGGATGGCGGTGGTAGTGGTCGTCAGGGAACTGGTGGTGACCGCTGTCCGCGCGGAGATGGAACGCACCGGGCATGACTTCTCGGCGGCCTTCTCCGGCAAGCTGAAGATGGTGCTGCAGTGCGCCGCGATCGCACTGGAACTTGTGGCGCGGGCCGCGCCCGAGTTGTCGTTCGGCGGCATGGGCGTGCGAACTCTCGCCGTCGCGGCGGCTTGGGCGGCGGTCGCTTCGACGGTCTGGTCGGGCGTGGAATACCTGGTCGCCGCCCGGGGCATGCTCACGAGCCCGGAGCCCGGGGATGGAGATCGAGGCTGATGGAGATCGAGATTCCTGACGTGGCTCCCGGAACGTCCTCCGATCAGGAGATGATGGCCACGCTCGTGCTGGCCGCCTGCGGGTTCGCTGCCAGCCTGGCCGTGGCGTTGCTCATCGCACAGCGGGCCCAACGCGGGCTGCCGGCAGTGGATAGGAGGCCGCAAGGGCCGGTGCCGTGGAATGGTGCCGACGTCGCCGCCGCTGTGCTGTCGTTCCTCGGGTTTCAGGTGCTCGCGGCGGAGTGCATGCCGGCCGATGCATCGTTGCAGGTGAGACTGGCCGCCGGCAGCGCCGCCATGCTTGCTGCCACGGGTGTGACCGCAGCGCACCTGCGGCTACGGGGCGCCGGGTGGCCGACGCTTGGATTCGGCCTGGGACACCTCCGCGACGATACGTGGCTGGCGATCGCCGGCCTGGCTCTCCTGCTCGCACCGCTCTTGGCCCTGGCCGCGGTGCTCGACCGGTTTGTGCCCTACCGCCACGCGATCGTCGATTTTCTCAATGCCCATCGCGATCCGCTTTCTGTCGGCCTGGTCGTCTTCGCGGCCGTGGTCGCCGCCCCGGTTACTGAGGAATTTTTGTTCCGACGGGTTCTGCAGGGGTGGCTCGAGCGGTCGTTTGAGCGAGAGGGGCCGCGGTGGGGCGGGGCAACGGCCATCGTGCTCTCGTCGCTGGCCTTCGCAGCGGCCCACGTGGGGCAGGGAATAGCCTGGGTACCGCTCTTTTTCTTTGGTCTGGTCGTCGGCTACCTGGCCAAGCAGACCGGATCGATCGTGCCCGGGATCATCCTGCACGGTCTGTTCAATGGCTTCAGCGTGGCCATGGTGCTCATGCGGGTGGGGGCTCCCGAGATGGCCGGAGGCGGCTGAGCGGGGGGGACGGCTGAAAAGCCGCCCCAGTGTGAAGGCCGGTGAATCCTGACCGGGTCTGGAACCGATCTGGTTGAACGGGCCGTCGTTCGCGAGAATTCCGGCATGCGGCGCAGGGATGCGCCGCCGAGAAGTCAGGGACGAACTGTCGATGCCCCGTTCGCTCACCACGCAGTGTGTCGATTGGATCGCCTACGTGGCGGTCCGCGTGGCCATTTGCGTGGTGCAGTCGCTGCCGCGGAGTTCCTGTGAGCGGTTCGCGCGCGGGGCGTCCAACTTCCTTGCCAACCGGGTGAAGATTCGGCGGCAGGTGGTCCGTGAGAATCTTCGGCAGGCGTTTCCCGAGTGGACCCCGGAGCAGGCCCGCGAGGTGGCCCGCGGCATGTGGGAGCACCTACTCCTGATGGTGATCGAGATCGCCCATTCCGAGCGGGTGATTCGCAAGACCACCTGGCGGCGGCATCTGCGGATCCATGGCATGGAACGATTTCTGCGAGAACTCTGGGCCGACCGTCCGAAGGTGATCCTGTCGGGCCACTACGGCAACTTCGAGATGTCGGCCTTCGTCTTCGGCCTGTTCGGCTTTCGCATCTATTCCGTGGCTCGCGAACTCGACAACCCGCTGCTCGACCGGTTCGTGACGAAGTTTCGCGAGGCCCGCGGCCAGATCATCCTGCCCAAGAAGGGGAGCGCGCCCGACGTGGCGGTCGTGCTCGAGAACAATGGTGTGATCGGCCTGCTGGGTGATCAGGCGGCCGGGCCCAAGGGTTGCTGGGTCGAGTTCTTCGGCCGCCCGGCGAGCGTGCACAAGGCGATCGGCGTGTTCGCCCTCTCCTCCTCGGCGCCGATGCTCGTCTGCTCGGCGACGCGGCGACGGCACCTGTTCGACTACGACATCCGGTTGGAGGGGGTGGCAGACCCGGCGGAGGGAGGCGCTGAGTCGGCCGACCTGAAGGCGATTTCGCAGTGGTATACGTCGCTGCTCGAAAAGGTGATTCGCCGCGCTCCCTCGCAATACTGGTGGGTGCACCGACGATGGCGGGGAGGCCCTCCAAAGGCTACAGTGACGCGTGCCGCCGCGTGACTCTCTCTCCCTGCCGTTTCCCCGCCTTGATTTTCGTTCGGATCGATCGGCTTTGACATGAGCGACTGGATCCTGATCGCCGACGCAGCAGAATGTCCGCCCGGTGCGAGCATCGAACGGTTGGCCGGCGGCCGCATGGTGGCGATCGCCAATGTCGAAGGCACGTTTCACGCGATCGACGGCCTCTGCCCGCACCAGGGTGGCCCACTCGGCACGGGAGCCCTCTGCGGCACGGTTCTGACCTGCCCGTGGCATGGCTGGCAGTTCGACGTGACCACCGGCCGGCACCGTCTGAGCGCCACGATGCGGCAGACGGTGCACGAGATTCGCGAGGAGGCGGGTCGGCTCTACGTTCGGCTCGCCGGCGACGGCTCCGCAGCGGAGTCTCCCGCGTGATCGAATTCCGCTGCTTCCGCAATGACGATCCACCGAAGCTGGCCGACATCTGGAGGTCGGCCGATTTGGGACCGTCGGCGATGCAGCCGATGACCTCCGCGCTGCTCGAGGCTTGTGTCTTCTCGAAGCCCTATTTTGACAGGGAAGGGCTGATCGTCGCCGTTGATGACGGCCGCACCGTCGGCTTTGCCCATGCCGCCTTTGGACCGAACGCCGATCACTCGGCAATCGACACATCCGCCGGCACGACCCTGCTGGTAGTCATGGTGCCCCATGCCGAACAGGAGCAGATCGGCGCCGGCCTGCTCGAACGGTGCGAAGACTTTCTCCGGCGCCGCGGCGCGACGACGCTGCTGGGCGGCGGTTCGGCCGAGATGAGGAGCTTCTATCTGGGACTCTACGGCGGTGCCGACCTGCCCGGCATTCTCGACTCGACGCCTGGCATGCAGGAGATCTTCCGTCGGGCGGGATATGTCGATGCGGAGCGGATCGGCGTGCTGCGGCGAACGCTGGCTGGATT
>CANHCU010000167.1 GCA_947459185.1 Planctomycetaceae bacterium | reverse complement strand
CCGTGAGGGGCTGGCCACGCCCCGGGAGCCGGCGTTGCTGACCAGCGCAGGCAGGATGCCGAAGCGCAGTCAGCATCGAGTGAGCGAAGGCAGGATGCCGTAGCGAACGTCCGGCGACGGGGCGTGGCCAGCCCCGAACTGTCGCCATAGAGAAGTCGAGTCCGTCAGTCCGCGCCCCGAAAGCACTTCACCCATGCCCACTCGTGACACCCTCGGCGGAATCGTCCACAGCTACCAGCGGTACGACCCCGCGCGGATTCCGCCGCCGCGGCCGCCGCAGGTCGATCTCGTCACGCCTGCCATGGAGCACATGCTCGAGTTCGGCGACATCGACGAACTCACCGAGGAACAGCTCGCCGACGCAGTCATGCTCGATCCGGAGCAGATCAAGGGTCTGGGGCCGTCGCTGGCGCGGATGATCGAGGAACTCGAGGCCCGCAAGCGCAAAATCCTCGAACGCTACGAGGCCGACAGCGTGCGGAAAAAGGCGAGGAAGGCATTCCATGCCGCCGCCCAGCAGGTGCAGCCGCCGGCCAAGCATCGCGACGCGTTCCAGCGGGCTGTTCGCGAGGAGCAGATCCGGCAGTTCGAGCGGCTGTGGTATGCCCAGGACGACGACCAGAGCCGGTTTGGCATGCAGCTCGTCGGCCTGGTGGACCGCCTCGGCGAGGCCTATCAGGTCGACGAACTGGCGGCGAAGTGGACCTTCACTGGCAGGGAAAAGCTCTCAGTACCCGAGGCGCTGGAGGTGAAGGAAGAGCTGGAAACGATCGACGAACTGCTGCGGCAGCTTGAAGAGGCGAAGAAGAACGCCCGCGTCGGTCTGATCGACATGGAGGCGCTGGGCCAGTTTCTCGAACAGGGGCAGATGGACGAGCTCGACATGCTCCGCCGGCAGGTGCAGGAACTGGTGGAACAGGCGGCGGCCCAGCAGGGGCTCGAACGGACGAAACGTGGCTACGAGCTCACGCCGAAGGCGTTGCGGACCTTTCAGGGCAAGCTCCTCGAACAGATCTTTTCGGCGCTCGCTCCTTCGCGGACCGGCCGGCACCAGGGGAAGATCGACGGCGACGGCGCGGTCGAACTGGTGCCGACGCGGCCCTACGAATTCGGCGACTCCGTGGCCCACATGGACATCCCCGGATCACTGGTGAATGCCATGCTGAGGCAGGCAGGCGAGGCTGGCAGCGCGGCGGCGGGTGGCACTGCTCCAACGGGTTCCAGCGGCGTGCTAAGGCTAGCGCCCCGCGACATCGAGGTGCACCGCACCCGCAACTCGCCCAAGTGCGCCACCACGGTCGTGCTCGACATGAGCGGCTCGATGCGGTACGGCGGCCTGCATGTGAGCGTGAAGCGGATGGCGCTGGCCCTGCAGGGTCTCGTGCAGAAGGAGTATCCGGGCGACTTTCTGCAGTTCATCGAGATGTTTTCGTTCGCGAAGCCGCGGCCCGCGGGCGAGATCGTCAAGCTGATGCCGAAGCCGGTCACGATTTTTGACTCGGTGGTTCGCCTGCGGGCCGACATGAGCGATCCAAATATCGCAGAGACCGACATCCCGCCCCACTTCACCAACATCCAACACGCGCTCCAGCTCTCGCGGCAGCATTTGGCAAGGCAGGACACGCCGAACAAGCAGGTGATCATCATTACCGACGGTCTGCCGACGGCGCATTTCGAGGGGAGCCAGCTCTTCCTGCTCTATCCGCCGCACCGGCGGACGGAGGAGGCGACGCTCCGCGAGGCCCAGGCCTGCCGTCGCGAGGGGATCACCGTGAACGTGTTCCTGCTTTCGGGCTGGTCGCAGTCACGGGAAGACATCCAGTTCGCCTACAAGCTCGCTGAGACGGCCAAGGGCCGCGTCTTCTTCACGGCTGGCAAGGAACTCGACCGCTTCGTGGTCTGGGACTACGTCTCCCGCCGCCGTAGCATCATCGGGTAGGAGCGATACCCTAACGCTGAACCGATTTGTTCAGGCAACAGGAGTTCCTAACCTGGCGGCGGCGACTTCTCCGCTGTGCCGCAACGGCCCAGGCTAGGATGCCTGAGGCGAGCAGGCCGAGGGTCGCCGGTTCGGGGACGGGCACGATCGACGTGCCCGAGAGGCTGCCGTAGCCCAGGTAGGTCTGGCCGTTGTCGCTGTAGAACGACATCTGCGACAGGCTCCCTGTCACGACGCCTGAGGTGACCGAGAGCAGGTCATCCGCGGCAGAGTAATTCCACACTGCCAGGGGCGCGGAGATCGACAAGAAGTTGAAGTCAAACGTGATATCGCCTCCACCCAGGTCGATCTGGGAGGGAGCCGTGATGTTCAATGCCGCGAACGACTCCGAGAGCGACGTCGCCGGGGCCAGCACACCGCCGGCGAGCACGAGCACCGCGGCATCGTTCACACCGTTACTCTGGCCGGGGGCGAACACACCGCCGGTATTCACGACGATGGCATTCGAACCAGCGAGCGCCGCCGCCGTGCCGGTCGTCGCCAGCGTGCCTGCGTTCACGGTCACGGAACCAGTGAATGTGTTCGCGCCGTAGAGTGGCTGGAGGAACGTGGTGCCCGGGCCGTCCTGCACGAGGCCGAGCGAGCCAGTGAGCGTAGTGTAGAACGGATACACGGTGTCGCTCGCGGAGCCGGCCGCATACTGCTGCATGAACACGACCGACGCCGTGCCAGAGCCACCGGTGAACACGCGAGCGCCGACGTATGCGCCGCTCGTGCCGGCTCCGTCGCCGATCACGACCCGGCCGGTCGACCCTGCATCGCGGGCGATCATCACCGGCTGATCGGTCGAGGCGGCGGGATCCGACGGGTTCCAGCCGCCGAGCGTCAGAAGCGAACCGCCTCCGAGTTGGAGTGTCGCCCGGTCGCCGCTGTTTTGCCCGACAGTCACCATGCTCGTGCCCTGTTCCGCGGCCCCGGCCGCCAGCGCGAGGGTGCCCGTGTTGATCGTCATGCCGCCGGAGAGGTAGCTCGTGCCGGTGAGTATCACGAGGCCTCCGCCGGTCACGAACACGGAACCGTTGGCATTCGGATCGCTCGCGTTCGCGGCAACGTTGGGATCGGCAAGATTCCCCGCGCCACCGAGGTTGCCGACCGTCAGCGACTGCCCAGGGGTGGGACTGAAGGTAACGGTGCCGCCAACGAACAGATCCGGTCCGTAGGCCGATCCGTTGGAGGCGCTCACCAGGGGCGCTGCCGCGCCGCCTGAGCCACTGACGACGGCATTGCCTCCGAAGACAGTCGGCGCCGTGATCGCCAGCGAGGCGCCGTTCATCACGAATACCGCCCCACCCAATCCAGCCCCTCCGCCGCCGAGGGCGTAATTGAACACAATCTGGCCATCGGTAGTCCCGGCGTTCCCAGCGCCGCCACCAAAGCCGCCGGGCTGCGACGGGAACGACGAACCGTTGCCGCTTCCTCCCCCTCCCCCAAAGCCACCCGCGCCCGGCGTGATTCCGCTGCCACCGCCGCCGCCAAACCCTCCATCGCCTGCGTTGTCCGAGTAATTACCACCGCCGCCGCCGCCGCCGCCGAAGCCGCCCGCGCCGCCGGAGTTCCCGTCCGCCGCCACGCCGCCGACACCGCCACCGCCGCCGGCTCCGTGCTCGAAGAACCCGTCGTTTCCGCCGCCGCCACCGCCGCCACTGATGCCGCCGGCCGCACCGTTGTCGCCACCGCTGCCACCCGCCCCGGCCCCCGCGATCGTCATGGCTCCGGCTGATCCAGCGACTCCATCGGGCGACCCATTTCCTCCGTCGGCGCCAAACCCGAAGCCACCGCCACCGCCGCCGGACGAATCCAGGCCGCCTTGGTAGGCCTGGCCGCCGTTTCCTCCCATGCCACCGCCGCCGTCCCAGTGATAGGGAAAAGAGGATGCGCTGAACGAACTGTCAAACGTGCCGCCCACGCCACCAGTTGCTGCGTTGTTGAAAAATTGCACGCCGGAAAGCGTGACACTGGTCGGGAGCACCGGCACGCCCGGAATCGCCGCGCCGTTCGCTACGAAGATCGCCCCCCCGAGCCCCGCACCACCGCCCGCTCCGCCGCCGCCATTCCCGCCGACGGCTCGGCCATTGGCGATCGTGAGACTGTTGAACGCGACCGTGCCGTTGGCGACGAAGAAGGCTCGGTCACCGGCGCCTCCATTGGCCTGCGACATGTCGATCGTCGAGGCGTTGCCATTGAGGATCAGGCCAGCCGTGTTTGAGCCCGACAGACCGATCACCATCTGCGTGGTCGGCTGGATCGTGCCGCTGGTCAGGAAGTTGATGGTGTACGGGCCGGCGCCTGTCCACGCATTCGCCGATTGGATGGCCGTCGCGAGATCAGCCGCAGTTGTCACATTGGACGACTGAGCCTTTGCGGTGGAGCCAGCGAGGGCAATCGCCAGAACGAGACCGCTCGCTGTGGCGACGACCAGAAGATGCAGGCTGCGAAAGAATGTCGAAGTGGGCATCGTTGCGAGGATCACGGAGGTGGTGGCCCCTGCTGCCACGTCGTTATGCGGCGAATGTCGTGCCTCTTCAAGCTTCTGCCCAACACAGTTCGATGTCAAGCAATGGAGCCCCCGAAAAGTGACGAATCGGGCAAGAGCCAAGGGCCGCGTCTTCTTCACGGCTGGCAAGGAACTCGACCGCTTCGTCGTCTGGGACTACGTCTCCCGCCGCCGCAGCATCATCGGCTCGCACGCCATTCGCGATGGAGCATGACTCCGGAGCCGATGGCGGCCAGGCCGGCGGTAGTGGCGAGCGTCCAGAGCGGCACGATGCGCCGGGGCTGCGCGATCTCCCGGTCGTGGGCCTCCTCGGCCAGATCGACCGGCGGCAGACCGGCGGCCCGCCGCGACCGCTCGATCGCCGCCTGCTGCCGACCGAGGAACCGGCCTTCCACCTGCCGCTGCCGCGCGTCGAACTTCTTCGCAATCAGCCCGATGCCGACAAGCGCCATCAGTGAAAACGCCAGCCCCCAGAACCACGGGCTGTCCACGATGCGAAACGGCTCGCTGGTGTCGGGTTCGGTCGCCATACCGCCAGCTTACGCGATGCCGGGCCAACGGGCCTGCACGTCGCGGCCGGCGTAGATCGCACCGTCGCCGAGCGACTCCTGGATCCGCAGCAACTGGTTGTATTTCGCGATCCGGTCGCTGCGGGAGGCCGATCCGGTCTTGATCTGGCCCGTGGAGAGGCCGACGGCAAGATCGGCGATCGTGGCGTCTTCCGTCTCGCCGCTGCGGTGGCTGGCGATCGAGGTGTAGCCCGAGCGATGGGCGAGCGACACGGCGGCGATCGTCTCGGTGAGCGTGCCGATCTGATTGACCTTCACGAGGATGCTGTTGGCGATCCCCTCGGCAATGCCGCGAGAGAGCCGCTCGGAGTTGGTGACGAACAGGTCGTCGCCCACGAGTTGCACCTTCTCACCGAGCTTCTCGCTGATCAGCTTCCAGCCCTTCCAGTCGTCCTCCGAGCAGCCGTCTTCGATCGACACGATCGGGTAGCGGCTGGCGAGGCTCGCGAAGAAATCGACCATGCCCGCCGAGTCGAGCGACTTGCCCTCGATCGTGTAGGTGCCGGTCTTGGCGTCGTAGAGCTCCGTCGCGGCCACGTCGAGCCCGATGAACATGTCCTTGCCCGGCTTGTAGCCGGCGTTGGAGATCGCCGCGAGGATCACCTCGAGCGCCTCGGCGCAGGTGCCGATGTGCGGAGCGAAGCCGCCTTCGTCGCCCACGGCCGTGGCGAGCTTCTTGTCCTTGAGCACCTTCTTCAGCGAGTGGAAGGTCTCGACACCCGCGCGGAGGGCGTCGTCAAAGGTGTCGAAGCCCAGCGGCATCACCATGAATTCCTGCACGTCGAGCGGGTTGTCGGCGTGGGCGCCACCGTTGATGATGTTCATCATCGGAGCGGGCAGCAGGCGGGCGGTCGTGCCGCCGAGATAACGATAGAGCGGCTGGCCGCAGTGCTCGGCCGCGGCATGGGCCACCGCCATCGAAACGCCGAGGATGGCATTCGCGCCGAGATTTTTCTTGTTCGGCGTGCCGTCGAGTTCGAGCATCAGCTCGTCCACGGTAGTCTGGTCGAGGGCGTCGCAGCCCTCGAGTTCCTCCGCGATCCGCGTGTTGACGTTCTCGACCGCCTCGAGCACGCCCTTGCCGAGGTAGACGCCCTTATCGCCATCCCGCTTCTCCCAGGCTTCGTGGGCACCGGTGCTCGCACCCGACGGCACGGCCGCACGGCCAAATGCACCATCGGCGAGGCTGACATCGACCTCGATCGTGGGGTTGCCGCGGCTGTCGAGAATCTGGCGGGCGTGGATGTCGACGATCGTGGACATGGAGAAGGTGCCTTCTGGGGTGGGTGGGGTGGGAAAGTCGGTGGATGGGTTGCCGATCCGCGGCAATTGTGCCAGCGGCGGGCCGGCACGCAAGGCCGAAAGTCTCTCGTCATGGCTGGAGCGGTCTGCGGCCGCTATCTTTGAAGGGTCTCCTGCCGCCTGCCCACTCCTTTTCGAGCGTTGCCCATGTTCACCGGTCTGGTCGAATCCCTCGGTCGCGTGGCTGCCGTGGTGGCGGAGCCGCCCGGAGTGCGGCTGGTCGTCGAGGCGGCCGAGATCGCGCAGGATGCACAACTCGGCGAGAGCATCTGCACCAGTGGCTGCTGCTTGTCGGTCGTGAGGATCGATGGCACGCGGATCGAGTTTCAGCTTGGCCCCGAGACGCTCGCGCGGACCTCGCTCGGCGAGCTTGCGGGGGGAAAGCATGTCAACCTGGAGCGTTCGCTGCGTCTCTCCGATCGATTGGGTGGGCATCTTGTCACCGGTCACATCGACGGCCAGGGGCGGCTCAAATCGCGGGTGCAGGAGGGCGACTGGGTTACCTGCCGGTTTTCGGCCCCCCCTGCCCTGCTCGGCCAGATGGCGTCGAAGGGATCGGTGGCGATCGACGGCGTCAGCCTCACGCTGGTGGACGTGACCGAGGGCTGGTTCAGCGTCGCGCTCATTCCGCACACGCTCGCCTGCACGACGCTGGGCAGTCTTGCCGAGGGCGATGCGGTCAACCTCGAGACCGATCTCCTCTTCAAATACGTTGCCCGCTCGATGGAGGCCGCCCGATGACCGCCGCCGAGTCCGACGTTCCCTCCGAATCCGAAGCACTCAAAGTCCAGACTGGTCCGGTAGTCCAGACTGGTCCGGTAGTCCAGACTGGTCCGGTAGTCCAGACTGGTCCGGTAGTCCAGACTGGTCCGG
>CANHCU010000166.1 GCA_947459185.1 Planctomycetaceae bacterium | reverse complement strand
TCTTTAAGCTGAGGGATCACCTTCCCGGAGCGGTTGTAGGTGGATGGATTCGCCGAGAAGAGCAGCACGCAATCGATGTCGAACTTCACGGGATAGCCGCGAATCTGAACGTCGCGTTCCTCGAGAATATTGAACATCCCGACCTGCACCAGTTCGTCGAGTTCGGGCAGCTCGTTCATGGCGAAGATGCCGCGGTGCATCCGCGGGATGAGTCCGAGGTGGAGTGCGTCCTCGCTCGCCATGCTCGTGCCGCCGGCCAGTTTGGCCGGGTCGATCTCGCCGATGATGTCGGCGAACTTCGTGCCCGGGGCCAGTCGCTCCGCGTAGCGATCATCCCGATGCCACCAGGCGATCGGCACCTCCCGCGGATCCCGGCCAGCCACCAGCCTGCGGCCGGCGGACGTGATCGGAGCAGAGGGATCGTCGTGAAGCGGGATCGTCGGGTCGTCGAGGTAGGGGAGATGCTCGTCGAGAAACCGCACGAGCAGTCGCATCAGTCGGCTCTTTGCCTGCCCCTTCTCGCCGAGGAAGAGCATGTCGTGGCCGGCGAGCAGGGCGATGTTGATCTCGGGGATCACGGTGTCGTCGTAGCCGACGATGCCGGGGAAGAGTTCCTCGCCATCTCGGAGATACCGCATGAAGTTCGCCCGGAGTTCATCCTTGACAGAACGGCTCTTCCAGCCGCTCGCGCGGAGGTCTGCAAGATTGCGGGGAAGGTGGGCGTGGGGATGCTGCTGCGTCATCGGGCGGTTTTCCTCGTGAGTGTCGCCCTGATTGTAGGCACGCCGACGGCCATGATGTGAAAAGGTTGCCAAAGTTCGTCATGCCCAGTTCGCGGCACGGCCCGAGGGCAGATCCCGTCGCTGGCGCTCAGGGCTTGCATGGATTGGTGGACGGATCCGCATACAAGCCCCCGGCGCGAGCCGGGGGATACGCGGCTTCTCGCGCAGCAGTCTTAGGACGCGACCTGCTGCTGCAACGGCAGGCGGATCGTGATCGCCGTGCCCTTGCCTGGGGCGCTCTCCACGCGGATTCTGCCGCGGTGGGCGTCCACGATCTCCTTGCAGGCCGACAGGCCGAGGCCCGTGCCCCCCTTGCCGGTCTCGTCCGGCCCCGACTTCGTGGAAAACCGCGGCTCGAAGATCCGCCGCATCACATCGGGGGTCATGCCGCAGCCTGTGTCGCGGACCATCAGGTCAACGAGGCCCGTGGGTTCGTCGTACGAGAGTCGCAGAATCAGTCGGCCGCCGCCTGGCATCGCCTGCCTGGCATTCACGAGCAGGTTTAAGAGCACCTGCTGGAGCTGCCCCGGGTTGCCCGACACCTTCGGCACCGGGGTGAATTCTCGCTCCACCTGCACGCGGTATTTCATCAACTCCCGCTCGAGGAGCACGAGCACGTCTTCGATCAGCAGGTGGAGATTCACCGGCTCGAACCTGGCCGAGCCGGATCTCGACATGCCGAGCACGCTGGCGGTGATCTTCGCCGCCCTTGTGCCCGCCGAAAGGATGCGTTCGAGCGCTTTGTCGCGGGTCGGCTGGTCGCGGTGTCGGAGGCCCAGCTTGGCATAGTTGAGGATCGTCGTCAGGGCGTTGTTGAACTCGTGGGTCGTGGTGCCCAGCAGTTCGCCGAGGCCGGCCAGTTTTCGGGCCTCGAGCACCTGACGACGGAGTTCAGAGACCTCCGCGGCATGCCGCAGGCGGGCTATTTCGAGTTGCCTGTGCAACGCGGTGATCTCGTCGATGCGGGCCGACGCTATACCGCCGAGCGGGGCGTGCGCAGGCTGCGGCATCGAGCCTGCTAAAGACCGCTCGAATGCCCCGGCTTCAGCGGATTTGTCTGTCAGATCCACGATCCCTCCCTGCTGCTGGCCTCACCACCAACCGCGGCTCTGTCTCACCGCTTCCCCGTTTCAGGCCACCTTGCGATTCCGGTAGCAACGGGCCTGGCCGCACACCCTCCGCGATCGGCAGGGGCGGGGTAATCGGGGTTTTTGCCCCGGTCCCTTACCCCAACCCCCTTGGAGACAAGCAGTTGCGTATCCCCGTGGCGTATCGACCGGCTGGCTGTACCGACGGTACAATTGCGGGACTGCACCTTTTGGACGACTCGACCGTTCAAGTGTCGGTTAGTCCATCAATCCTCCGCACCTTCCCACCGCCGGCTTTCCGGGTGACTCTTTTCCTGGTGACTTTGGAGCAACGCATGCCCGTCGAACAAGCCGTCGCCGCCTCCTCTGTCACCACGGCCAGTCGGCGCCATGGCTTCACGCTGGTCGAACTGCTGGTGGTGATCGCGATCATCGGAGTGCTGCTGGGCCTGCTGCTGCCCGCGGTGCAGTCGGCCCGCGAGGCGGGACGGCGAACCACATGCAAGTCGAACCTCAAACAGATCGGGATCGCCTTCCAGATCTATTTGGATCGCATGAAGACGGCCAAGTTTCCGTTGGCGGCGCAGATGCCGAGTGCGGAGCCAGGCTTCTACGTCAGCGGCAGCAGGCCACTGTACCCGAGCATCGCCGCCGCCTTGGCGTCCTTTACGGAGGGCAGCAGTGAGGTGTTCCGCTGCCCATCCGACAACGCCTACTTCCAACGCGACCCAAACTCCGAGGCCGTGAAAAACGCACAGATGGCACTCGCTGGCATTCCCGACGACGAGAAACCGAGCGAGTATTTGGCCGCGAATCTCAAGCTCGAAGGGACGAGCTACGAGTATCCTCAACTCCGGCTTACCATCACCGACCCAGCGACCGGTAAGCTCCGTGGGCGAACCCGCGAGGAGGCGGGCCGTTCCCGCAGCGGCCAGACGGCCTCGACCTCGAAACTCTGGGTGCTCTACGAATTCCAGCCGTTCCATGCCACTGGGTGGGCCGCGATGTTCAGCGACGGTGAAACGGATTCGAATGACACGGGCGGCAGCGGCTGGTCGGCCCCGGAAGGCTCCCGCAACTTTCTCTACTTCGACGGTCACGTCGACAACCCGTAACCGTCACCCGGCAGTCACTGCCGTTCGCGCCAAAACGAAGAGGCTTTCATGAGCACTGCATCGATGCGTTCCGTGGATTTTTCAGAACTCGACGATAACGCCTCGGGCATGCGGAAGGCGGGACGCTGGGCGCTGATCCTGCTGGCGCTCGCCCTGCTGGCATTTCTGGTCGCTTGGTTGCTTGGCTATGTCCGGCTGACGACCGACCCTCGTGTTGCCGAGATTCAGAAACTACAGGCCGAAGCACAGAAGCAATTCATGGCCAATGGCGGCCCGCAGACGCTCGACGAAGCCAAGGCCGCAGTGGCAGCCATGGGCCAAATCCGTGAAAAGATCGAGGCCCTTCCTGAAAACATGCGACAGGAGGCCGGGCGGCGGGGCGGCAACGTCTTTCGCACCTCGATGCAGACCCGCATCAACGCCTACTTCTCACTGCCAGCCGATCAGCGGCAGAAGGAACTCGACCGGCAGATCAAACAGGAAGACCTGTTTCGACAGGCGTGGGAGTCGTCGCGTCCGGCTGGCGGCGGTCAGGGCGGACCGCCGAGGGGCATGGCTGGCAACGGCGTTCCCGGTGGTGGTGGGCCCGGTGGCGGTGGCGGTCCCGGTCCTAGCGGCAGCGGGGCAGGCGGTGGACCTGGCGGGCCGGGTGGTGGTCCCGGTGGCGGTGGCGGTTCAGGTAGTGGCAGACCGCCCCGCGGTGGTTCCGAAGAAGATCGCAACCGCTGGCGAAAGAACATCATCGACAGCACGTCTCCCGAACAGCGGGCGAGGTACGTCGAATACCGTCGTGCCATGGAGGCCCGCCGCGATCAACTCGGGCTGCCACCAGGGGGCCATCGCTGAGCCTGGCTCGGCGGGGAACGGCGCATCGCATGGACGACACCCTGGGCCTGCTCGAGGAAGCGTTGCAGTTGGCTCGCGAGATCGGGTACGTGGTTCGTGAGGAACCACTGGGCGATCTTCCTGGTGGACCGTGTGTCGTTGGTGGTCAGCGAACGCTCCTGCTGAATCTCCAAAGCCCAGCCGCTGATCGACTCACGGTGCTCCTAACGGTGCTGGCCCGCGATCCGGCGGTGGCCAGCCAGCCCGTCAGCCGCCTGCTCGCCGGGAGGCTGCAGGCCTTTGCCGGCGGTTAGGACGCTTGTTGCCAGCGTTCTGAACCGAGGCCGGCCGGAAAATGAACCCCACAGCGTCGATGGTTTGTGTCACCCTGCCGATCCTATTCGTGCTGCTGGCGGTGGCTGGTGAAGCCCAGCCTAACGATTCGGCTGCCGCGGCACCGGCACCGACCGTGGAGGCGTCGGGGACGGCGAGCGATCGGCTCGCGGACACGGTCAAGGATGCCGTGAAGGGCGCCGTGAAGAACGCCTTGGACGGAACCTTGAAAGACAAGGCGACGGAGGCTGTGACCAACGCGCTGACGACTCCCGCTGAAGACGGCTCGACAGAGACGAAGATCGTGCTGCGAATTTCGAAGGACTTTATCCGCCAGCACGCGCCTCCTGTCGTCGAGCACGTCGCCCCGGTCAACAAATGCCTGTTCGGCTCGCGGGTCCCCGGCACTGCCTTGCTGCCCGAGGAGGATTCGAAGCTGGGGGCGCCAATCGAAGTCTGGGTCCACGGCAAACTCGGAGACGGGACCGCCGCCAAGGTGGTCACGATCTGGAGTGCGGTGCACTTCGGATTGGACAAGTTCTGCGATGCTGCGCCACCAAGGGCCGCGAAGCTCGAGGACATCAAGCCGGCCATCGTCGGCGACTGGTGGGTGCTCCGAGTGGGGGCCGATCTGGTCGAAGGACTGATCGACCAACTGCAGAAGGATGAGGCGGGCAGCTAGAGCCGCGGTCGCGTCAACGGTAGAGCCCGTGCTTGGCGATGAAGCATTCGACCGCGCGAGGCGTGCGGTAGCGGATGCTCTGCCCGGCCGCCACGGCCGCCCGCAGGTCGCTGGCCCGAATGCCGATCGCCGGCAGCCGCACCCGCTTGCTGATCACGCGATCGAGCCGCTCGCGGCCAAGCAGCGTTTCGAGCGGTCCGCGGGTGGCGGCGTCACTGAGATCGTCAAGTGATTCCCGCTCCACCGCCAGGACTTCCGCCAGTTCGATGATGCGTTGTGGCTCCCGCCAGGTGGGCAGACCGAGGAAGGCATCCGGGCCGAGGATGAGCAGCAGGTCGTCATCGGGATGCCGAGCCTTCAGGCGTTCAAGCGTGTCCACCGTGTAGCTCACGCCGCCGCGTTCCAACTCGTCGTCTGAAACCGCAAACGCCTCGTTGCCTCCCGTCGCCAGCACCAGCATCTCCATCCGGTGCTGCCCCGAGGCGAGTTGACGATCCTGCTTGTGCGGCTGGATGGCGGCCGGCACGAAGAGCACGCGGTCGAGGCCCGCCTGTTCGCGGCAGCATTCGGCGGCCAGCAGGTGGCCGATGTGCACCGGATCGAAACTGCCGCCAAACACACCAATTCGCACGGTTGATTCCTCATGGGCCCGCGGGCTTCCTCAGCATGCCAGCGCCGCGGTCTAATCCACGCATGTCGCACCAGCATACGAGCCAACGCAGCCTCTTCGAAAGCGGACCGCAGTGGGCCGAGGATGACGCCCGCCAGGGCATCATCGCCACGGTCGTCTTGCCCGACGGCATCGAGAAGCCGCTCGACTATCTGGTGCCCGCGGCGCTCGCTGGGGCGGTGGAGCCAGGCAGAAGGGTGATCGTGCCCTTGGGCCGGGGCAATCGGGAACGGCTCGCCTACTGCGTCGCAGTCCGCAGCGGCGAGCTGCCGCAGACGCCGCTGAAGAGCGTGGTGGGTGTGGAAGACGAGGCTCCGCTGCTCTCGCGGCGGATGCTCGACCTGACGAAGTGGATGGCCGATCGCTGGATGGCCCGCTGGGGCGAGGTGCTCGAGGCCGTCTTGCCGGCAGGCGTCCGGTTTCGCAGGAAGAGCCGGGCCGTTCCTCTGCTGGTGGCCACCGGCACCGAGCCAGCCCGCAAGCCGACCCCGGCGCAGGCAAGGGTGCTCGCAGCGGCCGCGACGCCTGTCACCGCCGATGCCCTGGAGGAGTCCACCGGCGCGAGCCGCGCCGTGATCATGCGGCTCGTGAAGGTGGGGCTGCTCTGCGAGTCGGGCAGCGTTTCCCGTCCGCACGGCCGCCCGCCGGCCGACGCCGTTGGCAGGCCGCCGATCAGCCACGATAGGCCCGCCGAACTGGCTCCTGCGCAGGCTGCGGCGTTGGAGGCGATTCTCGAACCGCTCCGCGGAGGACGGCACGAGACGGTGGTGCTCTTTGGCGTGACGGGCAGCGGCAAGACCGAGGTCTATCTGCAGGCGGTCGAGGAGACCCTCTCCTATGGCAAGCAGGCGATCGTGCTCGTGCCCGAGATCAGCCTGACACCGCAGACCTGTGACCGGTTCCGCGCACGCTTCGGAAGCGTGGCCGTGCTGCACAGCCACCTGACCCCGGCCGAGCGGCATGCGCAGTGGCGGGAGATCGCCGCTGGCCACGTGGGCGTGGTCGTGGGGGCTCGCAGCGCCATCTTCGCCCCCACGCCGCGGCTCGGCCTGATCGTGATCGACGAGGAGCACGAGGCCACGTTCAAGCAGGCGACTGCTCCGCGGTATCACGCCCGCGACGTGGCCGAGTGGATCGCGCGGGCGGAGGGCGTGCCGCTCGTGCTTGGATCGGCGACCCCAGCACTCGAAACCTTCCATCGCTGCCTCAAAGGGGAGTGGCGGATGTGCCGACTGCCGGGCCGCGTGGGCGGGTCGCAGCTGCCGCCGGTGCTCTCGGTCGATCTCCGCGATCCTGCCAGTCGCTCTCGCGGTGCGGTCACTCCGCGGCTGGCCGCTGGTATCCGCTGGGCGATTGACGCGGGCGGGCAGGTAATGCTCTTGCTCAACCGCCGCGGCTTCGCCACGGCCGTGCAGTGTCGGGCCTGTGGCCACACGATGCGGTGCCCCCAGTGCGACATCGCATTCACCCTGCACCAGCCGGGCAGCCGCGGCATCTGCCACGGCTGCGGCCTCGTCACCAGGCTGCCGTCGTCGTGCCCCTCCTGCTCGGCGCCGAATCTCGTGCCGCGGGGCACCGGCACGCAGCGACTCGAGGATCAGATCCGGGCCTCCTTTCCGGGCACCCGCGTGGCCCGCATGGACACCGACACCATGCGTTCACGGGGCAGCCACGAACGCACGCTCGACGCCTTCCGTAACCGCGAGATCGACATCCTCGTCGGCACGCAGATGATCGCCAAGGGACTCGACTTCCC